>NZ_JBEAHW010000015.1:0-153004 GCF_040062085.1 Klebsiella sp. JN_Kp122
GTGCGCAGCACCGCCTCCGGGGAAAGCCGCTGTCATAGCAACGTAAACGAAAGGCTCAGTCGGAAGACCGGGCCTTTTGTTTTTGTGTTTTGCGGCCAGGTACTTCGCCATCTCCCCGGTGGCGCTGCGCTTACCGGGGCTACCGCTCCTTCCCGGGGTTGAACCGCCTGCGGGAAAATCTTGCTACACCATCTCATCACCTTCATTCAAAGCCATATAAAACCCCGTCGTTGTAACCACTTCGCCATAATTCACTTTTTCACTGCTCATGTACTGACGTTAATCGCGAAAACCGGTGTTACGAAAAAAAATGTGAATACAATCACATATAAATAAATAACAATTATATAACATTTGGTTCACTAATTAATTTGTCTGAGTGACGTGTCACGCCCGATGAGACAGATTACGGTCTTTGCTGGAGCAAAATTATAATGACAGAAAGTAGCATTAACGAGCAGGGTTCCCTGGAGCAGGGCGATACCCGGCGCCGTGTATGGGCAATTGTGGGGGCATCTTCAGGGAACTTGGTGGAATGGTTTGATTTTTATGTCTACTCATTTTGCTCACTCTATTTTGCGCACATCTTCTTCCCTTCAGGAAATACCACCACTCAATTGTTACAAACGGCCGGAGTTTTTGCTGCTGGCTTCCTGATGCGCCCCATCGGCGGCTGGCTATTTGGCCGTATTGCTGACCGACGCGGACGTAAAGCCTCAATGCTTATTTCGGTATGCATGATGTGCTTCGGCTCGCTGGTGATTGCTTGTCTACCGGGATACGCCACTATCGGTACCTGGGCGCCGGCACTGCTGTTGCTGGCACGTCTGTTCCAGGGCCTGTCCGTTGGCGGGGAATATGGCACCAGCGCGACCTACATGAGTGAAGTCGCAGTAGAAGGAAAGAAAGGATTCTACGCCTCCTTCCAGTACGTTACGTTAATTGGTGGTCAACTGCTGGCGGTACTGGTCGTTGTCGCACTACAGCAAATCCTCAGTGATGAAGATTTGCATGCCTGGGGATGGCGTATTCCTTTTGCGCTGGGCGCAGTACTGGCCATCGTCGCGCTGTGGCTGCGTCGTCAGTTGGATGAAACCTCGAAGCAGGAAACCCGTGCGCTGAAAGAGGCCGGTTCCTTTAAAGGTTTGTGGCGTAATCGCCGGGCTTTTGTCATGGTACTGGGCTTTACTGCCGCCGGTTCGCTGACTTTTTACACCTTCACCACGTATATGCAAAAATATCTGGTGAATACCGCCGGCATGTCGGCCAGCACAGCCAGCATGATTATGACGGCGGCGCTTTTCGTGTATATGCTGGTACAACCGCTGTTTGGCGCATTCTCGGATAAGGTGGGGCGCCGTACTTCAATGCTGTGTTTCGGCGTGCTGGCGACGCTGTTTACCGTGCCAATCTTGAGTGCGCTGCAGAATGTTAGCTCGCCGTATGCCGCATTTGCGCTGGTGATTTGCGCGTTGCTGATCGTCAGCTTCTACACCTCCATCAGCGGGATCCTGAAGGCGGAAATGTTTCCGGCACAGGTTCGCGCGCTGGGCGTGGGCCTGTCCTATGCGGTAGCAAACGCGTTGTTCGGCGGTTCAGCTGAATACGTCGCGCTGTCGCTTAAATCTATAGGAATGGAGAATGCCTTCTACTGGTACGTGACGGTAATGGCGGCGATTGCCTTCCTGGTCTCCCTGATGCTGCATGGTAAAGGGAAGGGGTTGCGTTTGTAACCTCATTGATGCGCCAGTTGCCACACCGTATAGCCGGTGGTGGCGCCGGCGACATCCCAGGCGAAATCCTTCCAGCTCCAGCCGCTCCCTGCCGGGCGGCTGTCCCATAACTCTTTTGATGCCCCCAGACTAACGGAAAACATCAGACCGATGGCGGCGCTGCGATCGCGGCTGTACCCCTGATGCTGCGCATATTCATTGCCGGCGGCGGAGAGCATTGCCGACGCGAGAAAGTGTTGGGCCTTGTCCTGACTGCTCCAGGCATCATTGGCCATATGGCTGCAGCCGCTGAGTAGTAAAGGGGCAATAATGATGAAGTAGCGCATAATTCTTCCTGAAAAAAAGCCCCGGATTACGGGGCGTTGATCTTAGAGAATGCGGCTGATGAGGCGGTCGATGCGGATGCGCCGCAGACGGCGGATAAGCTTTTTCACCTTCACCGGATAGTCGGCGATGCTTTGTAGATCGCGATAGTGCTTCACTACCGTCGTATGTGTACGGATGAGCTGAAGCTCCTTTTCCCGCATTTCGCGCAGTTGATGCTTAGGATCGTGGATCAGCACGGCATTTTCTAAATCCAGCCGCCAGGCGCGCGGATTGAGGTTGTTGCCGGTCAGCAGCATCCATTCGTTATCAACCCACATGCCTTTCAGGTGGTAGCTATTATCGTCATCTTTCCATAAACGTACGATGAGCTGATCGGTATTCACATAATACTGCAGACGGCTCAGGAAGCGACGCAGGTTAATTTCGTACAAATAAGGTAAAGCGCCGATGATTTTAAACGGCTGATCTTCCGGGATATAGAAGTCGTTCGCGGTCTTGTCGCCGACGATGATTTCCACTTTTTTTCCGCTGCGTAGCAGAGAAATAATATTTCTGACCAGTACGGCGGGCAGGTTGAAATACGGGGTGCAGATGGTCAGCTTATGTTCCGCACACGGCATCAGGTGGAAGATAGTCTTGTTGAGCAGGCTCGATTTACCGAGCCCAACCAGCGGCGTGACTGACAGTTGATCTTCATCGGCATTGCCGGTGAAGTGATAGCCGCTTTCGCGCAGATCCTGGCGATACTGGCGAATATCATTTTTGATTTCCGGGCTTTTTGGTCGATCCGGGCGATCGAGTCGATTCACGCCGCGACCCTGTACCAGATTCTGCTCGACCCAGTCGAACATCACGTCGGCCATCTTGCCGTTGCGGATGCACTGATAGCGATCGTAGCGATATTTATCATGCTGATGCAGGTACACATCGTTCAGGCTGGCGCCGCTATAAATAACGCTGTCATCGATGATGAAGCCTTTAAAATGAAGCACGCCGAGCGCTTCCCGGGTATTGACCGGGACGCCATACACCGGGATATCAATCCCTGGGTTTTCCTGGGCCATGCGACAGTACCAATCGGCATTGGTATTGGAGGCTGCCGCGCCGATACGGCCACGCTGGGCGCGATGCCAGTCAACCAGCACGCGCACATCCAGTTCTGGACGCTGGCGTTTAGCGTCATACAGGGCTTGCAGTATTCCTTTTCCGCCATCATCTTGCTCAAGATAGAGCGCAATAATGCAAATACGCTGGGTGGCGTGGGCTATCTTTGCCAGTAGCGCCTGGCGGAAATCAGCCGGCGCGTAAAAGAACTCGATATCATCAACTGACTGAGAGAGCTTAGGGAGTTGGGCAAGGTGTTGTTGATGTTTATTACGCTTAAATTTTGACAACATCACAGTGCGTTTCTTCTCTGTTTATTGAAGGGTCTTCTGTACCATGCAGATGACGTAAGCGGGCAATAATACCATTACTACCCGCGAATGTGGTCATTAATTGCTGTCGCTTGTCACCGAATGTAACGTATTCAGCGCAAGAGACAGGCTCACTATTCCGTCTTCTAACTGGATATCCACTGCAAAACCAAGCTTTCTGGCAAGGCCTATCATGCCGCGGTTATTTGGCATGGTGATGCCATTCAAGCGCTGTAATCCATGGCTCTGCGTATAGGCGATCAGTTTTTCAAGAAGCTGTCGGCCAAGGCCTAAACCTTTCAGGTCAGAACGCACCAGCACGGCAAACTCGGCATCAATATTATCAGGATCGGAAATTGCTCTGGTCACGCCGAGGATCTCGCTTCCTTGCTCCGTGGCGCGAACCGCAACAAAGGCCATTTCACGATCGTAGTCGATCTGCGTCATATTGGCTAAGTCGTCATGGGTGAATTCGTTGATCTCGCTGAAGTAGCGGTAATAGAGATCTTCTTTGGTGACCCGCTCAATAAAGGCCAATAATAGTGGTTCATCCTCAGGCAGGATCGGCCGGAACAGGCAGCGCTCGCCGTTTTTCATTTCCACCCATTCCTCAAGTTGCTGCGGATAGGGTCTGACTGCCAGTCGGCTTTCGCTGTCGCCGCTAAATGGCGCCAGGCTGAGAGTAACGTCGAGGGCGGTAAACTCGTTGCCGGAAGCAAGCAAGGGGTGAATATCCAGCCGCTGGATCTCGGGGCAATCGACAATCAGGTTAGAGACCTGCACCAGCAGTTGGCTGAGTCCGGGAATATCCAGCGGGCGTAGCGCGCTGCGCCCGCGGATCTTTTTACTCTTGATGGCCTGGATCACCAGATAACGCGCCAGGTTCATATTCAGCGGCGGCAGGGCGACCGCGGCCTGATTTTCCGCTCGCCATTCGACGCCGCCCTCGCCAAGCATAATCAGCGGGCCGAAAAGCGGGTCATGCTCGACGACGACCCGGAGCTCCTGCGCCCCGGCACGGTTGGCCATACTCTGTACCAACAGGCCATGAATGCGCGCCTGCGGCCAGGCCATTTTTACCCGGTCGATAATCGCGTCCGCCGCCTGCTGGACTTCAGCTGGGGTACGTAAATAGAGCATGACGCCCTGAACTTCCGATTTATGCGGAATATCCGGCGAACGTAGCTTCAACGCCACCGGGTAGCCAATCTGCTCGGCGATATGTACCGCTTCGGCGCTGTCGGCGGCAATCCAGGTGGGAAGAGTATGGATGCCGTAGGCGCGCAGCAGCGGGCTGACCTCATGGGTGTCCAGCGAGGTCGCGCCTTCGCTCAGCGCGCGCTGCAACAGCGTGTGGGCCTCTGCGGTATTGGCGGTCAACGTATCGGACAATACCGGCGTTTCCCGTAGCTGTTTCTGGTTGCGACGGTATTCCACCATATGCATAAAGGCGGTAATAGTGCCTTCCGGCGTGCGATAGGTTGGGATACCGGCCTCGCTAAACAACCGTCGCGCCTCCTGGGAAGAGTACTCCCCGCACCAGTTCGTCAGCACCGTGACGTATTTCCCGCGTGGATGACGCTTAAGGGCATCAATCAACGCCAGCGCGCTTTCGGTACCCGGCGCTGCGGCGCTGGGGGAGTGGATCACCAACAGCGCATCATAATCCTGGCTGTCCAGCAACACATTCAGCGCTTTGAGATAATGCTCGCTGCTGGCGTCATCGCGCAGATCCAGAGGATTAGCAACCTCGACGCCCGTCGGTAACGCCTGCCTGAGCTGGTCGCAGGTGGCTTCACTGAGGTTGGCGAGCTTGCCGTTACGCAGCCACAGTTCGTCCAACGCCAGCGCTGCCGGCGCCGCGCCATTACTGATAATCATCAGCTTTTCGCCGCGCAATGGGCGCATATGGCTCAGGGTTTCAACGGCGGAAAAGAGCTCGTGGGTGTCCTGCACGCGCAGCAGCCCCGCCCGCTGAATAGCGGCATCCCAGGCGGGATCCATCCCTGAGTTGACATGCAGTAATTTCTGCGCCGCCGGGCTGCGGCCGCTTTTGATGACCAGAATGGGTTTATTACGCGATGCGCTACGGGCAGCGGAGACAAAACGCCGGGCATCGCTGAGATGCTCCAGATAGAGCAAAATAGCGCTGGTCTTGCTATCGCGGGCGAGAAAATCGAGCAGGTCGTCGACGTCGATATCAAGGCTATCGCCCAACGCAATAAAGTACGAGAAACCCATTTCGCGCTGCTGCGCCCAGTCCAGAATGGTGTTAGAGACGGCGGCGGATTGCGAGATAAACGCCAGCTTGCCGCGCTGGATAGGGACCGGCGAAAAGCTGGCGTTCAGACCCTGCCACGGCGCCAGCAGCCCCAGGCTGTTGGGACCGAGCAGACGCATTTGATAACGGGCGGCGCATTCGAGCAGCGCCGGGTACTGGTCTGGCTGTGAAGAGAGGATAATGCAGGTTTTACACCCTTTCCGCCCTAAGGCCTCGAGCAACTCGAGATTGCGACGGGCATTAGTACAGAGCACCGCCAGATCCGGGGTAAACGGCAGGCTGTCGATAGTCGGCCACGCCAGTACGCCAAGCACCGCTTTCCAGGCGGGCGTCACCGGCAGGACCGGGCCATTAAAACCGCCGGCCAACAAATTGCGCATCATTAAATAGCCAGCGCGCTGTGGTTTCATCGATGCGCCAATGACGGCGATCGATTTTGGCCGCAGCAGTGCTTCCAGGCCTCGTTGGCTCATTCCGGTCTCCTTTGATCCCCTGTGACCGAATGATTTTAAACGCTTTCAGCCTGTTGTGCTGTGATACTGCCCTTATGCTGCGTTTTTCCCGCCAGATAGCGGCTTCTGAACAGGCTAAAGTGATCGCCAAGCGCGGCCGCCGCCTGCGCGTCGCCGGCTAAGTCCAGCAGGGCGATGGCGACTTCCGCCGTACAGTACTGACCGTCGGCATGGGCTTCGCGCAGGTGATAGGCGGAGATGCGCGACAGGTCGACAGAAATTACCGGCAGCGCATCGAGATACGGGCTCTTGCGAAACATTTTCCGCGCTTCCGTCCAGGTGCCGTCGAGCATAATAAACAGCGGCGGCTTACCCTCCGGCGGGGCGCTCAGTACCTGGCGTTCCGCTCCGGCATAAGAGGCCGGAAAGACGACCATGGGCTGATAATCGGGATTGGCGACCAGATCGAGCAGCGCCTGCGGCGGCTCGGTACGCGACCACTGAAACGCTTCGGTGTTGGGCAGAATATCGGCGATAAGGCGCCCGGTATTGCTGGGCTTCATCGGCTCGGTGTCGAACATTACCAGGCAAAAGCGGCTGTCGGCCTGCGCTGGCGCCAGCGTTGCGCACAGACACTGTTTTAGGGGGAGCAGGCAGCGCTGGCAGCGGCGGATGCGGTTGCCGCGAGCAAGAAAAGGCCGGGTTGCGCGCGCGAGGCGTTCGGCGCGTAGCCGAAGGACAGCGTTATCAATCATGGGAGTCGCTAATGAAAAACGCTATTGTCGCAGAGGAGAAAACGGGGCACAAGCGGTGCCCCGGTGGGGTTACTGCTGGTTGGCTTCGTTCAGCCAGCTATCGAACGGCGCTTTGGGGACGGCGCCATTCAGCATGTCGACCATTTCACCATTTTTGAACATCATAATGGTTGGAATGCTGCGGATGCGGAAGCGAGCGCTCAGTTCGCGTTCGGCTTCGGTGTTCACTTTCACAAAACGCATTTCGCCGCTGCGCTCTTCAGCCACATCTTCAAAGATCGGCGCAAAGCTACGGCATGGGCCGCACCACGGGGCCCAGAAATCAATAACGACTGGCAGATCGTCCTTTAATAGTTTATCCAGCGTTGCCCCGGTCGCGTTGATGACATCGCCGTCAAAGAGATCGTGGCCGCAGCGTCCGCACTTGGCGCCATCAGCGCTACGGTCTTCGGGGATGCGGTTAAGAGCCTGACAACTGGCACAAACGGTATTCATAACTAACCTCTGGTTATGGGGTTGCAGCGCGGCACGTGGCCGATTTGTTTCTGTAATGTTACATATTATCGATGAGGCGCGAATAAAGGACAATGTCTTTTGTTCGATGGTTACAATAGACCAAGGCTTTTAAATGAAATAATGGCTAAGTGAAGATACATCGGGTAATCTTCGCGCTTCGCGCAGCGCAGGTGGAGAAAATAGATGAGCGACGAACTGAAAAATAAAAGCGGCAAGGTCAAAGTGATGTATGTCCGCAGTGATGATGATTCTGACAAACGTACCCATAACCCGCGTACCGGGAAAGGGGGAGGGCGTCCAGGAAAGTCACGTGTTGACGGCCGCAGCCGCCCTGCGCGCGATGAACGTAACAGCCGCGGCGACGATCGCAAACGCGACGATCGCAAGCGTAATGATTTTAACCGTGATGATGCGTCCCCGTGGCGCACCGTTTCCCGTGCTCCGGGCGATGATACGCCGGTAAAAGAAGATCACGGCGGCATCAGCGGTAAGAGCTTTATCGATCCGGAAGTGCTGCGCCGTCAGCGCGCGGAAGAGACCCGCGTCTACGGCGAGAACGCCTGTCAGGCGCTGTTCCAGAGCCGTCCGGAAGCCATCGTACGCGCCTGGTTTATCCAGAGCGTCACTCCGCGCTTTAAAGAGGCGCTGCGCTGGATGGCGGCCAACCGTAAGGCCTACCACGTAGTGGACGAAGCCGAACTGGCGAAGGCGTCTGGTACCGAACACCACGGCGGCGTCTGCTTCCTGATCAAAAAACGTCATGGTACTTCCGTGGCCCAGTGGGTGGCGAAAGCAGAAGCCGAAGATTGCGTACTGGCGCTGGAAGATGTTGGCAACCCGCACAACCTCGGCGCGATTATGCGTAGCTGCGCGCACTTTGGCGTGAAAGGCGTGGTAGTGCAGGATGCCGGCGTGCTGGAGTCTGGCGCGGCGATCCGTACTGCAGAAGGCGGCGCGGAACATGTTGAGCCGATCACCGGCGACAGCTTTATCGATACCCTGACGCAGTTCCGTCAGGCTGGCTACGCCATCGTCTCGACCTCCAGCCATAACGGTACGCCGCTGTTTAAGGCCGAGCTGCCGAAGAAAATGGTGCTGGTATTAGGCCAGGAGCGCGACGGTCTGTCCGATGCGGCGATCTCCAGCTCTGACCTCAACGTCGCCATCGATGGCACCGGCAACGTCGAAAGCCTTAACGTCTCCGTGGCGACCGGCGTGCTGCTGGCGGAATGGTGGCGTCAGAATAAGGCCTGATAACGGTCTCTGAATGCAAAAAGCCAGCTGATGCTGGCTTTTTTATTGCCGTCGCTCACTCGCTTTCAGCGGGCAGCACCGGCATCCAGTCAATGGGCGCCTCGCCGCGTTCGGCCAGCCACTGGTTGGTTTGCACAAAGTGGTTGCAGCCGAAGAAACCGCGGTGCGCCGACAGCGGCGACGGGTGCGGCGCTTTCAGGACGCAATGGCGCTGGCGATCGATAATGGCGCCTTTTTTCTGCGCGTGCGCCCCCCACAGCAGAAATACCACTCCTTCACAATGCTGGTTAATCAGCGCTATCACTTTATCGGTAAAGGTTTCCCAGCCGAGACTGGCGTGTGAATGCGCCTGACCGGCGCGCACCGTTAACACGGTATTAAGCAGGAGCACGCCCTGGCGCGCCCAGCTTTCCAGATAACCATGCGCCGGGCGCTGAAAGCCGGGGATGGTGCCTTCCAGCTCTTTATACATGTTCAGCAGCGACGGCGGTATCTGCACTCCCGGTAAAACAGAAAAGGCCAGACCGTGCGCCTGTCCCGGGCCGTGATAGGGATCCTGACCTAAGATGACCACTTTGACCTCGCCCAGTTCGGTATAGCGAAAGGCGTTAAAGACGTCTTTCTGCGGCGGATAGATAGTCATGCCGGACTGGCGCTCTTCGGCGACGGTCTTGAGGGTGTTGAGAAAATAGGGCTGCTGCTTCTCTTCCGCCAGCACGTCGTGCCAGGTTAATGGGGTGGTCATCTCGCTCTCCTGCAAAGTGTCATGCCCATAGCTTAACTGCTTCTTTCTGCATAACAAAATCGCGACGTCATTCCTGACTGGTTTCGCATAAAAAAAATTGAAAATTTACAAATTTTTTTATGGTGGCTACTGGCGTAACTTGATGTAAAACAATACTATCCTCATATACCCACTTTGAGTGAGTGGTTTTTGTTGATTTAAGTCAATGAATGCCGGGTGTGTGGCTGATATATATACACTCATACAACAATGGTTTTACCAATTGGCCGCAAAGAGGCCAAAATCGAATAAACACTGCCTGGGAGGCATCAAATGATTACTGGTATCCAAATTACTAAAGCGGCAAACGACGACCTGCTGAACTCTTTCTGGCTGCTGGATAGCGAAAAAGGCGAAGCGCGCTGCCTGTGTGCCAAAGGTGGTTTTGCGGAAGATGACGTAGTTGCGGTGAGCAAACTGGGTGAAATCGAATACCGTGAAATCCCGGTAGACGTGAAACCGGAAGTCCGCGTGGAAGGCGGTCAGCACCTGAACGTGAACGTGCTGCGTCGCGAAACTCTGCTGGATGCCGTTGAGCACCCGGAAAAATACCCGCAGCTGACCATTCGTGTTTCCGGCTACGCGGTGCGTTTTAACTCTCTGACTCCGGAACAGCAGCGCGACGTTATCGCTCGTACCTTTACCGAAAGCCTGTAAGGCTGAAGCCAGATGTGAAAACGCCGGGATATCCCGGCGTTTTTTTTACTCTTCGTTGGACGTTGACGGCGTCACGGCAGAGCTTGGCTTACGGCGCTTACCGATGTTTTTGGTATCGCGGTGGCGTTTCTTCACCCGCGGCTTCTCTTTTTCTTTCTCTTTTTTCTCGGCGCGTTTCGCCAGCACTTTCTTCGATGGTTTACCGGTTAACTTCTCGCTCGGCGCGCGGGTTTTCGGGCGCAATTCATCAATCACGCGAGCTTTCAGCGGTTCTTCAACGTAGCGGCCGATTTTGCCCAGCAGCAGGTGATCGTGCGCTTCAACCAGCGAAATAGCGGTGCCTTTCTTACCTGCACGGCCGGTACGGCCAATACGGTGCAGATAGATATCGGCTGTGCGCGGCATATCGAAGTTAAACACGTGGCTGACATCCGGAATATCAATACCGCGCGCGGCGACGTCGGTGGCAATCAGCACGTTCACGCGACCATCGGTCAGGCGTTTAATCGCTTCGTTACGTTTGATCTGCACCATTTCGCCTTCCAGCCAGCAGGTGGTAATGCCTGCTTCGTGCAGCTTAGCGGCCAGCTCGTGAACGCGCTCGCGTTTACGCACGAACACGATAGAGCGGGTTGCTTCCGGCTGCTTCAGCAGATTAACCAGCAGCGCGGTTTTATGATCGATATCATCGGCGCGATAGTACCACTGGTGAATTTTTTTACGTTCGCGGGTCGACGGATTCGCGGAAACTTCCACCGGGTCTTCCAGCAGGCGTTCGGCAAAGTCTTTAATCGCATCGCCTTCCAGCGTGGCGGAAAACAGCATGGTCTGCTTGCGCCAGCGGGTTTCACCGGCGATGGTTTCGATATCCTGGGCAAAGCCCATGTCCAGCATGCGGTCCGCTTCATCAAGGATCAGCGTTTCTACCGCGCGGCAGTCGAAGTTTTCTTCTTTAATATACTGCAGCAGGCGACCGGTGGTGGCGACCACGATATCCTGGTTTTCGCTGAACACTTCCGCGTGGTTCATGTACGCAACGCCGCCGGTAATGGTGGCAATATCCAGATGGGTATGCTTCGCCAGTTCGCGGGCGTGATCGGCAACCTGCATCGCCAGCTCGCGGGTCGGCGTCAGGATAAGGATCCGCGGCGGCCCCGATTTCTTGCGCGGAAAATCAAGCAGATGCTGCAACGCTGGCAGCAAATATGCCGCAGTTTTACCGGTGCCTGTCGGCGCAGAACCGAGAATATCACGGCCATCAAGCGCAGGCGGAATAGCGGCGGCCTGAATGGCTGTCGGGCGTGTGAAACCTTTATCCTGGAGCGCTTCCAGCAGGTTTTCGTCGAGTTCAAGTTCGGAAAAAGTCGTTACAGTCATGTTCTACCTCTGAGTGGGCCGCCGATTATAGACGTTACTGACGTAATGTTCATCTGTTTGTAAGGCTATCTGTTCTCCGGTATTGTGCATAGCCTTAAGCACAGGAGTTTTCGTCAGCAAGGTTTTGAGGATGTCTCAGTCGAAGTTTGCGCTGCCGCGCAATGGTTTTACCTTTAAACAATTTTTCGTCGCCCACGATCGCTGCGCCATGAAAGTCGGTACCGACGGTATTCTGCTGGGCGCCTGGGCGCCGATTGCTCAGGTGAAGCACGTGCTGGATATCGGAACCGGCAGCGGTTTGTTGGCATTAATGTTAGCCCAGCGTACCGCGAATTCAGTCCAACTGGATGCGGTGGAGTTGGATGAAGAGGCCGCGACGCAGGCGCGGGATAACGTGGCGGCCAGCAACTGGCCTGGACGCATCGCCGTATACCAGGCGCCGATTCAGCAGTGGCAGCCGCAGCCGCCGCGGCGCTATGAGCTCATCGTCAGCAATCCGCCGTTTTTTGCCGAAGGCGTACCTTGCGCGACGTCGCAGCGCGAACAAGCGCGTTATACCACCTCGCTCGATCATACGACGCTGCTCACCTGCGCCGCGGATCTGATTACCGAGGAGGGCTTTTTCTGCGTGGTGCTGCCGGTGGATATTGGTAATGCGTTTGTCGAACGGGCGAAAGCGATGGGGTGGCATTTGCGCTTACGCACCGACGTGGCGGAAACAGAAATGCGCCCGCCGCATCGGGTCCTGCTGGCATTCTCTCCCAGCGCCGGCGAGTGTTTCAGCGATCGGCTGGTGGTTCGTGGGCCAGAGCAGCAGTACTCTGAAGGCTTTACCGCGCTGACCCGCGACTTCTATCTCTTTATGTGAGCAAGCGGCGAGAGCACCGACGGGCCGCTGTTTTCCAGTGTGTCCGGGTAGTCGAGCGTGTAGTGCAGGCCGCGGCTCTCCTTACGCTGCATGGCGCAACGCACGATAAGCTCGGCCACCTGCACCAGATTGCGCAGCTCCAGTAAGTTATTGGAGACGCGAAAACGCGCGTAATACTCATCCAGCTCCTGCTGCAGCATAGTAATGCGCCGCAGCGCACGTTCCAGCCGGCGGGTGGTACGCACAATTCCGACATAGTCCCACATTAGCAGGCGCAGTTCGTGCCAGTTATGTTGAATCACCACCAGTTCATCCGGGATCTCAACCTGGCTTTCATCCCATGGCGGCAGCTGTTCCGCCGCTTGCGCCAGCGGCAGGCGTTTCGCTATGTCCTCGGCTGCCGACCAGCCGTACACCAGACACTCCAACAATGAGTTCGAGGCCATGCGGTTGGCGCCGTGCAGCCCGGTGTAGCTTACCTCGCCGATGGCGTACAGACCGTCGACGTCGGTACGTCCGTTATCATCCACCATCACGCCGCCGCAGGTGTAGTGGGCGGCGGGCACGATAGGCACCGGCTCTTTGGTTAAATCAATACCAAGTCCGAGTAGCTTTTCATAAATCATCGGAAAATGCTGGCGAATAAACGCTTCGGGCTTATGGCTAATATCCAGATACATGCAGTCGACGCCGAGGCGCTTCATCTCATGGTCGATGGCGCGGGCGACGATATCGCGCGGGGCCAGTTCGCCGCGTTCGTCGAAGTCCGGCATAAAGCGGCTACCGTCAGGCCGTTTCAACAGCGCGCCTTCGCCGCGCAGGGCTTCCGTTAAGAGGAAGTTTCTCGCCTGTGGATGAAACAGCGCGGTAGGGTGGAACTGGTTAAATTCGAGATTGGCCACACGGCATCCCGCGTGCCAGGCCATGGCGATGCCGTCGCCGGAGGAGACATCAGGATTGGTGGTGTATTGATAAACTTTAGCTGCGCCGCCGGTCGCCAGCACCACGGCTCTTGCGCTGCAGGTTTCTACCTTTTCCTTATTATTACGGTTCCAGATCCACGCGCCGACTACCCGCCGGGTACCCGGCAGGCCAATCTTATCGGAGATAATCAGGTCAACCGCGTTGCTACGTTCCAGAATGGTGATATTCGGATGCGCCAGCGCTTTGCCAACCAGCGTCGTCTCAACCTCTTTGCCGGTGGCATCGGCGGCATGCAGGATCCGCCGATGACTATGGCCACCTTCGCGGGTCAGGTGATAGCTCTCTTCACCGTTGGCCTGCACCTGGGTATCAAATAGTACCCCCTGATCGATAAGCCACTGTACGCAGGGTTTGGCGTTGCTGGCGACAAAGGCGACGGCATGACGGTCACAAAGTCCGGCCCCGGCGATGAGCGTATCTTCGACGTGGGATTCGATGCTGTCGGTTTCATCGAAAACGGCGGCAATTCCACCCTGGGCGTAGAACGTCGAGCCTTCGCTAACCGGCCCTTTGCTCAGGACGGTAACCGAGTGGCGTTCCGCCAGGCGCAGCGCCAGAGACAATCCGGCAGCGCCGCTGCCGATAATCAACACATCACAGGAAAAGTCAGGAGTCGTCTTCATAGCTTCTGTTTAATTTACTAAACACAATAGCCTCACCATAGCACCTGGTGGGGCTAAATCGTACAATTATTTTCGTGAATGGTTGTGCGGGCTAAACAAGGGTGGCAGAAAAGCAAATATGTAAACGAAAGAAAATATTTGCGAAGCAAGCCGTTACCTTCAGATTTTATAGTGAAAAATAAGTTGTGTTACGTTACCCTTCAGGCGGGCCTTGCGCTTTTTCTTCATTAGCTTACCTGGCGTTGAACAACGGGACTTATAATGAGAGATAACAATCAGTCCACCGTTGTCAGACAAAAATCAAAAGCGTAACGGAACTTTATTGTGTTCAGACACTCCAAACGACTGCTTGCTCATAATGCAGTGCTTGGGTGGTGTTCTGAATACGCATGGGAATTGGGTTTGGGGAGACATTACCTCGGATGAGCGAGCAGTTAACGGATCAGGTCCTCGTTGAACGGGTCCAGAAAGGAGATCAGAAAGCTTTTAACCTACTGGTAGTGCGCTATCAGCACAAGGTTGCAAGTCTGGTCTCCCGCTATGTACCGCCGGGCGATATTGCTGACGTTGTTCAGGAGTCGTTCGTGAAGGCGTGGCGTGCGCTGGATTCTTTCCGGGGGGATAGCGCTTTTTATACCTGGTTGTATCGTATCGCCGTAAACACGGCAAAGAATTATCTGGTTGCTCAGGGACGCCGTCCGCCATCAAGCGATGTTGACGCCAACGAGGCGGAAAACTTCGAAAGCGGCGGGGCATTGAAAGAAATTTCGAACCCTGAGAACTTAATGTTGTCAGAAGAGCTGAGACAAATAGTTTTTCGTACCATTGAATCGCTTCCCGAAGATTTACGCATGGCAATTACGTTGCGGGAGCTGGATGGCCTGAGCTATGAAGAAATAGCCGCCATCATGGATTGTCCGGTTGGCACGGTACGTTCGCGTATCTTCCGGGCACGTGAAGCTATTGATAATAAAGTTCAACCGCTAATCAGGCGTTGACGATAGCGGAATACTGGAAAAGGGTATCAGGCATGCAGAAAGAAAAACTTTCGGCCTTAATGGATGGTGAAACGCTGGATAACGAGCTGCTCAATGAGCTGAGTCGTTCTTCTGAAATGCAAAAAACCTGGGAGAGCTACCATCTCATCCGCGACACGCTGCGAGGCGATACCGCCGAGATGCTCCAATTCGATATCTCAGCTCGCGTGATGGCCGCCATCGAGAACGAACCTGCTCGTCAGGTTGCGCCGCTTATTCCTGAGTCTCAACCTGCTCCACACCAGTGGCGTCAAATGCCTTTCTGGCAGAAAGTACGCCCGTGGGCCAGCTCGCTTACCCAAATGGGTGTGGCAGCGTGCGTTTCTCTGGCTGTGATCGTCGGCGTCCAGCAGTATAACGGACACTCCGATGCCTCCCAGCAGCCGGAAGCGCCAGTCTTCAACACTATGCCGATGATGGGCAAAGCCAGCCCGGTTAGCCTGGGCGTTCCGGCTGATGCCTCCGCCGGCAGCGGTCAGCAGGCGCAGGTTCAGGAGCAACGTCGTCGTATTAATGCTATGCTGCAGGACTATGAATTGCAGCGTCGCCTGCACGCTGAGCAGCTTCAGTTTGGCCAGGCCCAGACTCAGCAAGCCGCTGTTCAGGTGCCGGGTTATCAAACTTTAGGAACGCAATCGCAGTAATGAAGCAACTTTGGTGTGCCATGTCGCTCATGGCGGGCAGCCTGTTCTTCTCCACCAACGCCTCGGCTGATACATCGTCCGGGGCGTTGTTGCAGCAGATGAACCTGGCTAGCCAGTCCCTCAATTACGAGCTGTCTTTTGTCAGTATCAACAAACAGGGCGTTGAGTCGCTGCGCTATCGTCACGTGCGGTTGAACAACCAGCCCCTTGCTCAGTTGCTGCAGCTCGACGGTCCGCGTCGGGAAGTGGTGCTGCGCGGTACTGAAATCAGCTATTTTGAACCCGGTCTCGATCCCTTCACTCTGAACGGCGACTATATCGTCGATTCCTTGCCGTCTCTGGTGTATACCGATTTCAAAAAGCTGGCCTCGTATTATGATTTCATCTCCGTTGGCCGTACGCGTATCGCCGATCGCCTGTGCGATGTGGTGCGCGTAGTAGCCCGCGACGGTACGCGCTACAGCTACATTGCGTGGCTGGATGCCGAGACCAAGCTGCCGCTGCGCGTCGACCTGCTCGACCGCGACGGTGAAACCCTGGAGCAGTTCCGGGTGGTCTCATTCAATATCGGTGATAACGTAAGCTCGAGTATGGAAGCGCTGTCGAAAGCCAGCCTGCCGCCGCAGCTGTCGGTCCCGGAAAGCGGCAATAAAGCCAACTTTAACTGGGAGCCGACCTGGCTGCCGCAGGGCGTGACGGAAGTTTCCAGCAGTCAGCGTCGTTTACCGACCTTCGATGGCCCTGTCGAGTCGCGTCTCTATTCCGATGGTCTGTTCAGCTTCTCCGTCAACGTTAACCGCGCGACGGTAAACAGTAGCGATCAGCTGCTGCGCACCGGCCGCCGTACCGTCAGTACCTCGGTGCGCGATAACGCCGAAATCTCAGTGGTGGGAGAGTTACCGCCGCAGACGGCAAAACGTATCTCCGACAGTATTAAGTTCAGGGCCGCGCAATGATCAAAGAGTGGGCGACTGTTGTCTCCTGGCACAACGGCGTGGCGCAGGTTCACTGCGATGTTAAAGCCTCTTGCAGCAGCTGTGCCTCGCGCGCCGGGTGCGGTAGCCGGGTGCTCAATAAACTGGGGCCGCAAACCAGCCATACCATTAGCGTCCCCTGTGAGCAGCCGCTGACGGCCGGGCAAAAAGTGGAGCTGGGCATTGCTGAAAGCAGCCTGCTGGGTTCGGCGCTGCTGGTCTACATGGCGCCGCTGTTCGGGCTGTTTGTGATGGCATCTATTTTTCAGGTGTTGTTTGCCAGCGATATCGCTTCGTTGTGCGGCGCGCTGTTGGGCGGTGTCGGCGGGTTCCTGGTGGCGCGTGGGCTGTCGCCGAAGCTGGCTGCTCGCCAGTCGTGGCAGCCGGTGATTTTAAGCGTTGGTTTACCGCCGGATCTGCTGCGCGTCGATACGCCTTCCTCTGAAATGGGGCAGTGATTTCACTGTCCCTCATCTTTATTTACGCTTCCTGATACAACGCCACAATTCTGCCGTTATGCTGGATCTAACAGCATTTCCTGGTTTCGCGGATGTAGTGTAGAATGCGGCGTTTTCGGATTAAAAAACGTCAGGCACAGAACAGCGGCCTCATGAGACTCGTAAGGCATAATTAACTCTAAATATGAAGAATATACGTAACTTTTCGATCATCGCTCACATCGACCACGGTAAGTCGACGCTGTCTGACCGTATCATCCAGATTTGCGGTGGCCTTTCTGATCGCGAAATGGCGGCCCAGGTTCTGGACTCCATGGACCTTGAACGTGAGCGCGGCATTACCATCAAGGCGCAGAGCGTCACCCTGGACTATAAAGCCAGCGATGGTGAAACTTATCAGCTCAACTTTATCGACACCCCGGGCCACGTTGACTTCTCCTATGAAGTATCGCGCTCCCTGGCGGCGTGCGAAGGCGCGCTGCTGGTGGTTGACGCCGGGCAGGGTGTAGAAGCCCAGACCCTGGCGAACTGCTATACCGCGATGGAAATGGACCTCGAAGTCGTCCCGGTTCTTAACAAGATCGACCTGCCTGCGGCCGACCCTGAGCGCGTAGCGGACGAGATTGAAGATATCGTCGGTATCGACGCTCACGACGCGGTTCGCTGCTCGGCGAAAACCGGTGTCGGCGTGCCGGATGTGCTGGAACGTCTGGTTCGTGATATTCCGCCGCCGGAAGGCGATCCGGACGCGCCGCTGCAGGCGCTGATTATCGACTCCTGGTTCGATAACTATTTAGGCGTCGTGTCGCTGGTGCGTATTAAAAACGGCACCATGCGCAAAGGCGACAAAATTAAGGTGATGAGCACCGGTCAGGTCTATAACGCCGACCGTCTGGGCATCTTCACCCCGAAACAGGTTGACCGTACCGAACTGAAATGCGGCGAGGTGGGTTGGCTGGTTTGCGCTATTAAAGACATCCTCGGCGCGCCGGTGGGCGATACCCTGACCGCGGCGCGTAATCCAGCGGATAAGGCGCTGCCGGGCTTCAAAAAAGTGAAGCCGCAGGTCTACGCCGGTCTGTTCCCGGTGAGCTCTGATGACTATGAGAACTTCCGCGATGCGCTGGGTAAACTGAGTCTGAACGATGCATCCTTGTTCTATGAGCCGGAAAGCTCTACGGCGCTGGGCTTCGGCTTCCGCTGCGGCTTCCTCGGCCTGCTGCACATGGAAATCATTCAGGAGCGTCTGGAGCGTGAATACGATCTTGACCTGATTACCACCGCGCCGACGGTAGTCTATGAAGTAGAAACCACCTCTAAAGAGGTTATCTACGTCGATAGTCCGTCGAAGCTGCCGCCGCTGAATAATATTCAGGAACTGCGTGAGCCGATCGCCGAATGTCACATGCTGCTGCCGCAGGAGTTCCTCGGCAACGTGATCACCTTGTGTATCGAGAAACGCGGTGTGCAAACCAACATGGTTTACCATGGCAAACAGGTTGCGCTGACCTATGAAATCCCGATGGCGGAAGTGGTCCTCGACTTCTTCGACCGTCTGAAGTCCACCTCCCGCGGCTATGCGTCGCTGGATTATAACTTCAAGCGTTTCCAGGCCTCTAACATGGTGCGCGTTGACGTGCTGATCAACGGTGAGCGCGTCGATGCGCTGGCGCTCATCACGCACAACGACAACGCGCCGTATCGTGGCCGCGAGCTGGTCGAGAAGATGAAAGATCTGATCCCGCGTCAGCAGTTCGATATTGCGATTCAGGCGGCTATTGGTAACCACATCATCGCGCGCTCTACCGTGAAACAGCTGCGTAAAAACGTCCTGGCGAAATGCTACGGCGGCGACGTCAGCCGTAAGAAAAAGCTGCTGCAGAAGCAGAAAGAAGGTAAGAAGCGTATGAAACAGGTCGGTAACGTTGAACTGCCGCAGGAAGCGTTCCTCGCCATTCTGCACGTTGGTAAAGACGGCAAATAATCTAAGGAGTTGGCATGGCGAACATGTTTGCCCTGATTCTGGTCATTGCGACCCTTGTGACAGGGCTGTTGTGGTGTCTGGATAAGTTCATATTCGCACCAAAACGTCGTGAACGTCAGGCCGCTGCTCAGGCAGCGACCGGCGAGCAACTGGACAAGAAGACGCTGAAGAAAGTCGGCCCGAAACCGGGCTGGCTGGAAACCGGCGCCTCGGTCTTCCCGGTACTGGCGATTGTGCTGATTGTGCGTTCGTTTATCTATGAACCTTTCCAGATCCCGTCAGGTTCGATGATGCCGACTCTGCTGATTGGCGATTTTATCCTGGTGGAGAAATTCGCCTATGGCATAAAAGATCCGATCTACCAGAAAACGCTGATCGAAACCGGTCATCCGAAACGTGGCGATATCGTGGTGTTTAAATATCCGGAAGATCCGCGTCTGGACTACATCAAACGCGCGGTCGGTTTGCCGGGCGATAAAGTCACTTACGATCCGGTGGCTAAACAGGTGACGATTGAGCCTGGCTGCGCGTCGGGTCAGGCATGCGGTAGCGCCTTGCCGATCACCTACTCCAACGTCGAACCAAGCGATTTCGTTCAGACCTTCTCCCGCCGCAACGGCGGCGAAGCCACCAGCGGTTTCTGGCAACTGCCGAAAGGCGAAACCAAAGCCGATGGTATTCGTCTGACCGAGCGTAAAGAGACGCTGGGTGAAGTGACCCACCGTATTCTGACGGTACCCATCGCTCAGGATCAGGTGGGGATGTACTATCGTCAGTCCGGCCAGCCGCTGGCAACGTGGGTCGTTCCGCCGGGTGAAT
This sequence comes from Klebsiella sp. JN_Kp122, assembly GCF_040062085.1. Classification (NCBI taxonomy): domain Bacteria; kingdom Pseudomonadati; phylum Pseudomonadota; class Gammaproteobacteria; order Enterobacterales; family Enterobacteriaceae; genus Klebsiella; species Klebsiella sp. JN_Kp122. Next base: position 19,943 of record NZ_JBEAHW010000015.1, read on the forward strand.
ACTTCATGATGGGCGACAACCGCGACAATAGCGCCGACAGCCGTTACTGGGGCTTCGTGCCGGAAGCGAATCTGGTGGGTAAAGCCACCGCCATCTGGATGAGCTTCGAAAAACAGGAAGGCGAGTGGCCAACCGGCGTACGTTTATCGCGCATTGGCGGCATCCACTAATTCCTCGTCTTAATTCACGCTGCCAGTGCAATAACGGCAGCGTGAATTATTTAGTATTTAAATCCATCCAAACTAACGACATCCCTTGTCGTTGCGTATAGAATATCCCCCCGAAGTTTTTGGTTGTCTCTCGAAAGAGTGACACTGCACACGAAACCGCGTTGGTTAGTTTCTGCCCTTATATATCAAGGGTATGTATGCTCAGGTCGGTTTCGTGTGCTGCATCTTTGACGCATTCATTTATTGGTAACGCATGAACCCCATCGTAATTAATCGGCTTCAACGAAAGCTGGGCTACACTTTTGTTCATCAGGAGCTGTTGCAACAGGCATTAACTCACCGCAGTGCCAGCAGCAAACACAACGAGCGTCTCGAGTTTTTAGGCGACTCTATTTTAAGTTTTGTGATCGCCAATGCGCTCTATCATCGTTTCCCTCGGGTAGACGAAGGGGATATGAGCCGTATGCGCGCGACGCTGGTGCGAGGCAATACGCTGGCGGAAATCGCCCGCGAATTTGAACTGGGCGAGTGCCTGCGCCTTGGGCCTGGCGAGCTGAAGAGCGGCGGTTTTCGTCGCGAATCGATTCTGGCTGATACCGTAGAAGCCTTAATCGGCGGGGTTTTCCTCGACAGCGATATTCAGAATGTTGAACGCTTAATCCTCTCCTGGTACCAGACTCGTCTGGACGAAATCAGCCCGGGCGATAAGCAAAAGGATCCGAAGACGCGTCTGCAGGAGTATCTGCAGGGTCGTCATCTGCCGCTGCCGTCTTACCTGGTCGTCCAGGTACGCGGCGAAGCGCACGATCAGGAATTTACTATCCACTGCCAGGTCAGTGGCCTGAGTGAACCGGTGGTTGGCACAGGTTCCAGCCGTCGCAAGGCGGAGCAGGCTGCCGCCGAACAGGCGCTGAAAAAACTGGAGCTGGAATGAGCGAAGAAAAAAGTTATTGCGGATTTGTCGCCATCGTTGGTCGTCCAAACGTTGGCAAATCCACGCTGTTGAACAAGCTGCTTGGGCAGAAGATCTCGATCACTTCCCGTAAAGCGCAGACTACCCGTCACCGCATCGTCGGTATCCATACCGAAGGGCCGTATCAGGCGATTTATGTTGATACCCCGGGCCTGCATATGGAAGAGAAGCGCGCGATTAACCGCTTAATGAACAAAGCGGCCAGCAGCTCGATTGGCGATGTGGAACTGGTTATCTTCGTTGTTGAAGGCACTCGCTGGACGCAAGATGACGAGATGGTGCTAAACAAGCTGCGTGATGCGCGCGCGCCGGTGATTCTGGCCGTCAACAAAGTTGATAACGTGCAGGAGAAAGCGGATCTGCTGCCGCATCTGCAGTTCCTTGCCAGCCAGATGAACTTCCTCGACATTGTGCCGATCTCTGCGGAAACCGGCACCAACGTTGATACCATCGCGTCGATCGTACGTAAACATCTGCCGGAAGCGATTCATCACTTCCCGGAAGATTATATTACCGACCGTTCCCAGCGCTTTATGGCCTCCGAGATCATCCGCGAAAAGCTGATGCGTTTCCTGGGCGCTGAACTGCCGTACTCCGTGACCGTCGAAATTGAACGTTTCGTGAGTAACGAACGCGGCGGTTACGACATCAACGGCCTGATCCTCGTCGAGCGTGAAGGGCAGAAGAAGATGGTAATTGGCAACAAAGGCGCCAAAATCAAAACCATCGGCATCGAAGCGCGCAAAGACATGCAAGAGATGTTTGAAGCGCCGGTGCACCTCGAACTGTGGGTCAAAGTGAAATCCGGCTGGGCCGATGACGAGCGCGCGCTGCGCAGTCTCGGTTACGTTGACGACCTCTGAGTTAACGCAACGTGGATGGATGGCAGCGCGCCTTTGTCCTGCATAGCCGACCGTGGAGCGAAACCAGTCTGATGCTGGACGTCTTCACGGAAGAGTCCGGTCGCGTGCGCCTGGTTGCCAAAGGCGCACGCTCCAAACGCTCTAATCTCAAGGGCGCTTTACAGCCCTTTACCCCCTTACTGGTTCGCTTCGGCGGCCGCGGCGAAGTCAAAACGCTTCGCAGCGCGGAAGCCGTCTCGCTGGCGCTGCCGCTCAGCGGTATCACGCTCTACAGCGGTCTTTACGTTAACGAACTCATCTCCCGCGTGCTCGAGCACGAAACGCGCTTCTCTGAACTCTTTTTCGACTACCTGCATTGTATTCAGGCGCTTGCCGGGGCCAGCGGTTCGCCGGAGCCCGCGCTGCGGCGCTTTGAGCTGGCGCTACTCGGGCACCTGGGCTATGGCGTTGATTTCCTCCACTGCGCCGGCAGCGGCGACCCGGTGGATGACACCATGACCTACCGCTATCGCGAAGAAAAAGGCTTTATCGCCAGCCTGGTGATTGATAACAGCACGTTTACCGGGCACCATTTGAAAGCGTTGGCTAGCCGCGAGTTTCCGGATGTAGATACGCTGCGCGCCGCGAAGCGCTTTACCCGCATCGCCCTGAAGCCGTATCTTGGAGGGAAACCGCTCAAGAGCCGGGAATTGTTTCGCCAGTTTATGCCCGCGCGAAAGGCGCGAGCCGATAATACGAATAATGATTAACGAGGATTGTCATGGCTGAATTACTGTTAGGGGTCAATATTGACCACATTGCGACATTGCGTAACGCGCGCGGTACCGCTTATCCGGATCCGGTGCAGGCGGCTTTTATTGCTGAACAGGCCGGCGCCGATGGTATCACCGTGCACCTGCGCGAAGATCGTCGCCATATCACCGATCGTGACGTGCGCATCCTGCGCCAGACGTTGCATACCCGAATGAATCTTGAAATGGCGGTTACCGAAGAGATGCTGGCGATCGCCTGCGAAACTAAACCGCACTTTTGCTGCCTGGTGCCGGAGAAGCGTCAGGAAGTGACCACCGAGGGTGGGCTGGACGTGGCCGGGCAGCGCGATAAGATGCGCGATGCCTGTCAGCGCCTGGCGGATGCCGGTATTCTGGTCTCCCTGTTTATCGACGCGGATGATGAGCAGATCAAAGCGGCTGCCGAAGTGGGCGCGCCGTATATTGAAATCCATACCGGCTGCTATGCCGATGCCAAAACCGATGCCGAACAGGCTAAAGAGCTTGAGCGTATCGCCAAAGCGGCGACCTATGCTGCCAGCCTTGGCCTGAAGGTGAACGCCGGTCACGGTCTGACCTATCACAACGTGAAAGCCATTGCCGCCTTACCGGAAATGCACGAACTGAATATCGGCCATGCCATTATTGGTCGCGCAGTGATGAGCGGCCTGAAAGAGGCTGTCGCGGAAATGAAACGCCTGATGCTGGAAGCGCGCGGCTAATGGCGATTCTCGGGCTGGGTACCGACATCGTCGAAATCGCCCGCATCGAAGCGGTGATCGCCCGTAGCGGCGATCGCCTGGCGCGCCGGGTGCTGAGCGATCACGAATGGAGTATTTGGGAGCAGCACCAGCAGCCGGTGCGTTTTCTGGCAAAACGCTTTGCGGTCAAAGAAGCGGCGGCGAAAGCGCTCGGAACCGGTATTCGCAACGGCCTGGCGTTTAACCAGTTCGAAGTTTACAACGATGAATTGGGCAAGCCGAAACTGCGGCTATGGGGTGAAGCAAAGCTTTTAGCCGAACGGATGGGGGTAAGCGCTATTCACGTCACTCTCGCCGATGAACGCCACTACGCCTGCGCCACGGTGATCGTCGAAAGCTAAACCCGCGGTTAAAGCTTATCCGCGTGGTGCATGAGCACGAATTTATCCCACAACTGTTCTTCATTCTCGACGTGGGCCGGATCTTTGAGAATAGTATTCGGGATCGGGCACACTTTCTGGCAGGTTGGCGTGTCGTAGTGGCCCACGCACTCGGTGCAGCGGTCGCTGTTAATCTCATAAATGCTCTCGCCCATCGAAATGGCCTCATTCGGGCACTCCGGTTCGCACATATCGCAATTGATGCATTTTTTGGTGATTAACAGCGCCATCAGGAAAATCTCAGAAACAACACAAACAGGGCGGGCATTATACGCCCATTTTCTACTCAGACCAGCTTTTTCACCAGCGCTTCGCTATGGCGTATGCGTTCCGGCGCGTGTTCGAGATCTTGCTGCACCAGCGCCATAAAGAGGAGATCGGTGAGCATCATTTGCGCGCTGGTGGAGGAGATCGCTGCGCTGCGCGTCGCCTGCTCTTCAGCAATGGTGTAAAGACACTGTGAAGCCTGCTGCTGCAACGCGTTGGGAGTGAAACCGGTGATCGCGAGGATCTTGCTGCCGACGCGGAGCGCTTCAGCGGCCGCCATATTGATCTCGCGGCGTTCACCGGAATAGGAGATAGCCAACAGCAGATCGTCCGCCGACATCGCCTGCACCGTTGCCAGCAGCGCATGCATATCTTGCTCGGCGACGGCGTTGATGCCAATTTTCATTAACTTCCAGCTAAAATTGCGCGCCACCAGCCCGGAGGCGCCGATGCCGGTAATGATCACCCGGCGAGCATCGCGCAGCAGGGCCACTGCTTCCAGAAGTTTCTCTTCGCTGTTGACGTCCAGCGAGGCGTGCATCGCCGCGATGTTATCTTTGATCAGCTTTTCACCCACCAGACGCAGCGGATCGTCGCCACGGATTTGGTTATGTACCGGTACAGAGTGCGGGTCCGGACTGCTGGCCAGCGCTTCGCTGAGCGCCAGTTTTAATGCCGGAAAGCCTTTGAACCCCATTTTTTGCGCGAACTTCACCACGCTGGACTGGCTGACGCCCGCTTCGCCCGCCAGCTGCTGCGAGCTGAGATGGCGGGTTTGGTCCGGCTGAGCCAGAATAAAGTCGGCAAGTTTTTTGTCGCTCGCCGCCAGCGACGGGTAACGTTGGCGGATGCGGATTAAACAGTTCATGGCTTCTCCGAAGGAGGGCGTTAGCGGCTGAAAGAATTTTGTATTCGATTATAAGTGGAATAGTACGAATTAAAAATTCTGCTGTGAAGAATTATGCGAATGGGTCAGATTCTGAATCTTGCCTCAACCGTGGCAGACAATTTCGCGCTCGTCGCGGCAAGCCTGTTAAGCTATCGGCATCGCCAGGAAAATCCGTACCAGAAAGGAGTTCGGTTTGAACAGTAACGCGCGACGAGTCGTGTTTTTCGATCTTGATGGCACATTGCACCAGCAGGATATGTTCGGCAGCTTTATTCGTTACCTCTTACGTCGTCAACCGCTCAACGTACTGTCAGTGGCGGCCTTGTCGCCAATAGTACTGCTGGGCCTGTTGGTTAACGGACGCGCGGCGCGCTGGCCGATGAGCCTGCTGCTGTGGGCCGCCACCTGCGGCCGGCGTGAAAGTCATCTTAAGCGTCTGGAGGCGGAGTTCGTTAGCTGGTTTCGCCAGCAAGTGACCGCCTTTCCGGTGGTACAGGGCCGGCTAAACGACTATTTAACCAGTACCGATGCCGATGTCTGGCTGATTACCGGCTCACCGCAGTCGCTGGTGGAACAGGTCTATGCCGATACGCTTTGGCTGCCGCGCGTAAAGCTTATCGCCAGTCGCATGAGCCGCCGTCGCGGCGGCTGGGTGCTGACGCTGCGTTGCCTGGGCCATGAGAAAGTAGCGCAGCTGGAACAGCGGATCGGCGCGCCGCTACGCTTATATAGCGGCTATAGCGATAGCGAGCAGGATAACCCGCTACTCTGTTTTTGCCAGCATCGCTGGCGGGTGACGCCGCAGGGCGATCTCCAGCAGCTCGAATAATTCCGCTGCAGGCGAATTATTTGGGCGATATATAGCGCCCATGTATAATGCGCCCCGCTTTTTCTGCAGGAGTGCCGCTGTGTCTGATCACGAATTTAACGATGAATACTGGATGCGCCATGCGCTGACGCTGGCGAAACGCGCCTGGGAAGAGGGCGAGGTGCCGGTGGGCGCCGTGCTGGTGCATAACAATCAGGTCATCGGCGAGGGCTGGAACCGGCCAATTGGTCGTCACGATCCTACCGCCCATGCCGAAATTATGGCGCTGCGTCAGGGAGGGCTGGTCCTGCAGAACTATCGTTTAATTGATGCCACGCTGTACGTCACGCTGGAGCCTTGTGTGATGTGCGCCGGGGCGATGGTGCATAGCCGCATCTCGCGGCTGGTGTTCGGCGCCCGCGATGCTAAAACCGGCGCGGCCGGGTCGTTAATCGATGTGCTGCATCATCCGGGGATGAACCACCGGGTTGAAATTACCGAGGGAATTCTGGCTGAATCTTGCTCCGCGATGCTGAGCGACTTCTTCCGCTGGCGGCGGGAAGAGAAAAAGGCATTGAAGAAAGCGCGTCAGGAAGAGGGCTAACGTCCCATTGTCGGCAACTTCAGCTTAACGTTGTCGACGAGCTTTTCGCCGCGGAATTTAAAGAAGGGCATCGCATACTCTTTATGCTCGCTATCGAGTTCTTCCGGCGCGACGGCTGGATAAGCTTCGGCAATCGCCATTTCTTGCGCCGCTTTCCTTTCCTGTTCAGACAAATATCCAACCAGGCTGATATGGTACTTACGAATATTTTCCACGTAGGCGTAAGCCTCATGGCCGCGGGCGTAGCCATATTTTAAGCGGCTGTAGTAGGGCTTCTGGCTCAGCAATGGCAGACGCTGCTTAACGTCGGACCAGCTGTTCGGGTTGCCTTTTTGTTTTTTAGTCAGCGCCATCGCGTCAAGCATATGCGCGTAGCCCATATTATAGGCCGCCAGCGCAAACCAGATCCGCTCCTCTTTTGGGATCGCCTCCGGCACTTTGGCCATCATATCCTGCAGATAGCGCATGCCGCCGTCGAGGCTCTGTTCGGCATCGGTACGATCGGTCAGACCTAAACTCTGGGCGGTGTTACGGGTTAGCATCATCATACCGCGCACGCCGGTCGGCGAGGTGGCCTGCGGATCCCAGTGCGACTCCTGCCAGGCAATCGCCGCCAGCAGTCGCCAGTCGATCTGTCGGGCATATTTCTCAAACAGCGGCTTCAGATCCGGCAGCGTATTCTGTACCGCGCGCAGGAAGGTGCGGGTATCAACATAGTCGAAGTCGTTGCCGTGGCCGAGATACTTCTCTTCCAGGCGGGCGAGGGTGCCGTCTTCATTCATACTATTAAAGAAATCGAGCATGGCTGCCGATAGTGAATTGTCTTCGCTTTTTTCGCTAAACCAGGTGACCGGCTGTTCATCGCTGATGTCGAGAGCCACCGCCAGCTCCGGATGTACGCGCTGGAACAGGCTGACGGCGACGGAATCGGCGACGGTATATTCCAGCGTGCCGTCGATGACCGCCTGCATCAGGGCGGTGGTGCCGCGCTTTTCATCAACGCGCCAGTTGAGGTCCGGGTATTTGCTCTCCTTCAGCGCCTGCAAGTCGTTGAGGGCGACGTGGCCTGGGGCGATGGCGAGCTGTTCGGCGTTGATCCCGGCCAGCGTACGCGGACGATTACCGCCAACGCGATAGACCAGCTGCTGCGAAACGGAATAATAGGTGGGGCCCGCCTGATAGTTCTTTACCCGCTCGGTGTTATAGACCAGCCCGGCGGCCAGCATATCGGTTTTACCGGCATCGAGATCGTCAAATAGCTGGCTAATATTCTGCCGCACGGTGACTTTCAGCTTCACCCCAAGGTAATCGGCGAAGCGTTTCGCCAGTTCGTAATCGAGACCGTAGTCTTTGTTGTTGATGGCGGCGTAGGTCAGCGGCGAGTTAATTGTACTCACGCGCAGTTCGCCGCGAGCAATGATCCCGGCAACACGGTTCTCCGGTTTTCCCATCCACGGTAAAGACGGCCACAGCGCCGCCGCCAACAAAAGGGTGACGACGCCGATCAGCAGATAATTAATCTTTAATTTTTTCAAATAGTTAATTTTCTGCAGCGTGGAGTTCCTCAGCTGGGTATATCCGGAAAAAGTAAAAGGTTGCCGTAAGTTGAGCGGCATTTTGCTTAAGAATGCGCCAGTTGGCAACATATTCGCGATTCATGTCACATTTATTGATAAAACTGATGAATCATTTTATTTCTACGCAAACGGTTTCGTCGGGGCTCAGGATTCTCTATAATGGCGCCCGTTTCCCCCTGGCTCACCTTGAAAGCTTCGAAGACGAGAGACTTATGATGGATATTTTGCGTGGTTCACCTGCACTGTCGGCATTCCGTATCAACAAACTGCTGGCACGTTTTCAGGCGGCCAACCTGCCGGTTAGCACCTTATACGCGGAGTATGTTCACTTTGCCGACCTGAGCGCCCCGCTAAGCGATGAGGAGCGCGAAAGACTGGTCAGACTGCTTAAATATGGCCCAAGCCTCAGCAGCCATACGCCAACCGGTAAATTACTGCTCGTCACCCCTCGCCCCGGCACTATCTCCCCCTGGTCCTCCAAAGCTACCGACATCGCCCATAACTGCGGTTTATCGCAGGTCGTGCGGCTGGAACGCGGCGTGGCGTACTACGTTGAAGCACAGGGTCTGAGCGATGCGCAGTGGGACGCCGTTGCGGCGGAGCTGCACGATCGCATGATGGAGAGCGTTTTCACTGAGCTGGAAGAGGGAGAGAAGCTGTTTGCTCACCATCAGCCGACACCGGTGGCCAGCGTGGACCTGTTGGGCCAGGGACGTCAGGCGCTGATTGACGCCAACCTCCGTCTGGGGCTGGCGCTGGCCGATGACGAAATCGACTACCTGCAGGACGCATTCGTTAAGCTTGGCCGCAATCCGAACGACATTGAACTGTATATGTTCGCGCAGGCCAACTCGGAACATTGCCGCCACAAAATTTTTAACGCCGACTGGATTATCGACGGCCAACAACAGCCGAAGTCGCTGTTTAAAATGATTAAGAATACCTTCGAGAAAAACCCGGAATATGTGCTGTCTGCCTATAAAGACAACGCCGCGGTAATGGAAGGTTCCGAAGTCGGACGCTATTTCGCCGACTACCAGACCGGGCGCTATGACTTCCATCAGGAGCCGGCGCACATTCTGATGAAAGTTGAAACTCACAACCACCCGACGGCGATTTCGCCGTGGCCGGGCGCCGCAACCGGCTCCGGCGGCGAGATCCGCGACGAAGGCGCCACGGGGCGCGGCGCGAAGCCGAAAGCGGGTCTGGTCGGCTTCTCGGTGTCTAACCTGCGTATCCCGGGTTTTGAACAGCCGTGGGAAGAGGATTTCGGTAAACCTGAGCGTATCGTGACCGCGCTGGATATCATGACCGAAGGCCCGCTGGGCGGCGCGGCGTTTAACAACGAATTTGGTCGTCCGGCGCTGAATGGCTACTTCCGTACCTATGAAGAGAAAGTGACCAGCCACAATGGCGAAGAGCTGCGCGGCTATCACAAACCGATCATGCTGGCGGGCGGTATTGGCAACATCCGCGGCGAGCACGTCCAGAAGGGCGAAATCACCGTTGGCGCCAAGCTTATCGTGCTGGGCGGCCCGGCGATGAACATTGGTCTCGGCGGTGGCGCGGCGTCATCCATGGCTTCCGGCCAGTCTGATGCCGATCTGGATTTCGCCTCTGTACAGCGCGACAACCCGGAAATGGAGCGACGCTGTCAGGAAGTGATCGACCGCTGCTGGCAGCTGGGCGATGCGAACCCGATTCTGTTTATCCACGACGTTGGCGCGGGCGGTCTCTCTAACGCCATGCCGGAGCTGGTGAGCGATGGCGGCCGCGGCGGAAAATTCCAGCTGCGCGATATCCTCAGCGATGAGCCGGGCATGAGCCCGCTGGAGATCTGGTGTAACGAATCCCAGGAGCGTTACGTTCTGGCGGTCGCGCCGGAACAGCTGCCGCTGTTTGAAGAGCTGTGCCGCCGCGAGCGCGCGCCTTATGCGGTGATCGGCGAAGCCACGGCGGAGCAACATCTTAGCCTGAGCGACAGCCACTTTAACGATCGGCCGATCGACCTGCCGCTGGACGTCCTGCTCGGCAAAACGCCGAAAATGACGCGTGACGTGCAAACGCTGAAAGCGCAGGGCAGCGAGCTGGATCGTCAACCAATGACGATTGCCGATGCGGTTAACCGCGTGCTGCATCTGCCGACGGTGGCTGAGAAAACCTTCCTTGTGACCATCGGCGATCGCACCGTGACCGGTATGGTGGCGCGTGACCAGATGGTGGGGCCGTGGCAGATCCCGGTCGCCAACTGCGCGGTGACCACCGCCAGCCTCGATAGCTACTACGGCGAAGCGATGGCGATGGGCGAACGCGCGCCGGTTGCGCTGCTCGACTTTGCCGCCTCTGCCCGCCTGGCGGTCGGCGAAGCGTTGACAAACATCGCCGCTACGCAGATTGGCGAACTCAACCGCGTCAAACTGTCGGCAAACTGGATGGCGGCAGCCGGTCACCCGGGTGAAGACGCCGGTCTGTATGAGGCGGTAAAAGCAGTCGGTGAAGAACTGTGTCCGGCGCTGGGCCTGACTATCCCGGTGGGTAAAGACTCAATGTCGATGAAAACCCGCTGGCAGGAAGGAAGCGAGCAGCGCGAAATGACCTCGCCGCTGTCGCTGGTGATCTCCGCGTTTGCCCGCGTTGAAGACGTGCGCGGCACCGTGACCCCGCAACTCTCTACGGAAGATAACGCCCTGCTGCTGATCGATCTCGGCCAAGGGCGTAACGCGCTGGGCGCCACCGCGCTGGCGCAGGTCTATCGTCAGCTAGGCGACCAGCCGGCCGACGTGCGTGATGTCGCGCAGCTGAAAGGCTTCTGGGACGCGATGCAGGCGCTGGTGGCGCAGCGTAAGCTGCTGGCTTATCACGACCGCTCCGATGGCGGCTTGTTAGTGACGCTGGCGGAAATGGCTTTTGCCGGTCACTGCGGCGTAACAGCCGATATCGCCGCGCTGGGCGACGACCGTCTGGCTGCGCTGTTCAACGAAGAATTGGGCGCGGTGATTCAGGTTCGCGCCGCCGACCGCGAAGCGGTGGAAGCGCTGCTGGCGATGAATGGTCTGGCAGATTGCGTGCACTACTTAGGCCAGGCGACGGCAGGCGATCGTTTTGTTATCACCGCCGACGGTCAGCCGCTGTTCAGCGAAAGCCGCACCACGCTGCGTATGTGGTGGGCGGAGACCACCTGGCAGATGCAGCGCCTGCGCGATAACCCAGAATGCGCCGATCAGGAGCACCAGGCGAAGTCTAACGATAGCGACCCGGGCCTTAACGTTAAGCTGTCGTTTGATATCAATGAAGATGTTGCCGCGCCGTATATTGCGACCGGCGCGCGCCCGAAAGTGGCCGTGCTGCGCGAGCAGGGGGTTAACTCCCACGTTGAAATGGCGGCCGCTTTCCATCGCGCCGGCTTCGATGCCATCGACGTGCATATGAGCGATCTGCTGGCGGGTCGTACTGGTCTTGGCGACTTCCATGCGCTGGTGGCCTGCGGCGGTTTCTCCTACGGTGACGTACTGGGGGCAGGCGAAGGTTGGGCGAAATCGATTCTGTTCAACGAACGCGTACGCGATGAGTTCGCCACTTTCTTCCATCGCCCGCAGACGCTGGCGCTGGGCGTGTGTAACGGTTGTCAGATGATGTCCAACCTGCGTGAGCTGATCCCTGGAAGCGACCTGTGGCCGCGCTTCGTACGCAACCACTCTGACCGCTTTGAAGCGCGTTTCAGCCTGGTTGAAGTCACCCAGAGCCCATCGCTGCTGCTGCAGGGCATGGCCGGTTCGATGATGCCGATTGCCGTTTCTCACGGCGAAGGGCAGGTGGAGGTGCGGGACAGCGCGCACCTGGCCGCGCTTGAAAGCAAAGGCCTGGTGGCGCTACGCTTCGTCGATAACTTCGGCAAAGTGACGCAAACCTATCCGGCGAACCCGAACGGATCGGTGAACGGCATTACCGCGGTGACCAGCGAAAACGGTCGCGCGACGATCATGATGCCGCACCCGGAACGCGTCTTCCGTACCGTTAGCAACTCCTGGCACCCGGAAAACTGGGGTGAAGACAGCCCATGGATGCGTATCTTCCGCAACGCGCGTAAGCAACTGGGTTAATACCGCTAAGTTGATGAAAACGGGCCCCCTGTTAATCCAGGGGGCTTTTTTATTTGTGATCGAGGCCGTATCAGAGTGTCGGGAATTACCGACAGACGCGGTTTAATGGTGTCTCTGAATGACGACACTTAAGCTATTGATTTTAAATATGTGTAATTGAGGGCTGATTTGTTGTTGCCAATTGGCGACACTATGGTCAAAGAATAGACAAATGAATTTTAGTGGGTTATTGCATGTAATTCGTTATATATCATACTGTTAATAATTTGTTTTGAAAGGTGGCATAGTTCGTGCATAATAATCAGCAGTGGCTCATTCACCTTCTTATGTCAGCCCCTTCGGGAAGCGCTACATAAACTTCGAATGACGCACAAACAGGTGCCTGCCGTCCAACTCCTGATAACAGCTCTGCTTTATCAGTCATCGGGCGAAACGTCGAGTAAGGCACCGCCTCATTCCTTAATAAAGGCAGGCTTTAGAGCCTGCCTTTATTGTTTCTGCCGTGGATGTTTCCGCCATCCTCAGTTAGCATCTTCAGGAGCTAATGGTTGAGGCTATATCTTTGAAGCGATTCTCTCTTTTCCCCCGTTCCTTGCGCCAACTGGTGACGCTGTCCTTTGTGCTGATCATGCTGCCGCTGTTGGTGCTGGCATGGCAGGCCTGGCAAAGCCTGAACGCGCTCAGCGCCCAGGCCGCGCATATTAACCGCACCACCTTGACTGATGCGCGGCGTAGCGAAGCGATGGTCAACGCCTCGCTGGAAATGGAGCGTAGCTATCTCCAGTATTGCGTGCTGGACGATCCTACTCTTGAGCGGGTCTATCAAAATCAACGTAAGCGTTATAGCGAAATGCTTGAGGCGCTCTCCGGCGTGTTGCCGGATGCTCACATTTGGCAGACCCTGCGGCAGAACCTCGCCGACCTGGCCCAATTGCGTTGCCATAATAGCGCGCCGGACGCCAAAGCCGCGGCGAGCCTCGAAGCCTTTGCCGATGCTAACAGTGAAATGGTGCAAGCGACCCGCACGGTCATCTTCTCCCGCGGCCAGCAGCTACAGCAGGAGATCGCCGAGCGCGGGCAGTTCTTCGGCTGGCAGGCGCTGGTTCTGTTTCTGCTGAGCCTGACGCTGGTTTTGCTGTTTACCCGCATGATCATCGGCCCGGTGAAGGGCATCGAGAAGATGATTAACCGCCTGGGAGAGGGAAAGTCGCTGGATGATGCGGCGCTGTTCACCGGCCCGCGCGAATTGCGATCGGTCGGTAAACGGATTATCTGGTTGAGTGAACGTCTGGCGTGGCTGGAGTCCCAACGCCACCAGTTTCTTCGTCATCTGTCACATGAACTGAAAACACCGCTCGCCAGCATGCGTGAAGGAACGGAGCTGCTGGCGGACCGGGTAGCGGGGCCGCTGACGACGGAACAGCAAGAAATCGTTGAGATCCTTGATAACAGCAGCCGCAATCTGCAAAAGCTGATCGAACAGCTGCTCGACTATAACCGTAAACTGGCCGATGGCCCGGTCGAGCGGCAGAAGGTGGATATTGCCGAACTGGCGCAGACCGTCGTTTCCGCGCATAGTTTACCGGCAAGGGCCAAGATGATGTCTACCGAGCTGGCGCTGGATGAACTCTTCTGCCTGGCGGAGCCGACGTTGCTGACCAGCGTGCTTGATAATCTGTACTCCAATGCGGTGCACTATGGCGCTGAATCCGGTAACATTCGTATTCATAGTTACCGCCACAGCGAGCAGGTTCGTATCGATGTCGCCAATAGCGGCGAGCCGATCCCCGCCGCCGAAAGAAACATGATTTTCGAGCCTTTTTATCAGGGAAGCCACCTGCGTAAAGGGGCAGTAAAAGGCAGCGGTCTGGGGTTGAGTATCGCCCGCGACTGCGTACGGCAAATGCAGGGAGAGCTGAGCCTGGTCGATGATAATCCCGGGTTCATCTGTTTTCGCATCTCGCTCCCCGCCGCTGAGCCGGGAAAAACCAACACATGAATCAACATTGGGTGAATATGTCCCTCTTTTTCGCATTGCGCCGTCCTTTACGGGGATGGCTGCTGTCGGGCCTATGCTGCCTGACGCTGGCGGGTTGTTCTGCCGCTATGTCGCCGCGCGCCGCAGACGGCAATGCGCCGCCCGAGCTACCGGAACATCAGGTGGCGGATTTTCTCTCCGTAGATTGCGCCAATATCTGGTCGCTGGAAAACGATGCCAGTGATAAGAACCCGCTGTATTGGCTGCGTGGTATTGACTGCGCGGATCGCCTGGCGCCGGTACAAGCCCGCGCCGAAGCCAAATTGCATAACGATGATAACTGGCAGGATGCGTTGAAACGCGGCATTCTGCTGGCCGACGCCAAAATCACCCCCGATGAGCGTCGCGAAATGGTTGCCCGCATCGACAGCTTTAGCCCGCAAATCGCCGCGCAGGTTCGCCCGCTGTACCGGCTGTGGCGCGACGGCCAGGCCCGGCAATTGCAGTTATTTGAGGAGCGCTCCCGCTACGGCAAACTCCAGCAATCGAGCGATGCTGAACTGGAAACCTTGCGTCAGCAGGAGCAGCAGTTGCGTAGCCAACTGGAGCTGACCACCCGCAAGCTGGAAAACCTTACCGATATTGAGCGCCAGCTCTCCAGCCGTAAGCCCGGCGGCAATTTTAATAGCGGTAGCGACAAGGTACCGGAGGTGATCCATGACGATCCGTAAACCCGCCCACCTGTTGCTGGTGGACGACGATCCGGGGCTGTTAAAGCTGCTGGGGATGCGACTGGTCAGTGAGGGTTATAGCGTGGTCACGGCGGAAAGCGGGCCCGAGGCGCTACGCGTGCTGACGCGCGAGCGGGTGGACCTGGTGGTGAGCGATTTACGCATGGATGAAATGGACGGCCTGCAGCTGTTTGCTGAAATCCAGAAGGCGCAACCCGGCATGCCGGTCATCATCCTGACCGCCCACGGCTCTATTCCTGACGCCGTTGCCGCTACCCAGAAAGGGGTGTTTAGTTTTCTGACTAAACCGGTCGATAAAGACGCGCTATATAAAGCGATTGACGATGCTCTCGAGCAGAGCTCGCCGGCCACCGACGAGCGCTGGCGACAGGCGATTGTCACACGTAGTCCACAGATGCTGCGGCTGCTCGAGCAGGCCGGTATGGTGGCGCAGTCTGACGTTAGCGTGTTGATTATCGGCCAGAGCGGTACCGGGAAAGAGATTGTCGCCCAGGCGATCCACAACGCCAGTCCGCGCCACGAAAAACCGTTTATCGCGATTAACTGCGGCGCGTTGCCGGAACAATTACTGGAGTCCGAACTGTTCGGCCACGCGCGCGGCGCCTTTACCGGCGCGGTCAGCAACCGCGAAGGGCTTTTTCAGGCCGCCGAGGGCGGTACGCTGTTTCTTGATGAAATCGGCGATATGCCCGTCGCGCTGCAGGTAAAGCTGCTGCGCGTCCTGCAGGAGCGTAAGGTGCGCCCGCTGGGCAGCAACCGCGATATCGACATCGACGTGCGCATTATTTCGGCGACCCACCGCGATCTACCGAAGGCGATGGCGCGCGGCGAATTCCGCGAAGATCTGTTCTATCGGCTCAATGTCGTTAACCTGAAGATCCCGCCGCTTTCCGAGCGCGCGGAGGATATCCCGCTACTGGCCAATCATCTATTGCGCCAGTCCGCCGACCGTCACAAACCTTTCGTGCGCGCCTTCTCCACCGATGCGATGAAGCGGCTAATGGCCGCCAAATGGCCGGGCAACGTGCGTCAGTTGGTTAACGTGATTGAACAATGTGTGGCGCTGACCTCATCGCCGGTGATCAGCGATGCGCTGGTGGAGCAGGCGCTGGAGGGGGAGAATACCGCGCTACCGACCTTCGTCGAGGCGCGTAATCAGTTTGAGCTCAACTACCTGCGTAAGCTTTTGCAGATAACCAAAGGTAACGTGACGCATGCCGCGCGGATGGCCGGGCGCAACCGCACCGAGTTTTACAAACTGCTGTCGCGCCACGAGCTCGACGCCAACGACTTTAAAGAGTAGCCCCGCGGCATAGCGCAAGCTATGATACGGTAAGCAACCGGTTACGCGACAAAGACAGGAAAACCATGAAAAAGATTGATGCGATTATTAAACCGTTCAAATTGGATGACGTGCGTGAAGCGCTGGCGGAAGTCGGTATCACCGGCATGACGGTCACCGAAGTCAAAGGGTTTGGTCGTCAGAAAGGGCATACCGAGCTGTACCGCGGCGCGGAATATATGGTGGATTTTCTGCCGAAGGTGAAAATTGAAATCGTGGTGACGGACGATATCGTCGATACCTGCGTCGATACCATCATTCGTACCGCCCAGACCGGTAAAATCGGCGACGGTAAAATCTTTGTCTTCGACGTGGCGCGGGTGATTCGTATCCGTACCGGTGAAGAAGACGACGCGGCGATTTAATCCTCGCCGCTCGCTGCAGTATTGCCGGGTGGCGCTGCGCTTACCCGGCCTACAAATCCCCGCGTCGTTGGGCTTACAGAACCTTATGCGGGCCGAAACATTCGTAATGAATGTTGTCTTTATTGACCCCTAATTCTACCAGCTGCTTCGCCGCAAACTGCATAAACGCTACCGGGCCGCAGAGATAGAATTGCATCTGCGGGTCGCGAATATTTTCCGCCAGCGGCGCTAAATCCATCAAACCTTCGCTATCAAAACGTCCTGCCTGACGGTCGGCCTCGCTCGGGCTGCGGTACCAGACGTGAGAGGTAAACTTCGGTAGCGCCGCGCCAAGCGCCTTCACTTCGTCCGCAAAGGCGTGAACGTCACCGTTTTCCGCCGCGTGGAACCAGTTCACCTGGCCCTGATGATGGCTTTTGGCCAGCGTATCCAGCATCGCCAGCATTGGCGTTTGGCCGACGCCGCCGGAGAGCAGGGTCACCGGCGTCTGCGCTTCCACGTTGAGGAAGAAGTCGCCCGCTGGCGCGGCTAAATAGACTACGTCGCCTTCGCTGGCGTGGTTATGCAGCCAGTTGGACACCTGGCCGCCATTCTCGCGTTTCACCGCGATGCGATAGCCTTTACCGTCCGCTCTGCGGGTCAGAGAGTATTGACGAATTTCCTGATATTCGAAGGCTTCCGGCTTCAACCAGATAGCCAGATACTGTCCTGGCTGGTAATCGGCGACCGGCTGACCGTCGACAGGCTCCAGTTCAAAGCTGGTAATAAGCTGGCTGCGCGGGGTCTTCTTAACAATGCGGAACGCGCGGGTACCTTCCCAGCCGCCATTTTTACTGGCGTTATCCTGATAGATCTCCGCTTCGCGGTTGATGAAGACGTTCGCCAGCACCCCGTAGGCTTTGCCCCAGGCGTCGAGTACTTCCTGGCCTGGGCTAAACATTTCGTCGAGGGTCGCCAGCAGATGGCTGCCGACAATATTGTACTGCTCCGGTTTAATCTGGAAGCTGGTATGTTTCTGGGCGATTTTTTCAACCGCCGGCAGCAGGGCCGGCAGGTTGTCGATATTACTGGCGTAGGCGGCGATAGCGTTGAACAGCGCTTCGCGCTGGTCGCCGTTGCGCTGGTTACTCATATTGAAGATCTCTTTGAGCTCCGGGTTATGAGTAAACATGCGGTCATAAAAATGCGCGGTTAGCTTTGGGCCGGTCTCTACAAGCAGGGGAATGGTGGCTTTGACCGTGGCGATGGTTTGAGCGTCGAGCATAGCAGCTTCCTTAAATGTTATCCTATTGATGCATTTCAAATGCATCTTATATAAATAACCCTGCTATGTAAATGGTTCTTTATCACTTTGCCGCAAAGCAGTTACAACATGAAGAATTTGCATCACAAACCTGAAAAGAAATCCGTTGATAATGTTTGATGCGTTATTGCTCAAAGCCTTGTGTGCTGTGGAGCCAATCGTTTGCGTAAAATCCTTTGTCAAGACCTGTTATCACAGAATGATTCGGTTATACTGTGGGCCGTTGTCCATCAGGACCGCCTTTTTAGGCCAAAATTTTATCGTTAGCTGAGTCAGGAGATGCGGATGTTAAAGCGTGAAATGAACATTGCCGATTATGATGCCGAACTGTGGCAGGCTATGGAGCAGGAAAAAGTACGTCAGGAAGAGCACATCGAACTGATCGCCTCCGAGAACTACACCAGTCCGCGCGTGATGCAGGCTCAGGGTTCCCAGCTGACTAACAAATATGCCGAAGGTTATCCGGGCAAGCGCTACTACGGTGGCTGCGAGTACGTGGATATCGTTGAGCAACTGGCTATCGACCGCGCGAAAGAACTGTTCGGCGCCGACTACGCTAACGTGCAGCCGCACTCCGGCTCGCAGGCTAACTTTGCCGTCTATACCGCTCTGCTGCAACCAGGCGATACCGTGCTGGGTATGAACCTGGCGCAAGGCGGCCACCTGACCCACGGTTCCCCGGTTAACTTCTCCGGTAAACTGTACAACATCATTCCTTACGGTATCGATGAGTCCGGTAAAATTGACTACGAAGACATGGCGAAGCAGGCCCAGGAGCACAAACCGAAGATGATCATCGGTGGCTTCTCCGCTTACTCCGGTATCGTTGACTGGGCGAAAATGCGTGAAATCGCTGACAGCATCGGCGCTTACCTGTTCGTCGATATGGCGCACGTAGCGGGCCTGATTGCCGCCGGCGTTTATCCGAACCCGGTTCCGCACGCCCACGTTGTTACTACTACCACCCACAAAACCCTGGCGGGTCCGCGCGGCGGCCTGATCCTGGCGAAAGGCGGTAGCGAAGAGCTGTACAAGAAACTGAACTCCGCCGTGTTCCCAAGCGCGCAGGGCGGCCCGCTGATGCACGTAATTGCCGCGAAAGCGGTGGCGCTGAAAGAAGCGATGGAGCCAGAGTTCAAAGTTTATCAGCAGCAGGTTGCCAAAAACGCCAAAGCGATGGTGGAAGTGTTCCTGAACCGCGGTTACAAAGTGGTTTCCGGCGGTACTGAAAACCACCTGTTCCTGCTGGATCTGGTAGATAAAAACCTGACCGGTAAAGAAGCTGACGCCGCCCTGGGCCGCGCCAACATCACCGTTAACAAAAACAGCGTACCGAACGATCCGAAGAGCCCGTTCGTGACTTCCGGTATCCGTATCGGTTCTCCGGCTGTGACTCGCCGCGGCTTTAAAGAAGCGGAAGTGAAAGAGCTGGCTGGCTGGATGTGCGACGTTCTCGACAATATCAACGACGAAGCTGTTATTGAGCGCGTCAAAGGTAAAGTGCTGGATATCTGCGCCCGTTTCCCGGTTTACGCGTAATCTTGCCGCGTTAAGATAAAAAAGGCCGCGATTGCGGCCTTTTTTGTGTCTGCTGGTTATCGACGGTCCAGCGAAATCGAACCTGGTCCGGTTATCGCCAGCAGCAGGAAGGCCCCGGCGATACTGACGTTCTTATAGAAGTTAATCATATTCGGCAATACCGCATCGCCGGTCATATCCCAGTAATGATGGCCGATAACCGCGGTACCCAGGGTGTAAAAGATAAAGATCACCGCCAGCGGGCGGGTGAAGAAACCTAAAATAATCAGAATAGCGGCGGGTACCTCCATGATGACCGCGATGATCGCCGCCAGCGTCGGCATCGGCGCGCCGGAAGAAGCCATATATTGTACCGTTCCGCTAAACCCCATCAGTTTCGGATAGCCAAAAATAATGAACAGCAGCACGATCGCAATACGTGCGATTAACAGCAGGACAGGGCGGGAAGAGCCAAAGTCAAAATAGCGTAGCGTGTTCATAATCAGTCCTTTATCACAGGCGTGTGATCTAAACGTAATACACATTTTTACTCCCCGCCACGCTGGGAAAATAATATTGTTGCGCCTCGTTGAGCGGCGATTAAGCCGATACGAGGGAAGCGCTCTGATGCCCGGTTATCGGATTTTTTTTCATACTGCCCGCCATGTCGCACACTCATCGCGTGACAATGCTCACGATTTTAAGAGAAATGTACTTAACGACCATGAAGATAGTGAGACATGGGTTTGCTCAGTATGCGCTTTATCGCCAGACTAGAGCTTCCATTCGGGAGGGAATCATGGTCTTGCACTCCACGCGCTGGCTGGCGCTAAGTTACTTCACCTACTTTTTTAGCTACGGTATTTTTTTACCATTCTGGAGCGTCTGGCTGGCAGGCGTTGGCCTGACGCCCGAAACCATTGGCGTGCTGCTCGGCGCCGGGCTGGTGGCGCGTTTTCTGGGCAGCCTGCTAATTGCGCCGCGGGTCAGCGATCCTTCTCGTTTGATTAGCGCCTTGCGTATCCTGGCGTTGCTGACGCTGCTGTTTGCTCTCGCCTTCTGGGTCGGCGGGCAGGTGGCCTGGCTGATGGTGGTCATCGTCGGATTCAACCTCTTTTTCTCGCCGCTGGTACCCTTAACTGATGCGCTGGCCAACACCTGGCAAAAGCAGATCACCATGGATTACGGCCGGGTGCGGTTGTGGGGATCGATTGCTTTTGTCATCGGTTCTGCGCTGACCGGCAAGCTGGTGAGTCTGTTTGATTACCGGGCGATCCTGTTGTTGTTAAGCCTGGGCACCGCTTCGATGCTGTTGGGCATGCTGCTGAAACCTTCAGTGATGCCTCAGGGGGAGAGCCGCCATCAGGAGGCGGCCGGACTACCGGCGTGGCTTAGCCTGGTGCGGCAAAGCTGGCGTTTTCTAGCCTGCGTCTGTCTGTTGCAGGGAGCGCATGCCGCCTACTATGGCTTCAGCGCGCTATACTGGCAGCAGGCCGGTTATTCTGCCTCCGCCGTCGGTTATTTATGGTCGCTCGGCGTCGTCGCCGAAGTGGTGATTTTCGCCTTGAGTAAAAAAGTGTTCCGTCGGTTTAGCGCCCGCGACCTGCTGCTGCTCTCGGCGGTGTGCGGGGTGGCGCGCTGGACGATTATGGGCTGGACGACCGCGCTGCCATGGCTACTGGTCGCGCAGATCCTCCACTGCGGAACGTTTACCGTCTGTCATCTGGCGGCCATGCGCTATATCGCCGCGCGGCAGGGAAGTGAGGTTATCCGCCTGCAGGCCGTTTACTCGGCGGTGGCGATGGGCGGCAGCATCGCGGTGATGACGGTGTTTGCTGGTTTCCTCTACCAGCACCTGCATCAGGGCGTCTTCTGGGTGATGGCGCTGGTGGCGCTACCGGCGCTGATCGTGCGACCGAAGGCGGTGAGCGCCTAATCCTCAAGCATTTTGCAAATCTGCTGCCGCTGGTGATCGCTAAAATTCTCTTCAGCATGAAACAGCGGCGGCGAAAACAGCGGTAGCGCGGTGGTGTAAGGCGTGACCACTAAGGTCACATCCTTGGGCGCGCCTTGTTGCTGAAACTGAGTCACGCTTAAGTATTTAATATTCAGCGGCAGCAGCGTTAATTCCCGCAATTGCATTTCCAGCGCCTGTTCCAGTTCGCTATTTTCCCGCGTCAGCAGCACTACCTGCTTTTCATGCAGGTCGGCTTTTTGCATCAACCACGCGCCGAAAATCACCGCGATTAAGCTGACCTCTTCCTGATTAAATTGAATATGATAGGCCGTTTCGAAATCGCGTAATGCCTCCTGGGTGGTACGCATCAGGCGCGGATACAGGCGTTCGATCTCCTCCGGTAAAGCGTTATCAATACCGATGGCGAATACGCTGCGGTTCAACGCCTGCGAAAGATGGATATAGAGTTGGTCACTCAACCCTTGTTCATCGCTGAATGGCCGTCCCGCCAGATCCTGGAAACGATGGATCAAGCGGGAGATCGCCAGATGCAGGCGTCTGTCCTGTTGATGACCGTCGTGAATGGGATCCGGGGTTTTCAGTAACATAAACAGCAGGGTCAGGAAAAGTTGTTCGCCGGCATGGGGCGTGGCGCTGACCCGGCGCTGCCAGTGGCGGACGATTTCGGCGGCGAGGTTAAATTCCGCCGCGGCCTGCGCCCAGTTGCGCTGCTCACGGGTGAAATCCGGCGACTGGCCCAGATGATGTTGTAGCAGGCAGTACTGAAGATACAGGCGCAGGAACTGACCGTCCCGGCAGTCGAACTGCCGATTGAGCGCGCGAGCGCAGCGATTCACCAGCGCCTGAAGATTGGTATCATCATATAAGGTTCGCGCGATACCCTGCTGTTTAAGCTGCGTTTTTAACGCCGGGGTAAAATGGTGATGAACGAAATGCGGGCACAGGCGTAGCCCACGCCGGAGAGCGTGCAGCAGGCACAGGCGTTGATCGAGCGCGGCGCCTTCAATCCGATAGCTGCCGTCCATCTGCGACGCGAGAGTCAGTCGATGATAACGCTGAATTTCGCGCCCCGTCTCCGCGATATCCTGTTGGGCCGTCGCCTCATCCACCTGGTTGAGCCTGACCAGCTGTTGCGGCGTGACGGATTGTCCCGGAAGATAGAACATCAGGAGCACCTGGCTACGGCGCTGTGGACTGGAAAGCGCAGATGGTGGTTCAATCACTGTCATCATCTGGTAAGTTCCAGTTAGGGTTTCAGCTAAGAATAGCCAAAGGATGCAGGGTGAGCAGGGCGGGCCGCGGCCTTTAGATCAGGATTGCTGGCGAAGTTCACAGAATTTTTCACGCGAGGAACAGATGAAGAAAGTGAAACACTGCGTCGGTGCGGCATTTTTCATGGTTTTATCATTGTCAGCCGTTGCGCATCCGCACAGCTTCATTAATTTGCAGAGTGAAGCCGTGGTGAAAGACGGTCTGTTGACCGGCTTTAAGATGCGCTGGACGATGGACGAAATAACTTCAGCGGATCTGCTCTATGATGCCGGCAATGCAAAGGCGGGCAGCGAAGTATGGAAAAAACTGGCGGCGGAGGTCATGGCCAACGTACTCGGCCAGCACTACTTCAGCGAACTGTGGCACAACGGCCAGCGGGTTAAGTTTGCTAACCGCCCGGATGGCTACGGCCTTGCGCGTAGCGGGCTGCAGGCGGTACTCACCTTCACCTTGCCGTTGGCGACACCGCAACCTGTTGCCGGACAAACCTTTACTTTATCCACCTTCGATCCGACCTACTACGTCGATATGTTTTATGAGCAGGATAGCGATTTTTCGTTGCCTGCCGCGCTGCGGGCCTCCTGCAAGGCCACGGTAATGACGCCGAAACCCAACGACAAAATGTTGTCTTATGCGCAGTCGCTCGATAAAGAGGACGCGCCGCCGGAAGATATGGAACTGGGTAACTACTTCGCCCAGAAGGTGACCTTGACATGTCAGTAGTCTTTACGCCGCGAGCGCGGGCGCCGCGCTGGAAATCATTCTGGCCGCTGGCGTTGTTTCTGATGCTGACCGTCGTGGGCGGTATCTGGTTGTGGCTCGCCTGGCCGCAGGTACTGTTGCAAAGCGCGGTCTGGCAGCGTTCACTGAATCTTGAGCTCAGCCAACTGCTGCAGGCGGTGGCGGATAATCCGTCAGCGGCGGGGCTGTCACTGCTCGGGTTCAGTTTTGTCTACGGCGTACTGCACGCGCTTGGCCCCGGTCACGGAAAAATCGTGATTACCACCTGGCTTGCCACCCATCCCTCAAAGTTGAAATCGAGTATTGCGCTGACGCTGGCGGCATCGCTGTTGCAGGGAATGGTGGCGATAGCGCTGGTGGTGGTGGTATTGACGCTGCTGCAGCTTCCGGCGCGTCAACTGCATCTCAGCAGCTTCTGGCTGGAGAAGGGGAGCTATCTGCTGGTCGGCGCATTGGGGCTTTTACTGTGCTGGCGGGCATTGAAAAAACTGCGAGTCTTGCTGCGGCGGCCAACGTTTACCGCTTTTACCCCGCATCACGTCCATGATGAACATTGCGGCTGCGGCCATCAGCACCTTCCGGCGCCGGATCAACTACAGAGTGGCGACGACTGGCGCGCCAGGCTGGCGATTGTACTGTCGATGGGCATGCGTCCCTGCTCGGGAGCGATTATGGTGCTGCTGTTCAGCAAGGTGATCGGCGTCTTTGGCTGGGGCATGGCTGCCGCGCTGGTAATGGCGGCGGGAACGTCGCTGACCATAAGCGGGCTGGCGCTGTTGGTGCATGGATTCCGCCAGTTGGCTATCCGCCTGAGTCGCCATCAGACGCCGGCGATGTGGAAACAGGTTGGCTGGGCGACGCTGGCGCTGGCCGGCGGCGTGGCGCTGTTGACGGCTGCTGTCGTGATGTGGAGTAGCGCGATCCCGCCGGGCGGCGGCTTGCGTCCGTTTTAGTGTATAAAAAAAGGAAGCCGCGGCTTCCTTTTTACATTCAGTGAGAAATTAACGCTTCAGCGCTTCGCTCAGTTGCTCGCGCATGTTCGCCAGCATCGCTTTCACGACGCGCGGGTTACCGGCTACGATGTTGCCGGTCAGCATATAGTTATGACCACCGGTGAAGTCGCAAACGATGGCGCCTGCTTCACGAGCGATCAGTTCACCAGCGGCGAAATCCCACGGTTTGAGGGCGATTTCAAAGTAACCGTCAACGCGGCCAGCGGCAACGTAGGCCAGATCCAGCGCGGCGGAACCAGTGCGACGGAAGTCAGCGCACTCGGTGAACATGTTACCGAGGATGTTCATGTAAGCGGTAGCGTGCTGCTTCGCTTTGAACGGGAAACCGGTGGCGATGATAGTACCGTCGAGATCGCGAGCGTTGCTGCCGCGCAGACGGTAGCCGTTCAGCTGCGCGCCCTGGCCGCGGGTGGCGGTGAACAGTTCATTACGCATTGGATCGTAAACCACCGCGACTTCAGTACGGCCTTTAATGCGTACGGCGATGGAAACAGAGAAGTGCGGCAGACGTTTAACGAAGTTGGTGGTGCCATCCAGTGGATCGATAACCCATTGAATATCCTGATCTTCACCAGCGTGCTCGCCGCTTTCTTCGGTGATGATGGTGTGCTGTGGGTAAGACTTGCGAATGGTTTCGATAATAATCGCTTCTGCGGCTTTATCGACGTTAGTCACAAAGTCATTGCTGCCTTTCTGGCTGGTTTCTACGGAATCTGGCGTTTCGTAGTGCTTGGCAATTAAATTACCCGCCTTGCGCGCTGCGCGCACGGCAATGTTCAGCATCGGATGCATCGGTATCTCTCACTGGATGTTAAAGAACGGGAAAAAACGGCGCATATATTAACAGCGAATTCTGCTTATGTCTCCGTTTTATGTTAGCATGCACGAATAATCTTTAGCCGAAGAACCATAATGCTGCAAAATATTCGAATCGTACTGGTAGAAACCTCACACACCGGCAATATGGGCTCCGTTGCCCGCGCGATGAAAACCATGGGCTTAACTAACCTGTGGCTGGTCAACCCGCTGGTGAAACCTGATTCCCAGGCCATCGCGCTGGCCGCTGGCGCCAGCGATGTGATTGGTAACGCGCAGATCGTCGATACCCTTGATGAAGCGCTGGCGGGCTGTAGCCTGGTGGTTGGCACCAGCGCGCGCTCCCGCACGCTGCCGTGGCCGATGCTGGATCCGCGCGAATGCGGCCTGAAAAGCGTCGCCGAAGGTCAGCATGCGCCGGTCGCGCTGGTCTTTGGCCGCGAGCGCGTTGGCCTGACTAACGACGAACTGCAGAAGTGCCACTATCATGTGGCGATCGCCGCCAACCCCGAGTACAGCTCGCTGAACCTGGCAATGGCGGTGCAGGTTATCGCCTATGAAGTGCGAATGGCCTGGCTGGCGACTCAGGAGCAGGCGCAGCCAGCGGTTGAACATGAAGAAACGCCATATCCGCTGGTCGATGATTTAGAACGTTTCTACGGCCACCTTGAGCAGACGCTGCTGGCGACCGGTTTTATCCGTCCGAATCATCCGGGGCAGGTGATGAACAAGTTGCGTCGTCTGTTCACCCGCGCGCGTCCGGAAAGCCAGGAGCTGAACATCCTGCGCGGGATGCTGGCGTCTATTGAGCAGCAGAATAAAGGTAAGTAAGCGCGTTAACGCCGGATGGCGCTTCGCTTATCCGGCCTACGAATCTGTTGTAGCCCGGGCGAGGCCTTTGGCCGACCCCGGGAGCGGCTCGAAATCAATAACGGCACGGAAAGCCAAATACCTGACTAAAACAGTCAAGTAAATAGTTGACCAATTTACTCGGGAATGTCAGACTTGGCCCTGCTATGCAATACCCATATTAATAAAAAGCCCGGGCAGGGGCGAGTTTGAGGTTAAGTAAGACATGAGACTGACATCTAAAGGGCGTTATGCCGTGACCGCAATGCTTGACGTTGCGCTCAACTCTGAAACGGGTCCGGTTCCGTTGGCAGATATTTCAGAGCGTCAGGGAATTTCGCTTTCCTATCTGGAACAGCTGTTCTCTCGCCTGCGTAAAAATGGTCTGGTATCCAGCGTTCGTGGACCAGGCGGCGGTTACCTGTTAGGTAAAGAAGCTGGCAGCATCGCCGTAGGCGAAGTGATCAGCGCCGTAGACGAATCCGTTGACGCCACCCGTTGTCAGGGTAAAGGCGGCTGCCAGGGTGGCGATAAGTGTCTGACCCACGCGCTGTGGCGCGATCTGAGCGAACGTTTGACCGGTTTCCTCAACAACATCACCCTGGGCGAACTGGTGAATAACCAGGAAATCCTCGATGTTTCTGGTCGTCAGCACAATCATGAATCTCAGCGTACTACGCGTTCTCAGGACGCCATTGACGTAAAACTGCGCGCCTAGCACGAGGCTTAGTTTCAGCTTGCGGCTTACGGGCTGCAAGGTGAAACGGCAGGGTAGATAGCAATAATAAAGATTTTCAGAATCAGGCCGGGATGTTGAGACATCTCGTGTACTCGGTCGTACATCAAGCCGGTTGCCTGGTTCCTTGCATTGAGTGATGTACGGAGTTTAAGAGCAATGAAATTACCGATTTACCTCGATTACTCCGCAACAACGCCGGTGGACCCGCGTGTTGCCGAGAAAATGATGCAGTTCCTGACCCTGGACGGGACCTTTGGTAACCCGGCCTCACGTTCTCACCGTTTCGGTTGGCAGGCTGAAGAGGCGGTAGATATCGCCCGTAATCAGATTGCCGAACTGGTCGGCGCCGATCCGCGCGAAATCGTCTTTACCTCCGGCGCAACGGAATCCGATAACCTGGCGATTAAAGGTGCAGCCAACTTTTATCAGAAAAAAGGCAAGCACATCATCACCAGCAAAACTGAGCATAAAGCGGTGCTGGATACCTGCCGTCAGCTCGAGCGCGAAGGTTTTGAAGTGACCTACCTTGCTCCTCAGAGCAACGGTATTATCGATCTGAAAGAACTGGAAGCGGCGATGCGTGACGACACCATCCTGGTTTCCATTATGCACGTGAACAACGAAATCGGCGTGGTGCAGGATATCGCTACCATCGGCGAAATGTGCCGCGCCCGCGGTATCATTTACCACGTTGACGCCACCCAGAGCGTGGGCAAACTGCCTATCGATCTGAGCCAGCTGAAAGTTGACCTGATGTCCTTCTCCGGTCACAAAATTTATGGCCCGAAAGGTATCGGCGCGCTGTACGTACGCCGTAAGCCGCGTATCCGCATCGAAGCGCAGATGCACGGCGGCGGTCACGAGCGCGGCATGCGTTCTGGCACCCTGCCTGTCCACCAGATCGTCGGTATGGGCGAAGCTTACCGTATCGCCAAAGAAGAGATGGAAAGCGAAATGGCGCGCCTGCGCGGCCTGCGTGACCGTCTGTGGAACGGCGTGAAAGATATGGAAGAAGTCTATCTGAATGGCGACCTTGAGCAGGGCGCGCCGAACATTCTCAACGTCAGCTTCAACTATGTTGAAGGCGAGTCGCTGATTATGGCGCTGAAAGACCTGGCGGTTTCCTCCGGTTCAGCCTGTACTTCCGCGAGCCTTGAGCCATCCTACGTGCTGCGCGCGTTAGGCATGACTGATGAACTGGCGCACAGTTCTATTCGTTTCTCTTTAGGTCGTTTCACTACCGAAGAAGAGATTGACTACACCATCAAGCTGGTTCGTAACTCCATCGGCCGTCTGCGCGACCTTTCTCCGCTGTGGGAAATGTTCAAGCAGGGCGTGGATCTGAACAGCATTGAATGGTCACATCACTAATTCGGCACCGATAAGGAGAATTCAACATGGCATACAGCGAAAAAGTCATCGATCATTACGAAAATCCGCGCAACGTCGGATCCTTCGACAACAGCGACGACAGCGTCGGTAGCGGTATGGTTGGCGCGCCGGCGTGCGGCGACGTCATGAAGTTGCAGATTAAAGTCAACAATGAAGGTATCATTGAAGACGCGCGCTTCAAGACCTATGGCTGCGGTTCCGCTATCGCTTCCAGCTCCCTGGTCACCGAGTGGGTGAAAGGTAAATCGCTGGACGAAGCGCAGGCTATCAAGAACACCGATATCGCCGATGAACTGGAACTGCCGCCGGTGAAAATTCACTGCTCTATCCTGGCGGAAGACGCGATTAAAGCCGCGATTGCGGATTACAAAAGCAAACGTGAAGCAAAATAATTAAGAGTTGAGGTTTGTTATGTCGATTACCTTAAGCGACAGTGCAGCAGCGCGAGTCAATTCCTTCCTGGCGAACCGCGGTAAAGGCTTTGGCCTGCGTCTGGGGGTAAGAACCTCCGGCTGTTCAGGTATGGCTTATGTACTGGAATTTGTTGACGAGCCGGCGGCAGAAGACACCGTGTTTGAAGACAAAGGCGTGAAAGTCGTGATCGACGGTAAGAGCCTGCAATTCCTCGACGGCACTCAACTGGACTTCGTCAAAGAAGGCCTTAACGAAGGGTTCAAATTTACTAACCCGAACGTGAAAGATGAGTGCGGTTGCGGCGAAAGCTTTAACGTATAATCGGTAATCCCCAACCCCACCGCGGTCACGCCGCGCGTGGGGTTTTCGTTTAGATGCATGACCCTGAGGTTACTATGGACTATTTCACCCTCTTCGGGTTACCAGCCAGCTATACCCTCTCGCTCGAACAACTGGCTGTCCGGTATCAGGATCTGCAGCGCCAGTACCATCCGGATAAATTTGCCAGCGCGCCCGCTGCGGAACAGCTGGCTGCGGTTCAGCACTCCGCCACCATTAACCAGGCCTGGCAGACTCTGCGTCATCCGCTGACCCGTGCGGAATATCTCCTTTCGCTGCACGGCTTTGACCTCGCCAGCGAGCAGCACACCGTCCGCGACACCGCGTTCCTGATGGAGCAGCTGGAACTGCGCGAAGAGCTCGATGAAATCGGCCAGGCGAAAGACGAAGCGCGGCTGGAAGCTTTTATCAAACGGGTAAAAGCGCTGTTTGATACCCGCCATCAACTGATGGTTGAACAATTGCAAAACGAGACCTGGGATGCGGCGGCTGATACTGTACGCAAGCTCCGTTTTCTCGATAAACTGCGCAGCAGTGCTGAAGAACTCGAAGAAAAACTGCTCGATTTTTAATTTTCGGAAGCAATTATGGCCCTATTACAAATTAGTGAGCCTGGTCTGAGCGCCGCGCCGCATCAGCGTCGATTGGCGGCAGGTATCGACCTTGGCACCACCAATTCTCTGGTTGCTACCGTGCGTAGCGGCCAGGCCGAAACTCTGCCCGATCATCAAGGCCGCTACCTGCTGCCGTCGGTCGTGAACTACCACGCCTCAGGGCTGACCGTCGGCTATGAAGCCCGGCTCAATGCCGCTCAGGATCCGGTGAACACCATCAGCTCGGTGAAGCGAATGATGGGGCGTTCCCTCGCCGATATTCAAACCCGCTATCCGCATCTGCCGTATCAGCTGCAGGCCAGCGAAAATGGACTGCCGATGCTCCAGACCGCCGGCGGCTTGCTGAACCCGGTGCGGGTCTCCGCCGATATCCTCAAAGCGCTGGCTGCCCGGGCGACCGAAGCGTTGGCGGGCGATCTCGACGGCGTGGTCATTACCGTTCCGGCCTATTTCGATGATGCTCAGCGTCAGGGAACCAAAGACGCGGCGCGTCTGGCGGGCCTGCACGTGCTGCGCCTGCTCAATGAGCCGACCGCGGCGGCTATCGCCTACGGCCTCGATTCCGGCCAGGAAGGGGTGATTGCGGTTTACGATCTCGGCGGCGGTACCTTTGATATCTCCATTCTGCGCTTAAGCCGCGGGGTGTTTGAAGTGATGGCGACCGGCGGCGATTCCGCTCTCGGCGGCGATGATTTCGACCATCTGCTGGCCGACTATCTGCGCGAGCAGGCGGGTCTCCGCGACCGTAGCGATAACCGCCTGCAGCGTGAGTTGCTGGATGCCGCCATTGCGGCGAAAATCGCCTTGAGCGATGCCGACGTGGCGCACGTTGAGGTCGGCGGCTGGCAGGGCGATATCAGCCGTAGCCAGTTTAACGATCTGATTGCCCCACTGGTAAAACGTACTCTGATGGCCTGCCGTCGCGCGCTGAAAGACGCCGGCGTTGAAGCGCAAGAAGTGCTGGAAGTGGTGATGGTTGGCGGCTCCACCCGCGTGCCGTTGGTGCGTGAGCGCGTTGGCGAATTCTTTGGCCGAACCCCGCTGACCTCTATCGACCCGGACAAAGTCGTCGCCATTGGCGCGGCGATTCAGGCAGATATTCTGGTCGGCAACAAACCGGACAGCGAACTGCTGCTGCTTGATGTTATCCCGCTGTCGCTTGGGCTGGAAACCATGGGCGGCCTGGTAGAGAAAGTGATCCCGCGTAATACCACCATTCCGGTGGCCCGGGCGCAGGAGTTTACCACTTTCAAAGATGGCCAAACGGCGATGTCTATTCACGTGATGCAGGGCGAACGTGAGCTGGTGCAGGATTGCCGCTCCCTGGCGCGTTTTGCGCTGCGCGGTATCCCGGCGCTGCCGGCGGGCGGGGCGCATATTCGCGTGACCTTCCAGGTTGATGCCGACGGTCTGCTGAGCGTCACGGCGATGGAGAAATCGACCGGCGTGGAAGCCTCAATCCAGGTGAAACCGTCTTACGGCCTGACCGACGGCGAAATCGCCAACATGATTAAAGATTCGATGAGCTACGCCGAACAGGATATTCAGGCGCGTATGCTGGCTGAACAGAAAGTCGAAGCCGCTCGCGTACTGGAGAGCCTGGAAAGCGCGCTGGCCGCCGACGCCGCGCTGTTAAGCGCCGCAGAGCGTCAGGTTATCGATGCCGCCGCGGAGCAGGTTCGCACCGCCGCGGCAGGCGAAGATGCCGACGCGATTAAAGAAGCCATTAAAAATATCGACACACAAACCCAGGAATTCGCCGCACGCCGCATGGACCAGTCGGTCCGCGCTGCGCTGAAAGGCCAATCCGTGGACGAGGTTTAAAATGCCAAAAATTGTTTTTCTGCCCCACCAGGACCTGTGCCCGGATGGCGTAGTTGTGGAAGCTGAGAGCGGTGAAACCATTCTGGATGCGGCGCTGCGTAGCGGTATCGAGATTGAACACGCCTGTGAGAAATCCTGTGCCTGCACCACCTGCCACTGCATCGTGCGTGAAGGTTTTGACTCGCTGGCGGAAAGTAGCGAAGATGAAGACGACATGCTGGATAAAGCCTGGGGGCTGGAACCTGATAGCCGTCTGAGCTGCCAGGCGCGCGTCACCGACGAAGATCTGGTCGTTGAGATCCCACGTTACACCATCAACCACGCACGCGAGCACTAATATGGCACTGAAATGGACCGACAGCCGCGAAATCGGCGAAGCCTTGTATGACGCTTACCCGGATCTCGACCCGAAAACCGTTCGCTTCACCGATATGCATCAGTGGATTTGCGACCTGGAAGAGTTCGATGACGACCCAAACGCATCCAATGAAAAAATTCTGGAGGCGATTCTGCTAGTCTGGTTAGACGAAGCCGAATAATTTTCGCCTCAAGCGGAAAAATTTTAACGGGCTGCCATAGGGTGGCCCGTTTGCTAATAAGGATAAAGATAATGACCGAAGCCATGAAGATTACGCTTTCTACTCTGCCTGCCGATGCGCGCTGGGGAGAAAAAGCGACCTGGAGTATCAATAACGACGGTATCGCCTTACATCTCAACGGTAAAGACGACCTGGGGTTAATCCAGCGCGCGGCGCGCAAAATTGACGGCATGGGGATCAAGCACGTCGCCCTGAGCGGCGAAGGCTGGAACACCGATCGCGCCTGGGCTTTTTGGGCCGGCTATAAAGGGCCGAAAGGTCAGCGCCAGGTCGAATGGCCAACCCTGGACGACGCGCAGCGCAGCGAGCTGGATAACCGCCTGACGATCATCGATTGGGTTCGCGACACCATCAACGCGCCGGCAGAAGAGCTGGGGCCAGAACAGCTGGCGCAGCGCGCCGTCGATCTGCTGTGCGGCGTGGCGGGCGAAAAGGTCAGCTATCGCATCACCAAAGGCGAAGATCTGCGTGAGCAGAACTATCTTGGCCTGCATACCGTTGGCCGCGGCTCCGAGCGCCCGCCGGTCCTGCTGGCGCTGGACTACAACCCGACCGGCGATAAAGACGCGCCGGTATACGCCTGTCTGGTCGGCAAAGGCATCACCTTCGACTCCGGCGGCTACAGCATCAAGCAAAGCGCCTTTATGGATTCGATGAAATCCGACATGGGCGGTGCGGCCACCGTGACGGGCGCGCTGGCTTTCGCCATTACCCGCGGTCTGAACAAACGTGTGAAGCTGTTCCTGTGCTGCGCGGATAACCTGATTAGCGGCAACGCTTTCAAGCTTGGCGATATCATTCATTACCGCAACGGTAAAACCGTTGAAATCATGAACACCGACGCCGAAGGTCGCCTGGTGCTGGCGGATGGCCTGATCGACGCCTCGGCGCAGAAGCCGCAGCTGATCATCGATGCCGCCACCCTGACCGGTGCGGCGAAAACGGCGTTGGGTAACGACTACCACGCGCTGTTTAGCTTTGACGACGCGCTGGCGAATCGTCTGCTGGCGAGCGCGCAGGCGGAAAATGAAGCCTTCTGGCGTCTGCCGCTGGCCGAATTCCACCGCAACCAGCTGCCGTCTAACTTCGCTGAACTGAACAACACCGGTAGCGCGGCGTATCCGGCCGGCGCCAGCACCGCGGCGGGCTTCCTGTCCCACTTCGTGGAAAACTACCACCAGGGCTGGCTGCATATCGACTGCTCTGCGACTTACCGTAAAGCTGCGGTTGAACAGTGGTCGGCGGGTGCGACTGGCCTTGGCGTGCGCACTATCGCTAATCTGCTGACGGCTGAGTAATGGCCTTGCCGGGTGGCGCTACGCTTACCCGGCCAGGAAAACCGTAAGCCCGCGCGGACGGGCGATTTTTGAAGTAGCGAATCTATGTCTGATACTAAAAATGAATTAGAAACTCTGCTGGAGAAGGCGGCGACCGAGCCTGCCCATCGTCCGGCATTTTTCACCGCGCTGCTTGAGGCCACCGTGTGGGTGCCGGGCAGCGCGGCTGACGGCGAGCAGATTGTCGAAGATAGCGCCCTCGATCTACAGCATTGGGAAAAAGAAGACGGCACGTCGGTTATTCCGTTCTTTACCTCGCTGGAGGCGCTGCAGCAGGCGGTAGAAGACGAACAGGCTTTCGTGATGATGCCCGCCCGCACGCTGATGGCGATGACGCTGGGCGAATCGCTGTTCCTCAACCCGAAGCTGCCGAGCGGCAAAGAATTCACCCCGCGGGAAATCAGCCATCTGCTGGGTGAAGAGGGCAGTCCGCTCAGTACCCAGACGGTACTGGAAGGCGGTGAAGCGCTGCTGCTGTCTGAAGTCGCCGAACCGCCGGCGCAGATGGTGGATTCGTTGACCACGCTGTTCAAAACGCTGAAGACCGTCAAGCGGGCGTTTCTGTGCTCGATTAAAGAGAGCGCCGACGCGCCGGCTAACTTGTTGATCGGGATTGAAGCGGAAGGAGATATTGAATCCATTATCCAAACCACCGGCAGCGTGGCCACCGATACCTTGCCAGGCGATGAACCTATCGATATTTGCCAGGTGGTAGAAGGCGAGAAGGGCATCAGCCACTTTATGATTGCCCATATTACGCCGTTCTATGAAAAACGTTGGGGCAGCTTCCTGCGCGATTTCAAACAGAACCGGATTATTTAAAGCCTGCCGGGTAGGGCGCAGCCACTACCCGGATATTTTACCTTTACTGCGCCGGCTCGATCGGCAAATCCGTTCTCGCTCCCCATTCACTCCACGAGCCATCGTACAGGCACACGCCGTTGACGCCGAGGGTGGTCAACGCCAGTACCACTACTGCCGCCGTTACCCCGGAACCGCAGCTGGCGATAATCGGTCGGGCAAAATCAACGCCCTGACGCTTAAAGATATCGTTCATCTCATCAACGGTTTTCAGTTCGCCATTAATCACCAGCTCGGTCCACGGGACGTTAAGCGCGCCGGGGATATGCCCGCGGCGTAAGCCTGGACGCGGTTCATCCGCCAGCCCGTTAAAACGCGCCGCCGGACGGGCATCAACGATCTGCGCCGATCCTTCGTGGCTGACCAGCAGTACATCGGTTAAGCGTTTGATCACCTCCGGATCGAAGTTCACCTCAAATTCGCCTTCCGGCAGGTCGGGTTCGCCTTTCTCCAGCGGCAATTCATCACGGCGCCAGCCTTCGAGGCCGCCGGCGACAATTGACACTTTTTCGACGCCGAAGGTACGTAGCATCCACCAGGCGCGCGGCGCTGAGAACAGATTGCCTTCATCATAAACCACCAGGTGCTTATCGCTGTTGACGCCAAGCTCGCGCATCGCCACGGCGAAGGTTTCCGCACGCGGCATCATATGCGGCAGCGGGCTGGTGTGGTCAGACAGCGCTTCGATATCAAAAAAAACCGCGCCGGGGATATGCCCGTCGCGGTATTCCGCCGCCATATCGCGCAGCGCTTCCTGACCCGCCGGCGCCATCCGCGCATCAAGAATTTGAATCTGCGGGTCATCAATATGTTCCGCCAGCCAGTCGGCCGCAACAAAGAATGAGGTGGACATGAGTGCCTCCGTTTTATTATCGATCAATGAATTGTCGGCGTTTTATAAAGGGCTGACAAGTTAAGGTCGCGGGAGTGGGGAGGTGGTCACGTAGTTTCCCGATTCATCGGTGGTTTCTATGCTGGTAGCTGTTGAGAATCGCCGCGATGACGCATAATAGAACGTTATTGATTGCATCAGGCTCTGGGCCGAGGGGTTAGAAGGATGAAACCATTTCGTTTAGCGGCGCTATCGTTAGCGCTCCTTACCGCGATCTCATTAAGCGGCTGCGATAACAGCGGTGAACCACAGGCCGTATCGGCGGCCGATAAAGGCGCCGCCGATAGCGCGAAAAAGCCGGATAGCGCGCAGCTGGCGACGTTAAAAGAAAAAAGCCAGGGCAAGGCTTTGACGTTGCTCGACGCTTCTGAAGTGCAGCTAGATGGCGCAGCGACGCTGGTGCTGACCTTCTCCATTCCGCTCAAACCGGATCAGGATTTCTCCCACAGCGTGCATCTGGTCGATAAGAAAAGCGGCAAGGTTGACGGCGCGTGGGAGCTGGCGCCGAATCTCAAAGAGCTGCGTCTGCGCCACCTCGAGCCAAAGCGTGAATTGATCGTCACCGTTGACCCAACGCTCATTGCCCTCAATGACGCCACCCTCGGCAGCCCTTTTGAAAAAAACATCGCTACTCGCGATATCGCGCCGAGCGTCGGTTTCGCCAGCCGCGGTTCGCTGCTGCCGGGGAAAGTGGTCGCCGGGCTGCCAGTGATGGCGCTGAACGTCGACAATGTCGATGTTAATTTTTTCCGTATCAAGCCGGAATCACTCTCGGCCTTCGTCAGTCAGTGGGAATACCGTAACTCGTTAAGCAATTGGGAATCTGACGAACTGTTGAAGATGGCCGATCTGGTTTACAGCGGGCGCTTCGATCTCAACCCGGCGCGTAATACCCGTGAAAAGCTGCTGCTGCCGCTTAACGACATCAAGCCGCTTCAGCAGCCGGGCGTCTATGTGGCGGTGATGAATCCGGCCGGTCATTACAGCTACAGTAATGCGGCAACGCTGTTCACCCTCAGCGATATCGGCGTCTCGGCGCATCGCTACCACAACCGGCTCGATGTCTTCACCCAGAGCCTCGAAAATGGCGCCGCGCAGTCGGATATTGAAGTACAACTGCTAAACGCCAAAGGGCAGACGCTGGCGCAGGCGAAAAGCGATAGCCAGGGCCATGTTACTCTGCAAACCGATAAAGAAGCGGCGCTGCTGCTGGCGCGTAAAGACGGGCAGACGACGCTGCTTGACCTTAAACTGCCGGCGCTGGATCTGGCGGAATTCTCCATCGCTGGCGCCCCTGGCTTCAGTAAACAGTTCTTTATGTTTGGCCCGCGCGATCTCTATCGCCCGGGGGAAACGGTTATCCTTAACGCGCTGTTGCGCGACGGCGATGGTAAACCGCTGGCGGAGCAGCCGGTGAAGCTGGAAGTGGTGCAGCCGGATGGCCAGGTGATTCGCTCAGTGATGAGCAAACCGGTCAATGGCCTGTATCAGTTTACTTATCCGCTCGACAGCGGCGCGGCCACCGGCATGTGGCGTATTCGCGCCAGCACCGGCGATAATCAACCCCGCGAGTGGGATTTCCACGTCGAAGACTTTATGCCCGAACGCATGGCGCTGAATCTGACGCCGCAGGCCGCACCTATCGCCCCGGATGCCGACGTCGCCTTTAGCGTCAGCGGCGCTTATCTCTACGGCGCGCCGGCCAGCGGCAATCAGCTGCAGGGCAAACTGTTCCTGCGTCCGCTACGCGATGCCGTCGCCGCGCTGCCGGGCTTCCAGTTCGGCGATATCGCGGAAGAAAACCTCTCCCGTAGCCTCGATGAAGTCCAACTGACGCTGGATGAAAAAGGCCATGGCGAAGTGACCACCGCGAGCCAGTGGCAGGATAGCCATTCGCCGCTGCAGGTCGTGTTGCAGGCTAGCCTGCTGGAATCCGGCGGCCGTCCCGTGACCCGTACCGTACAGCAGCCGATCTGGCCTGCCGAGGCGCTGCCGGGGATCCGTCCGCAATTTACGCTGAAGGACGTTTACGACTACCGCACCGATACCACGGTGAAACAGCCGGTGGTTGATGAAAACAGTAACGCCGCGTTTGACATCGTCTATGCCGATGCCAAAGGCGAGAAAAAAGCGGTCTCCGGTCTGCAGGTGCGGCTGATCCGCGAGCGGCGCGACTACTACTGGAACTGGTCCGATAGCGAAGGCTGGCAGTCGCAGTTCGATCAAAAAGATCTGCAGGAGGGCGAGGAGTCGCTGGATTTGCAGGCCGGGCAGATAGGTAAAGTGAGTTTCCCGGTAGAGTGGGGCTCGTATCGTCTGGAGGTGAAAGGGCCGGATGACGTTGTCAGCAGCGTGCGCTTCTGGGCGGGCTATAGCTGGCAGGATAACAGCGAAGGCGCCGGCGCGGCGCGTCCTGATCGCGTAACGATGAAGCTCGACAAACCTGGCTATAAACCGGGCGACACCATCAAGCTGCATATTGCCGCCCCGGCGGCGGGTAAAGGCTACGCGATGGTCGAATCCAGCGAAGGGCCGCTGTGGTGGCAGGAAATTGACGTCCCGGCGGAGGGCATGGATCTGTCTATTCCGGTCGATAAAGCCTGGAATCGCCACGATCTCTACCTCAGCACGTTGGTGGTTCGCCCCGGCGATAAATCGCGATCGGCGACGCCGAAACGCGCGGTCGGCCTGCTGCATCTGCCGCTGGGCGATGAAAACCGCCGTCTGTCTCTGGCGCTGGAAGCGCCGGAGAAAATGCGCCCGAATCAGCCGTTGACGGTGAAAGTGAAGGCCAGCGTTAAAGAGGGCGAGGTGCCGAAACAGGTTAACGTTCTGCTCTCGGCGGTGGATAGCGGGGTGCTGAATATTACCGATTACGCCACGCCGGATCCATGGAATGCTTTCTTCGGCCAGAAACGTTACGGCGCGGATATTTATGACATCTACGGCCAGGTGATCGAAGGGCAGGGGCGTTTAGCCAACCTGCGCTTCGGCGGCGATGGCGACGAGTTAAAACGCGGCGGCAAACCGCCGGTTAATCACGTGACGATCGTCGCTCAGCAGGCGCAGCCGGTAGTGTTGGACGATCGGGGTGAAGGCTCGGTGACATTACCCATCGGCGATTTTAACGGCGAGCTGCGGGTGATGGCGCAGGCGTGGACGGCAGACGACTTCGGCAGCAGCGAAGATAAAGTGGTGGTAGCCGCCCCGGTTATCGCGGAACTAAATACCCCACGTTTCCTCGCCAGCGGCGACGCCACGCGTCTGGCGCTGGATCTCAGCAATCTGACCGACAAACCGCAAACCCTGCAGGTACATCTTACCGCCAGCGGGTTGGTCACGTTGACCGAGGGCCAACTGCCGCCGGTACAATTGGCGCCGGGCGCCCGCAGCACGCTGTTTATACCGGTGACCGCGTTAGCGGGATTCGGCGATGGTCAGGTCAATGCCACCATCAGCGGCCTGAATCTGCCGGGCGAAACCTTCGCGCCGCTGCAAAAGCAGTGGAAAATCGGCGTGCGTCCGGCATTCCCGGCCCAGACCGTCAATAGCGGCGCGGTGCTACAACCTGGTGAAAGCTGGCAGGCGCCGGCGGCGCAGAGTCAGGGGTTCGCCCCGCAAACGCTGCAGGGCCAACTGCTGCTCAGCGGTAAACCGCCATTGAATCTCGCCCGCTATATCCGCGAGCTGAAAGCCTATCCTTACGGCTGCCTTGAGCAAACCGCCAGCGGCCTGTTCCCTTCTCTGTACACCAGCGCGGCGCAGCTAAAAGCGCTGGGGATCAGCGGCGATAGCGATGAGAAACGCCGCGCGGCGGTCGATGTTGGTATCTCGCGCCTGCTGCAGATGCAGCTGGAAAATGGCGGCTTTGCGCTATGGGATAAAGCCGGCCCGGAAGAGTACTGGTTGACCGCCTACGCCATGGACTTCCTCGTCCGCGCGGGTGAGCAGGGCTATAGCGTGCCGGTCAACGCGATTAATAAGGGCAACGAGCGCCTGCTGCGCTATCTACAGGAACCGGGTTTGATGACCGTGCGCTACAGCGACGATGCCCAGGCCAGCCGTTTTGCCGCTCAGGCATATGCCGCGCTGGTGCTGGCGCGCCAGCAAAAAGCGCCGCTCGGCGCCTTGCGTGAAATCTGGAGCCGTCACGAAGAGGCGCGTTCTGGATTGCCGCTGCTGCAACTCGGTATTGCGCTGAAAACCATGGGGGATGCGCCGCGCGGCGCAGAGGCCATGAAGCTGGCGGTTACCACGCCGCGCCAGGATGAGAATCGCTGGCTGGGCGATTACGGCAGCCAACTTCGCGATGATGCGCTGAAGCTGGCGCTGCTGGAAGAGAATAAGCTGCTGCCAGAGGTGCAAAACCAGCTGTTGAGCAGCTTGTCGGAAGAGGCTTTCGGTCAGCGCTGGCTGTCGACGCAGGAAACCAACGCGCTGTTCCTTGCCGGGCGTACGCTTGCCGACCTGCCGGGCAACTGGCAGGCGCAAACGTCGCTGCAGGCGCAGCCGCTTGCCAGCGACAAAGCGCAAACCCGCAATCTCGACGGCGATCGGCTGGCGGCGCTGCAGGTGACGAATACCGGCAATCAGCCGCTGTGGCTGCGCCTCGATAGCAGCGGTTATCCGCAAAGCGCGCCACAGCCGGGAGGCAACGTGTTGGGAATTGAACGCGCTATTTTCGATACCCACGGCCAGCAGAAATCGCTGACTTCGCTGCGCAGCGGCGAACTGGTGCTGGTCAAGCTGGAGGTGACCGCCAAACGTAACGTTCCTGACGCGCTGGTGGTCGATCTCCTGCCGGCGGGACTTGAGCTGGAAAACCAGAACCTGGCCAATAGCAGCGCCAGCCTGCAGGAGAATGGCGAAGCGGTACAAAACCTGCTTAACCAGATGCAGCAGGCGGATATTCAGCATATCGAGTTCCGCGATGACCGCTTTGTCGCCGCAGTCGCCATCAATGAAGGTCAGCCGGTGACGCTGGTCTATCTTGCGCGGGCGGTGACGCCGGGTACCTATCAGGTACCGCAGCCGCAGGTGGAGTCGATGTATGTACCGCAGTGGCGGGCAACAGGGGCGGCCAGCGGCCCGCTTACCGTTACGCCGTAAATGCGTGCATTACCTCGCATAAAACGCCGCTGGCGCTGGCTGGCGGCGTTTATTTTTCTGCTGTGGTTAGCGGTGCTGCTGGCCGATCGTCTGTGGCCGCTACCGCTGCATGAAGTCACCCCCGCCCGCGTGGTGGTGGCGGAAGACGGCACGCCGCTCTGGCGCTTTGCCGATGCGCAGGGCGTCTGGCGTTATCCGGTCACCATCGCCGACGTTTCGCCGCGCTATCTGCAGGCGCTCATTCAGTATGAAGACCGCTGGTTCTGGAAACATCCCGGGGTCAATCCCTTCGCGGTACTGCGCGCCGCCTGGCAGGATCTCACTTCCGGGCGGGTGATTTCTGGCGGCAGCACGCTCACCATGCAGGTCGCGCGTCTGCTCGACCCTCATCCGCGCACCTTCGGTGGCAAGCTACGCCAGCTATGGCGGGCGCTGCAGCTGGAGTGGCATCTGTCAAAAAGCGAAATTCTTACCCTGTATCTGAACCGCGCGCCGTTTGGCGGCACCCTGCAGGGGATCGGCGCGGCCAGCTGGGCTTATCTTGGTAAACCGCCCGCTCAGCTTAGCTACGGCGAGGCGGCGCTACTGGCCGTGCTGCCGCAGGCGCCGAGCCGTTTACGCCCGGACCGCTGGCCGCAGCGGGCGCAGGCGGCTCGCGATAAGGTGCTGGAGAGAATGCTCAGCCAGGGCGTCTGGCCGCAGCGAGCGGTACAGGAAGCGATGGAAGAGCCGGTGTGGCTTTTCCCGCGGCAGATGCCGCAGCTGGCGCCGCTGTTTGCGCGCCGGGCGCTGGCGACAAGCGGTGATGAAAAGGTGACGACAACGCTCGATGCCGGGCTTCAGCGGCAGCTTGAAGATTTGGCGATGAACTGGAAATCACGTCTGCCGCCGCGCAGCTCACTGGCGATTGTCGTCGTCGATCACACCGATATGAAAGTCCGCGGCTGGGTGGGATCGGCGGATATCCGCGATGATAGCCGCTTCGGCCACATTGATATGGTCTCGGCGGTGCGCTCGCCGGGGTCGGTGCTGAAACCCTTTATCTACGCGATGGCGATGGATGACGGGCTGATTCACCCGGCATCGCTATTACAGGATGTGCCACGGCGCTTTAGCGATTATCGTCCAGGTAATTTCGACAGCGGGTTTCATGGCCCGGTGAGCGCCAGCGATGCTCTGGTGCGTTCGTTGAATCTCCCGGCGGTGCAGGTGCTCGAAGCCTATGGACCAAAACGCTTTGCGGCTAATTTACGCAATGCCGGGCTCCCTCTGATGCTACCCGCCGGCGCCGAACCGAATCTGTCGCTGATCCTCGGCGGCGCCGGAGCGAGGCTGGAAGATATTGTCGCGGCATATGGCGCCTTCGCCCGTCATGGCAAGGCGGCGCGGCTGCGCATGAAGCCCGACGACCCGCTGGTGGAAAGGGCGCTAATGTCGCCAGGCGCGGCGTGGATCACCCGGCGGATATTGGCAGGCGAAGCCCAGCCATTACCCGATGCGTCGCTGCCGCAGGCGGTGCCGCTGGCGTGGAAAACCGGTACCAGCTACGGTTATCGCGATGCGTGGGCGGTAGGCCTCAACGCGCGTTATTTGATTGGCATCTGGACCGGACGGCCAGACGGTACACCGGTGGTGGGGCAGTTTGGTTTTGCCAGCGCCGTGCCGCTGTTAAACCAGGTCAATAATATGCTGCTGGCGCGTCCGTTAATGAGCCGCGGCGGGCTGCCGGTCGACCCGCGTCCGCAGTCTGTGAGTCGCGGCACTGTCTGCTGGCCCGGCGGGCAGGATCTGCCGGTTGGCGATAGCAACTGCCGCCGGCGCTTAGCCAGCTGGCTTCTGGACGCCAGCCAGCCGCCGACGCTGCTGCTACCGGGTCAGGAGGGCGTGCGCGGTATCCGCTTCCCGGTCTGGCGTAACGCAGCAGGAGAAAGGGTCGCCGCGGATTGTCCGGGCGCGACAGAAACTTCTGTTGATGTCTGGCCGCTGCCGCTGGAACCCTGGCTGCCGGTTAGCGAGCGCCGCCGGGCGCGGCTGGGTACGGCATCGAAGGCGTGTCCGCCGCTGCAGACTCAGGATGCCGCGCCGCTGGTGCTTTCCGGCATCCGCGAAGGCGCAGTGATAAAACGACTGCCGGGCGAGGCGCGGGTGATGTTACCCGTGCAAACGAGCGGTGGGGAAGGGCGACGCTGGTGGTTTATTAACGGCGAGCCATTAGAGGCAACAGGCGCAACAACGACAATTACGCTTGATAAGCCCGGCGAGTGGCAACTGGTGGTAATGG
This sequence comes from Klebsiella sp. JN_Kp122, assembly GCF_040062085.1. NCBI lineage: Bacteria > Pseudomonadati > Pseudomonadota > Gammaproteobacteria > Enterobacterales > Enterobacteriaceae > Klebsiella > Klebsiella sp. JN_Kp122. Next base: position 62,433 of record NZ_JBEAHW010000015.1, read on the forward strand.
ATGAGGCAGGGCAAACGGCGGCCGCCAATTTCACCCTACAATAAACAGGGTAAATCTGTTGTTGGCGGTTTGTGTTGCTAATACTCATCTTATTTTAACAAAATGTTACCTTCGTCCGTAGGCATCGCCGACGTTGCTCATTATAATGCGCGCCAGGCCATACGATCGTATGTGCAACAACAGAACATTTAATTAGAGGTAATCATGGCTATTGAACGTACTTTTTCCATCATCAAACCAAACGCGGTGGCAAAAAACGTTATTGGCAGCATCTTTTCTCGCTTTGAAGCTGCAGGGTTCAAAATCGTCGGCACCAAAATGCTGCATCTGACCGTTGAGCAGGCTCGCGGTTTCTATGCTGAGCACGAAGGTCGTCCGTTCTTCGACGGTCTGGTTGAGTTCATGACCTCCGGCCCGATCGTGGTTTCCGTACTGGAAGGCGAAAACGCGGTTCAGCGTCACCGTGACCTGCTGGGCGCCACCAACCCGGACAACGCCCTGGCCGGTACCCTGCGCGCTGACTACGCTGACAGCTTCACCGAGAACGGCACCCACGGTTCCGACTCTGTAGAATCCGCTGCTCGCGAAATCGCGTTCTTCTTTGCTGAAGGCGAGGTTTGCCCGCGCACTCGCTAATCCTCGTCGTCTTTTCGACCGTCGCGGCGTTGGCTGCGCGCGTTCACCCCGGTCACATAGTTATCTATGCTCCCGGGGATTCACTAGCTTGCCGCCTTGCGACAATCGAAAAGCCTTAGAGGATTAAGTACGCAGCAACAGATTTTTTCATCATTGACTGCGTGTAGGCATGGCTTCTATGCGCCAGAATTTGTAGAATATAGCGCCCCCGGACGAGCAGTCGCTCTCCGGGGCGTTTCTTTTTCAACCCACCTGGGGCCATAACGTGTAATAACGAGGCCGGAAAAATTATGTCTGAACAAATTGTCACACCTGATACCGCCGCTCTGACGGTGCCGAATAAAGATGCCAAAATCAACCTGCTGGATTTAAACCGTCAGCAGATGCGCGAGTTTTTCAAAAACATGGGCGAGAAGCCTTTCCGCGCCGATCAGGTGATGAAATGGATGTATCACTACTGCTGCGATGACTTTGATGAAATGACCGACATCAACAAAGTCCTGCGCGGCAAACTGAAGGAAGTCGCCGAGATCCGCGCGCCGGAAGTCGTTGAAGAGCAGCGCTCCAGCGACGGCACCATTAAGTGGGCGATTGCCGTTGGCGATCAGCGCGTTGAAACGGTATACATCCCGGAAGAAGACCGCGCCACGCTGTGCGTCTCTTCACAGGTTGGCTGTGCGCTGGAATGTAAATTCTGCTCCACCGCTCAGCAAGGCTTCAACCGTAACCTGCGCGTTTCCGAAATTATCGGCCAGGTCTGGCGCGCGGCGAAAATCGTCGGCGCGGTGAAGACTACCGGCGTGCGTCCAATTACCAACGTGGTAATGATGGGCATGGGCGAGCCGCTGCTGAACCTCAACAACGTCGTTCCGGCGATGGAAATCATGCTGGATGACTTCGGTTTTGGTCTCTCCAAACGCCGCGTGACCTTGTCTACCTCCGGCGTGGTGCCGGCGCTGGATAAACTCGGCGACATGATCGACGTTGCGCTGGCGATTTCTCTGCACGCGCCGAACGACACCATCCGCGACGAAATTGTACCGATTAACAAAAAGTACAATATTGAGACCTTCCTGAACTCGGTGCGCGGCTATATTTCGAAGTCCAACGCCAACCAGGGTCGTGTGACTATCGAGTACGTCATGCTGGATCACGTCAACGACGGTACCGAGCACGCCCATGAACTGGCGGCGCTGCTGAAAGATACGCCGTGCAAGATCAACCTGATCCCATGGAACCCGTTCCCGGGCGCGCCGTATGGCCGTAGTTCTAACAGCCGTATCGATCGTTTCTCCAAAGTGCTGATGGAATATGGTTTCACCACCATCGTGCGTAAAACCCGCGGCGACGATATCGATGCTGCCTGCGGCCAGCTGGCGGGCGACGTAATCGACCGTACCAAACGTACGCTGCGTAAGCGTATGCAGGGCGAAGCGATCGACGTGAAAGCCGTCTGATAAGTTATGCAGCGCACAGCTTTCGCTGCGCGCTGCATAAATATGTCGAATTGCCAGGCGAAATACGCTGATTCGGTTAATAATTACGGTGCGTTTTTGTCGACTTTGAGGCAGTATGTAGCGGTACAACAACCGCTTAGCATTCAATATTGATAAGTCTCTGTGATAGTCGCCCGGACAGCCTTATACTGTCGGTTGACGTTGAGCAGTGTCTCGCGGCGCAGGCTCTTTCCCGCGCTGAACTTTAAATTTCACGTACCAGTAGTTGTAGCGAATGAATACTGAAGCCACTCAAGACCATCAAGAAGCAAACTCTACGGGCGCGCGCCTGCGTAACGCCCGCGAACAACTCGGACTCAGCCAGCAAGCGGTGGCTGAACGCTTATGCCTGAAGGTTTCCACGGTTCGTGATATTGAAGAAGATAAGGCGCCAGCCGATCTCGCTTCGACCTTCCTGCGTGGCTATATCCGTTCCTACGCTCGCCTCGTACATATTCCGGAAGAAGAACTGCTGCCGATGATGGCGAAGCAAGCGCCGATTCGCGCCGCCAAAGTGGCGCCGATGCAGAGCTTCTCGCTGGGTAAACGTCGCAAAAAACGCGACGGTTGGCTGATGAGCTTTACCTGGCTGATTTTGTTTGTGGTTATCGGCCTGAGCGGTGCATGGTGGTGGCAAGACCACAAAGCGCAGCAGGAAGAGATCACCAGCATGGCCGATCAATCCACCAGCGATCTGAACAGTAGCGATAGCGGCAGCCAGTCAATTCCGCTGGATACCAGCTCGGCGAATAACGCGCCGGATACGACGGCAGCCAATGCCAATAGCGCGCCTGTCGATACCTCCACCGCACCTGCGCCAAGCGCGCCAGCGGCTACCCCCGCGCCGGTGGATAACAACGCCGTGGTCGCTCCTTCGCAGGCTAACGTCGATACCGCCGCCGCCGCGCCGGCTGCGCCAGCCCCGACCTCCGCATTGCCGACCGATCAGGCGAATGCCGCGACGACGGTTTCCGCTCAGGATCTGGTGATGAACTTTAGCGCCGATTGCTGGCTGGAAGTGAGCGATGCGACCGGTAAGAAACTGTTCAGCGGCCTGCAGCGTAAAGGCGGGAACCTGAACCTGAGCGGTCAGGCGCCGTATAAGCTGAAAATCGGCGCCCCGGCTGCGGTACAAATCCAGTATCTGGGCAAACCAGTCGATTTGAGTCGTTTTATCAGAACTAACCAGGTTGCGCGTCTGACCCTTAATGCCGAACAATCACCGGCGCAGTAACAGACGGGTAACGCGGGAGATTTTTCATGCATAACCAGGCTCCAATTCAACGTAGAAAGTCCAAACGCATTTACGTTGGTAATGTGCCGATTGGCGATGGGAGCCCCATCGCCGTACAGTCGATGACCAATACTCGCACCACCGATGTGGCCGCGACGGTAAATCAAATCAAAGCGCTGGAGCGCGTAGGCGCGGACATCGTCCGCGTTTCCGTCCCGACGATGGACGCAGCGGAAGCTTTCAAGCTCATCAAACAGCAGGTCAACGTCCCGCTGGTCGCCGATATCCACTTTGACTACCGTATCGCGCTGAAAGTCGCGGAATATGGCGTTGATTGCCTGCGCATCAACCCTGGCAACATTGGTAACGAAGAGCGTATCCGCATGGTTGTGGACTGCGCGCGCGACAAAAACATTCCTATCCGCATCGGCGTCAACGCCGGTTCGCTGGAAAAAGATCTGCAGGAAAAATACGGCGAGCCGACGCCGCAGGCGCTGTTAGAGTCCGCCATGCGTCACGTCGATCATCTCGATCGTTTGAACTTCGATCAGTTCAAAGTTAGCGTAAAAGCCTCAGATGTCTTCCTCGCTGTTGAATCCTATCGTCTGTTGGCGAAGCAGATCGATCAACCGCTGCATCTCGGGATCACCGAAGCGGGCGGCGCACGTAGCGGCGCGGTAAAATCCGCGATCGGTTTAGGTCTGCTGCTGTCTGAAGGGATCGGCGATACCCTGCGCGTGTCGCTGGCCGCCGACCCGGTGGAAGAGATCAAAGTTGGCTTCGATATCCTGAAGTCGCTGCGCATCCGTTCTCGCGGTATTAACTTTATCGCTTGCCCGACCTGCTCGCGTCAGGAGTTTGACGTCATCGGTACGGTGAACGCGCTGGAGCAGCGTCTGGAAGATATCATCACTCCGATGGATGTTTCGATCATCGGCTGTGTGGTTAACGGCCCTGGCGAAGCGCTGGTTTCCACTCTCGGCGTCACCGGCGGCAACAAAAAAAGCGGCCTGTATGAAGACGGCGTGCGCAAAGACCGACTGGACAACAACGACATGATCGACCAGCTGGAAGCGCGTATCCGTGCGAAAGCCACCATGTTGGATGAAGCGCGTCGTATTGAAGTTCAGCAGGTTGAAGCAAAATAACGTGTTGGGAAGCAATACGCTTCCCGTGTATGATTGAACCTGCGGGCGCAAGGCGCCGGGGTTCATTTTTATATATAAAGAGAATAAACGTGGCAAAGAACATTCAAGCCATCCGTGGCATGAACGATTATCTGCCGGGCGAAACCGCTCTCTGGCAGCGCATTGAAGGCTCACTGAAGCAGGTGCTCGGTAGCTACGGTTACAGCGAAATTCGTTTGCCGATTGTAGAGCAGACCCCGTTATTCAAACGCGCGATCGGCGAAGTGACCGACGTGGTTGAAAAAGAGATGTATACCTTCGAAGACCGCAATGGCGATAGCCTGACGCTGCGTCCGGAAGGAACGGCGGGCTGCGTACGTGCCGGCATCGAACATGGTCTGCTGTACAATCAAGAACAGCGTCTGTGGTACGTGGGGCCGATGTTCCGCCACGAGCGTCCGCAGAAAGGGCGCTACCGTCAGTTCCATCAGATTGGCGCGGAAGTCTTTGGCCTGCAGGGCCCGGATATCGACGCTGAGCTTATCATGTTGACCGCGCGCTGGTGGCGCGAGCTGGGCATTTCCGATCATGTCAGCCTTGAGCTGAACTCCATCGGTTCGCTGGAGGCGCGTGCCGCCTATCGCGACGCGCTGGTTGCCTATCTGGAACAATTTAAAGATAAGCTTGATGAAGACTGCAAACGCCGCATGTATACCAATCCGCTGCGCGTGCTGGACTCTAAAAATCCGGAAGTGCAGTCGCTGCTGAACGATGCGCCGGCGCTGGGCGATTATCTGGACGACGAGTCCAAAGAACACTTCGCCGGTCTGTGCGCGCTGCTCGACGCCGCTGGAATTCGCTATACCGTCAACCAGCGCCTGGTGCGCGGGCTCGACTATTACAATCGCACCGTATTTGAGTGGGTCACGACCAGCCTCGGTTCGCAGGGTACCGTCTGCGCCGGCGGCCGTTATGACGGTCTGGTAGAGCAGCTTGGCGGACGCGCAACGCCGGGCGTTGGCTTTGCGATGGGCCTGGAACGTCTTGTTTTACTGGTTCAGGCAGTCAATCCGGAATTTAAAGCCGATCCTGTTGTCGATATATACCTGGTAGCCTCCGGTACCGATACTCAGTCCGCAGCAATGCGTCTGGCTGAGCAGGTTCGCGATGCGCTGCCCGGCGTTAAGCTGATGACTAACCACGGCGGCGGTAACTTTAAGAAGCAGTTCGCCCGCGCTGACAAGTGGGGCGCGCGCGTCGCGCTGGTGGTCGGTGAGTCAGAAATTGCTGACGGAAACGTGGTAGTGAAGGATTTACGCTCAGGTGAGCAAACTACCGTAACGCAGGATTGCGTTGCCGCGCATTTGCGCACACTTCTGGGTTAATTTCCCGGAAACTATTAGTCAGGAGAAGGACTGCGTGGAAACTTTCAACAACGAAAACGAGCAGGTCGACGCCCTCAAGCGTTTCTTTGCCGAGAACGGTAAAGCGCTGGCCGTCGGGGTGATTTTAGGGATCGGCGCGCTGGTTGGCTGGCGCTACTGGACTTCCCATCAGCTGGATTCGGCCCGGGATTCCTCTCTGGCCTATGAGAATGCCATTTCCGCACTGAAGTCAGATTCGCCTGAAACCCTGACCGCAGCGGAGAAATTCGCCGCCGACAGCAAAAACACCTATGGCGCGTTCGCATCGCTGGAGCTCGCGCAGCGTCTGGTCGATAAAAACGATCTGCAGGGCGCGGAGAAGCAACTGCAACAAGGGCTGGCGGCCGCCTCTGACGATAACCTGAAATCGGTTATCAATATGCGTCTGGCCCGCGTACAGCTGCAGCTTAAGCAGCCGGATGCGGCGCTGAAAACCCTGGAAGGCATTAAAGGCGAAGGCTGGACCGCTATCGTCGCCGATTTGCGCGGTGAAATTCTGCTGAGCAAAGGCGACAAGCAGGGTGCCCGCGCGGCCTGGGAAGCAGGCGTGAAAAGCGATGCATCGCCAGCGCTCAGCGAAATGATGCGTATGAAAATAAATAATTTGTCCATCTGAGAGGGACTCGATGCAATTGCGTAAATTACTTTTGCCAGGGCTGCTTTCCGTCACCTTACTGAGCGGTTGCTCGCTGTTTAACAGCGAAGAAGATGTGGTGAAAATGTCACCGCTGCCGACGGTGGAAAACCAGTTTACGCCGTCCACGTCCTGGAGCACTTCAGTTGGCGATGGTATCGGTGATTTCTATTCCAACCTGCACCCGGCCTTTGCCGATGGCGTTGTGTATGCGGCTGACCGTAAAGGCACCGTGAAAGCACTGCACGCTGAAGACGGTAAAGAAGTCTGGTCGGTGAACCTGGCGGAAAAAGACGGCTGGTTCTCGCGCGCTCCGGCGCTGCTCTCCGGCGGGCTGACCGTTTCCGGCGGCCACGTTTATGTTGGTACTGAAAAGGCGCAGCTGTTCGCGCTGAATACCAGCGACGGTACCGTCGCGTGGCAGAGCCGTGTGGCGGGTGAAGCGATTTCTCGTCCGGTCGTTAGCGATGGCATGGTACTGGTGCATACCAGCAACGGTCAGCTGCAGGCGCTGAACGAAACCGACGGCGCGGTAAAATGGACCGTGAACCTGGACATGCCTGCGCTCTCCCTGCGCGGTGAGTCCGCTCCGGCCACCGCTTATGGCGCGGCGATTGTCGGCGGTGACAACGGTCGCGTCAGCGCCGTGCTGATGCAGCAGGGGCAGATGATTTGGCAGCAGCGTATTTCTACGGCCACCGGCCCGACTGAAATCGACCGTCTGAACGACGTTGACACCACGCCGGTTATCGTTAATGGCGTTGTTTATACGTTGGCTTATAATGGCAACCTGACCGCGCTGGATCTGCGCAGCGGCCAGATTATCTGGAAACGCGAACTGGGTTCTGTGAACGATTTCATCGTTGACGGCGACCGTATCTATCTGGTCGATCAGAATGACCGTCTGCTGGCGCTGACCACCGATGGCGGCGTAACGCTGTGGACCCAGAGCGATCTGCTGCACCGTCTGCTGACTTCTCCGGCGCTGTATAACGGCAGCCTGGTGGTAGGCGACAGCGAAGGTTACATGCACTGGATTAATCCGGAAGACGGCCACTTTGTGGCGCAGCAGAAAGTCGATAGCTCCGGTTTCCTGACCGACCCGGTTATCGCCGACGGTCGCCTGCTTATCCAGGCCAAAGACGGTACGCTGTATTCGATCACGCGTTAACTCGCGCGGTAGTATCGCTTTAATAAACGGCTCCTGACAGACAGGGGCCGTTTTGACTTTTTAAAAAACCTCGTAAAATGAGGTTGTATTGCAATTTGTATGAGGCATTTAACATGATACCTGTGGTCGCGCTTGTCGGGCGCCCTAACGTTGGAAAATCCACGCTCTTCAACCGCTTAACGCGCACTCGTGACGCGTTGGTCGCGGATTTCCCGGGGCTGACTCGCGACCGTAAGTACGGTCGTGCTGAAGTGGAAGGCCGCGAATTCATCTGTATCGATACCGGCGGTATCGACGGTACGGAAGAAGGCGTGGAAACCCGGATGGCGGAACAGTCTCTGCTGGCGATTGAAGAGGCCGACGTGGTGCTGTTTATGGTTGATGCGCGCGCGGGCCTGATGCCGGCGGATTCCGCGATCGCCAAACATCTGCGTTCTCGCGAAAAACCGACCTTCCTGGTGGCGAACAAAACCGACGGCATCGACGTCGATCAGGCGATGGCCGACTTCTGGTCGCTGGGGCTGGGCGATATTTATCCGATCGCCGCTTCGCATGGTCGCGGTGTTACCAGCCTGCTGGAACACGTGCTGCTACCGTGGGTAGATGAGGTTAATCCGCAGGAAGAAGTGGATGAAGACGCCGCCTACTGGGCGCAGTTTGAAGCCGAGCAAAACGGCGAAGAAGTTGAAGAGCCGGAAGACGACTTCAACCCGCAAGATCTGCCGATTAAGCTGGCGATCGTCGGCCGTCCGAACGTCGGTAAGTCAACGCTGACTAACCGTATTCTCGGCGAAGATCGCGTGGTGGTTTACGATATGCCGGGCACAACCCGCGACAGTATCTACATCCCGATGCAGCGCGATGAACGCGAATATGTGCTGATCGATACCGCCGGCGTGCGTAAGCGCGGCAAAATTACCGACGTCGTGGAGAAATTCTCGGTCATCAAGACGCTGCAGGCGATTGAAGACGCCAACGTGGTGATGCTGGTCATTGATGCCCGTGAAGGCATCTCCGATCAGGACCTGTCGCTGCTGGGCTTTATCCTTAACAGCGGTCGTTCCCTGGTTATCGTGGTCAACAAATGGGATGGCCTGAGCCAGGAAGTGAGAGAGCAGGTGAAAGAAACCCTCGACTTCCGTCTGGGCTTCATCGACTTCGCCCGCGTGCACTTTATCTCCGCTCTGCACGGCAGCGGCGTTGGCAACCTGTTCGAATCGGTGCGCGAAGCTTACGACAGCGCCACCCGTCGCGTGGGTACCGCCATGCTGACCCGCATTATGACCATGGCAGCAGAAGACCATCAGCCGCCGCTGGTACGCGGTCGCCGCGTGAAGCTGAAGTATGCGCACGCCGGCGGTTATAACCCGCCGATCGTGGTGATTCACGGCAACCAGGTGAAAGACCTGCCGGATTCGTATAAGCGTTACCTGATGAACTACTTCCGTAAATCCCTGGATGTCATGGGTACGCCGATCCGTATTCAGTTCAAGGAAGGGGAAAACCCGTTTGCCAATAAACGCAATACCCTGACGCCGAACCAGATGCGTAAGCGTAAGCGCTTGATTAAACATATCAAGAAAAGCAAATAATGCAGAAACCCGCCGCTGGCGGGTTTTTTTATCTACCCTATTCAACGCTTCGCGGGTCAGCAACGCTGACGTATGACGTGATAAACTCATGCTATTCATTATGAGAAGGAGGCACCATGGAACTCAATTGCCCGATTTGCCATGCCCGGTTGGAAACGCAAGGCAACGTCGCGCATTGCGCGCACTGTGAGAAAGAGTTTGCTGTAGAGGCGCGCTGCCCGGACTGCCATCAGCCGCTGGATGTACTGAAGGCCTGCGGCGCGGTGGATTATTTCTGTCAGCACGGCCACGGACTGATTTCGAAAAAACGCGTCGAATTTGTGCTCGGTTAATCGCTAACGCAGCCTTCACCATTTCGCCAGAGTTCAACCAGCGCCTCCGGCGCCCGCTCTTCCGGGACGAGAATGATCAGGCTGTGATAGCGCCGGGCGCTGATTATTTGGATGCGAAAGAAACGCTGGTCGCCGCTACCCGGAGAATCCGGCTGCCCCGGCGGCTTGCCGAGCGGCAACGACTGCTGCAGTATTGCGGCGATGCGCTGTTTTTGCTGTTCGTTAAGCTGCGCCACGACAATCTTACGCATGCCGCTCAGCGTCGGGATCCAGGCGACGCCACCTTCGCGGGCCAGCTCAATAATCGCGTCATCGCTGAGGTCTGCCTCGTTCATGATGTGACTCCAACATCCTCCCAGGCCTTTCGAATCGCCTCGGCGGTCTCTTTACCAAAACGTTTTTCGCCATGATGAATCGTCAGTTTGGCAAAGGCCGGGAAATCGGCGTCTTTTGCCAGCGATTTATCACAAATCGCGTCGTACCAGGCATATCCCGCTTTTTCCCATGCAAAACCACCCAGCGCGATGGCGGCGAGATAGAAAGCATGATTAGGAATGCCGGAGTTAATATGCACGCCGCCGTTATCCTGCTGGGTATGCACAAAATCTTTCATGTGGGCGGGTTGTGGGTCTTTGCCAAGAATAGGGTCATCATAGGCGGTTCCCGGGTGCGACATCGAACGCAGACCTTGGCCGTGAATACCTTTCGCAAGTAGCCCCTCGCCAATTATCCAGTCCGCTTTGTCTGCCGTTTGCTGGCGCTGATATTGTTTGACCAGCGAGCCAAAAACATCGGAAAGCGATTCATTGAGCGCCCCGGATTGTTCGAAATAGATAAGCCCGGCTTCGCTCTCCGTAACGCCATGGCTTAACTCGTGCGCCACCACATCAATAGCAATAGTAAAACGATTAAAGATCTCGCCATCACCGTCGCCAAACACCATTTGTTGCCCGTTCCAGAAGGCATTTTGATATTCGTGACCATAGTGGACGCTGCCGGTCAGCTTCAATCCGCGGTTGTCCAGCGAATCACGATGATAGCTCTTCCAGAAAAAATCATGGGTGATGCCGAGATAATCATAGGCCTCATCGACGGCGACATCGCCGTTGGAAGGCTGTCCTTCAAAACGCACCTGGCTCCCTGGAAGTTCCTGAGTCTGCCTGGCATCGTAAATGTCGCGCTCAAGCTGGCCTGGCATGGCGACATGGGCGGCAGCGGGGCGGCAGCGGGGCGGCCCGGCACATGCGCCATCAGGGTTTGTACATGGCTCAGCGTTTGCTGCGCGCAGCGCTGTTGCTGAGCGGAGCCATGATCGACAATGCGGCGTAAAATGTAGGGTGGAATCACGAAACGAGGACGAGTATCTGGCATATCACGCTCCCTGGCCGGATGAACGGTTTTAAAAGGGCATGACAGCAGTATAGTTATCCCCGCATGAAACGGGAGGATAATCAGACTTTTTTGCGGGCGCGCGTTTTCTTCACCGGAGTGATGGCTGTCACTTCGCTTTCGACCCAACCATCTTCCAGCCGGGTAGTCACGACATCGCCAGCCTGCACCTGTTTGATTTTTTTCAATACTTTGCCATCGCCGGCTGAGGTGACGCTATAGCCGCGAGCCAGCGTCGCCAGCGGGCTGACGGCTTCCAGATGCGTCACGGTATTGCCGAAACGCTCGCGCTGCTCGCTCAGGCGGGCGCGAATATTTTCCGCCAGACGATACTCCAGTTGCTGAATACGCGACTGCGCGCGATGGATGCGCGGCTGCGGGTTTTGCTGATTCAACCGCTGCACGGCGCGCTGCTGGCGCTGGTCGGCACGTTTGAGCTGGCTTTCCAGCGCAAAGCGCATTCGCTGACGCAGGCGCTCCAGTTCGGTCTGCTGACGCGCTAAGCGCAGCTGAGGATGTTGCTGCTGTAAACGGTGAAACAGCTGAGTAAAGCGGCGATGGCGGTTGGCGAGGAAGTAATCCATCGCCATCTCCAGGCGCTGCTGGCCGGACTGTAGCTGACGCAACAGTTCCTGCTGATTGCGGCTGACGATCTCTGCTGCCGCAGAAGGCGTCGGCGCACGCAGGTCGGCGACGAAATCGGCGATAGTGACGTCAGTTTCATGGCCGACGGCGCTCACTACCGGAATGCGGCTGGCGAAAATCGCCCGCGCGACCCGTTCGTCGTTAAAGCTCCATAAATCTTCCAGCGAACCGCCGCCGCGCCCGACGATCAGCACATCGCACTCCTGGCGCTGGTTGGCTAATGCTATTGCGCGCACGATTTGCCCCGGCGCATCATCGCCTTGCACCGCCGTCGGGTAGATAATCACCGGCAGCGAGGGATCGCGGCGTTTCAACACATGTAAGATATCATGCAGCGCGGCGCCGGTTTTGGAGGTGATGACGCCGACGCAGTGCGCGGGAGAGGGGAGCGCCTGCTTGTGGCTTTGATCGAATAACCCTTCTGCCGTCAGGAGCGCCTTGAGCTGCTCATATTTTTGCTGCAACAGGCCCTCACCGGCGGGCTGCATGCTTTCGACAATGATCTGGTAGTCGCCGCGAGGCTCGTAAAGCGTAATGTTGGCGCGAACCAGCACCTGCTGGCCATGCTGCGGGCGAAACGTGACGCGACGGTTGCTGTTGCGAAACATCGCGCAGCGCACCTGAGCGTTATCGTCTTTTAAGGTGAAGTACCAGTGGCCGGAAGAGGGCTGGCTGAAGTTAGAGATCTCGCCGCTTATCCATACCTGGCCCATTTCGCGTTCCAGCAGTAAGCGAACCGTCTGATTCAGGCGGCTGACCGTAAATATTGCAGGGGATTGAGATGGCAACATGTGAGCAAGATCAAATTCTAAATCAGCAGGTTATTCAGTCGATAGTAACGCGCTGAGAGGGGATCGCAAGTATTATTTGCAAAAAAGGGTGGATGCAATCGGTTACGCTCTGTATAATGCCACGGCAATATTTATCCACCCTGGTCGAGATATTGCCCATGCTACGTATCGCTAAAGAAGCCCTGACGTTTGACGACGTCCTCCTTGTTCCCGCTCATTCTACCGTTCTGCCGAATACCGCCGATCTCAGCACGCAGCTGACGAAAACGATTCGTCTGAATATTCCTATGCTCTCCGCGGCGATGGATACCGTAACTGAAGCGCGCCTGGCAATTGCCCTGGCCCAGGAAGGCGGCATCGGCTTTATTCATAAAAACATGTCAATCGAGCGCCAGGCGGAAGAAGTCCGCCGCGTGAAGAAACATGAATCCGGCGTGGTAAGCGATCCACAGACCGTTCTGCCGACTACCACCCTGCGCGAAGTGAAAGAACTGACCGAACGTAACGGTTTCGCCGGTTATCCGGTAGTGACCGAAGACAACGAACTGGTCGGCATTATCACCGGCCGCGACGTGCGTTTTGTTACCGACCTGAATCAGCCGGTCAGCGTTTATATGACGCCGAAAGAGCGCCTGGTCACCGTGCGTGAAGGTGAAAGCCGTGAAGTGGTCTTCGCGAAAATGCATGAAAAACGCGTAGAAAAAGCGCTGGTAGTGGATGATAGCTTCCACCTGCGCGGCATGATCACCGTAAAAGATTTCCAGAAAGCGGAACGTAAACCGAATGCGTGTAAAGACGAGCACGGTCGTCTGCGCGTTGGCGCGGCCGTTGGCGCTGGCGCCGGTAACGAAGAGCGCGTTGACGCGCTGGTTGCCGCAGGCGTTGACGTTCTGCTGATCGACTCCTCTCACGGTCACTCCGAAGGCGTTCTGCAGCGTATTCGCGAAACGCGCGCTAAATATCCTGACCTGCAAATCATCGGCGGTAACGTGGCGACCGGCGCGGGTGCTCGTGCCCTGGCGGAAGCTGGCGTCAGCGCGGTGAAAGTGGGTATCGGCCCAGGCTCCATCTGTACTACCCGTATCGTTACCGGCGTAGGCGTTCCGCAGATCACCGCCGTTTCCGACGCGGTTGAAGCGCTGGAAGGCACCGGTATTCCGGTTATCGCCGATGGCGGTATCCGCTTCTCCGGCGATATCGCAAAAGCGATTGCCGCAGGCGCCGCCGCGGTGATGGTTGGCTCCATGCTGGCCGGTACCGAAGAATCCCCGGGTGAAATCGAGCTCTATCAGGGCCGTTCTTACAAATCCTACCGCGGTATGGGTTCCCTGGGCGCGATGTCCAAAGGTTCCTCCGACCGTTACTTCCAGAGCGATAACGCCGCTGACAAACTGGTACCGGAAGGTATCGAAGGCCGCGTTGCCTATAAAGGCCGCCTGAAAGAGATCATTCACCAGCAGATGGGCGGCCTGCGCTCCTGTATGGGTCTGACCGGTTGTGGTACTATTGACGCACTGCGTACCAAAGCAGAGTTCGTGCGCATCAGCGGCGCGGGCATCCAGGAGAGCCACGTTCACGACGTGACGATCACCAAGGAATCCCCGAACTACCGCATGGGCTCCTGATTTTCATCGCCCGGCTACGCGCCGGGCGATTTTTATTCAATCATCGCTACTTCTCTGGAATTAACGTCAATGACGGATAACATTCATAAACATCGCATTCTTATCCTGGACTTCGGTTCTCAGTACACCCAGCTGGTTGCGCGTCGCGTACGTGAATTAGGGGTCTATTGCGAGCTCTGGGCTTGGGACGTGACCGAAGCTCAAATCCGCGAGTTCAACCCGAACGGCATTATTCTTTCCGGCGGCCCGGAAAGCACCACCGAAGACAACAGCCCGCGTGCGCCGCAGTACGTCTTCGAAGCCGGCGTACCGGTATTCGGCGTATGCTATGGCATGCAGACCATGGCCATGCAGCTGGGCGGCCACGTTGAAGCTTCCAACGAGCGCGAGTTCGGTTACGCGCAGGTGGAAGTGCAGACCGACAGCGCGCTGATTAAGGGCATCGAAGATGCGCTGAGCGCTGACGGTAAGCCGCTGCTGGACGTGTGGATGAGCCATGGTGATAAAGTCACCGCTATCCCTTCCGACTTTGTGACCGTCGCCAGCACTGAAAGCTGCCCGTTCGCCATCATGGCGAATGAAGAAAAACGCTTCTACGGCGTACAGTTCCACCCGGAAGTCACCCACACCCGTCAGGGTCTGCGTATGCTGGAGCGCTTCGTGCGCGATATCTGCCAGTGCGAAGCGCTGTGGACGCCGGCGAAGATCATTGACGACGCGGTTGAGCGTATTCGTCAGCAGGTGGGTGAAGATAAAGTCATCCTCGGCCTGTCCGGCGGCGTTGACTCTTCCGTTACCGCGATGCTGCTGCACCGCGCCATCGGCAAAAACCTGACCTGCGTATTCGTGGATAATGGCCTGCTGCGCCTGAACGAAGCCGAGCAGGTTATGGATATGTTCGGCGACCGTTTCGGCCTGAACATCGTGCACGTTGCGGCGGAAGATCGCTTCCTGGCCGCGCTGAAGGGCGAAAACGATCCGGAAGCGAAGCGTAAAATCATTGGCCGCGTCTTCGTTGAAGTGTTTGACGAAGAAGCGCTGAAGCTGGAAGACGTGAAATGGCTGGCGCAGGGCACTATCTACCCTGACGTAATCGAATCCGCCGCTTCCGCGACCGGTAAAGCGCACGTCATCAAGTCTCACCACAACGTGGGCGGTCTGCCGAAAGAGATGAAGATGGGCCTCGTTGAACCGCTGAAAGAGCTGTTCAAAGACGAAGTGCGTAAGATTGGCCTGGAGCTGGGCCTGCCGTACGACATGCTGTTCCGCCACCCGTTCCCGGGGCCGGGCCTTGGCGTTCGCGTACTCGGCGAAGTGAAGAAAGAGTACTGCGACCTGCTGCGTCGCGCGGATGCTATCTTCATTGAAGAACTGCGCAAAGCCGACCTGTATGACAAAGTAAGCCAGGCATTTACCGTGTTCCTGCCGGTTCGCTCCGTCGGCGTGATGGGCGATGGCCGTAAATACGACTGGGTCGTCTCCCTGCGTGCGGTAGAAACCATCGACTTTATGACCGCGCACTGGGCGCACCTGCCGTATGATTTCCTCGGCCGTGTTTCCAACCGCATCATCAACGAAGTTAACGGTATTTCCCGCGTGGTGTACGACATCAGCGGTAAGCCGCCAGCGACTATTGAGTGGGAATAATTCCTGCTGATAGCTGAACGAAACCCTCTGTTTACAGAGGGTTTTTTTATGTCCTGGTAAATGGCGCTGAGGAAGGATTATTGAGCGTAGTCTAAATATAGTCTATATTAAAACCGAGACATGACCATTAGGCGGACCAACATGAAAGTAGAGACTATCAGCTACGTTAAAAAGAACGCCGCAACGCTTGATCTGTCAGAACCTATCCTGGTCACACAAAACGGTGTGCCTGCTTACGTTATAGAGTCCTATGATCAGCAGCAGGAACGGGAAAACGCCATTGCTTTGCTGAAATTGCTTACTCTGTCAGAGAAAGATAAAGCGGAAGGGCGCGTGTTCTCGAAAGACCAGTTGCTGGATGGCCTTGCGGATTAAACGCAGCGCGCTCAACGTTAAGGGACTTCCATGGAACAGCAGGTGACCTTTGAGTACACGCTTACGGTGAAGCACTGCATCGACACAATAGCGGGTTTTCTGAAGCGTGTTGATGTTGAGCCGCGTCCGGTTATCGCAGATATTCTCACCCAGTTTGAGAGCACCGTAGGACAGTTCCCCTTGGGCTGCCAGATTTGCCCCGAATTGCTGAAAATTGGCTGCGCCAAATATCGGGAGTTTAATCACGCTGAAGGCTACCGGGTTTTGTATTCCGTAGACGGAACTTTAGTAACCGCGCATGCGATCCTGGCACATCGGCAGGATGTTCAGCAGCTGCTGTTTAAGCGTCTGATCGTGGCCTGATAGTCCTAAATGTGTGTGTTTTACAGAGGGTTTTTCATACCCTCTCTTCACTTTGTCCATGACTTATCCGCACAACCTGCCGCCGCTGCAGCCAGCCGATTCTCAGCGCCAGCCCCAGTACGACCAGCGATAATAGACCCGAAATAGCAAGGCTCCTTTCTATCCCCAGATGTTGATTTAGCCAGGCATAGGCAAATGGCGAGACGGCGGCCAGTAGTTGCGCTGGGATCAACAGCCGTCCGGTACGCCGCGCGTAATCTTCCGCCGCGAATAGCTGCAACGGTAATGTTGCTTTAAATACCGTCGTCAGGCCGTTAATGGCCCCGTAGGCGAAAACGAAACCGCCAACGGTCCAGCTTAGCGAGGCGGCGTTGAGGCCCAGTAAAAAGCAGAGCGGCAACAGCGCTGTGGTCAACAGCGTTAACCGAAGTGGGGAGAGGCGCGCTCCTGAAATCACCTCCAGAAATCGGGCGCCGGTCTGTCCGATGCCCCATAGTACCCCTATCATTACCGGCAAACCGTAGCTGGCGATAAACTCAGGCAGATGGGTGGATGTGCCGTTAGAAATAAAGGTGACCAAAGCGATAAGCGAGGCGTACAGCAGGCCTATGTGCTGGTTGCGACGGGAATGCGGCACTTTCTCCTGATGAGCGCCCCGGTCGGGCAAGCATTGATTAGGCATCCGCCACAGCAGTAGTGCGCTAAGCAGGCCAAACAGGCTGTAGATTACCAGCGCTCCACGCCAGCCCATTAGCGCGAGCAGCGCGGTGCCCAGCGGCCAGAATATCGCTGAGGCCAGTCCTCCAGCCAGGGTCACCCGTGAAATAGTTACTCTGGCGCGTTGACCATACAGGTTAACCAGCGCGGCGAACAGCGCATCGTATAGCGCCAGCCGCATACCGACACCGGCCAGTAGCCATGCGACGTACCAGAAGATCAGGCTGTCTGCCTGCGACATTGCCAGGCAGCTTGCCGCGATGGTTAATGAACCGATGAACACCACCCGCTGACCGCCAAACCAGGCCAACAGGCGGGCGATAAAAGGCGAGATCGCCGCCATCATCAGCATGGCGAAGGTCAAACCGAGAAAGATCTCTGTTCCGCCCCAGCCAGTATCATTAGCAATAGCGCCGGCAAAGGTACCGGGCATATAAAAAACGATCCCCCAGTTGATGAGCTGGTTGCCGCCGGCTGCGAGGGTAAGGGAAAGAGGCGCGGTGCCAGGCAAGATTGACGTTTTCATTGAATTCCAGAGCGTTATGCAGTTGTCGGCAGCATATCGCGCGCGCTATTGTGCAGGCAGCACCTGGGGCTTATAGCCTGCATAAGAGAAACTTTGTGATGACGATGCTGAATTTGGTAAACCTGACAACCTTCCGGCTGGTGGCGCAGCGCGGCAGTTTTTCCGCCGCCGCTGATGTACTGGGAATATCGCAGCCGGCAGTAAGCCTGCAGGTTCGCCAGCTTGAGCAGTTCCTGCAGACGCGGTTGGTTGAGCGTACCGGGCGAGGGATCAAGGCTACTGCCGCCGGATTGGCGCTACTGGCCCATAGTGAAATTATTGAGCAGGCGGTGAATACGGCGGTGCAGACGGTGACTGAGTTTAACCATGAAGTGCACGGCACGATGAGCTTCGGTACCGGGGCGACGGCCTGTATTCATTTGCTGCCGCCGCTATTGTGCCATCTACGCGAGAAGCATCCGCTGTTAACGGTTGGCGTCACGACCGGTAATACGCTTGACATTGTACGTGCGGTGGAAGAGAGCCGGCTTGATCTGGGGTTAGTGACCTTACCTGCCAGCGGCCGCAGCCTGGCGGTAACGCCAGTGCTGGAGGAAGAGTTTGTATTTATTACTGCCAACGATGATGAACCGCTAGTGGGGCAATTGACGCCTTCACTGCTACAGGCACTTTCGCTAATAGCATTTGAAGCCGGCAGCGGGACCCGTGAGCTGATCGATGGCTGGTTTCGCGCTGCCGGGGTAAACTCGGCGCCGGTGATGCAACTCGGTAGCATTGAGGCTATCAAGCGTATGGTGCGTGCTGGTCTGGGATACAGTATCGTACCGAAGATGGCGGTGGCGGCTGAAGATGACCGCACCGGAATACGTGTACAGTCGCTATCGCCGCGGCTCTATCGCCAACTGGGCGTAGTGATGCGTCAGGATAAAGTTATCAACAAAGGGATAGCGGAGATGCTGCGTCTGCTGCACCAACTAAAAATTTTGCCGTAGGCGTTATTCCTGGGCTGGGGTCGTTGGTGTCGCGGGAGCATCAATGGTGATGGTCGATTGCTGCGACTCTTGTTTGTCCTGATGATGGTACCAGGCACCGATAGAGGAGTAGACAAAGCGTCCAAAGAAGAAGAGAAAACTGATAAGTAGTACGATACGGGTCATGCGACGGTTAAATCGATGTCGTTTACGCATACTGGGTGCCTGACTCACAAAAGGTTCCTTGAAGTATACCCGAAGACGGGCGATGGGGGTATTAAGTCATAGTATAGCGGCGGGGTCAATTGTCGGCGGTGTAAAAATCGTAGTGCTAAAACATTACTTAATGTTATATAAGATGAACATCGTATTTACACGGATTTTGAATATTGCACCAGTCCGCAAAAAAATAAGTTTTATTAATATTAGCTAAATAGTTTGTTGATTTGCGTCAATTGCTTGATTCCATTGGCCACTAAAATCGTCCATCTGTTCCGCATCGTTATTACTTTCGCGGTTAGCCTGGTCGGGTTGGATGCCTGTCTGAATATACTCCGCAGGAGTTGGGGTAATCTGTCGAGCATCTATGAGTATTATTAAACTATACAAACGATATCAGGATAAATGGTGGGCACTACCGCTCATCCTCCCTACGCTGCTGTTGCCGCTGGCGCGCGCCGCGAATACATTTGCAAATCTTAACGGTCACACCGTCTTTCTGTTTTATCTTCCGCTGGCGTTAGTATTGAGCCTGATGCTGTTTTTCGGCTGGGCGGCGATTCCGGGCATTATAGTCGGCTTGCTGCTGACCATTACGCGCGGAATGACCTTCGAGCAATCTATCGGCGTATTGTTTCATTTTTTGATCCCTTCAGTGCTGTGCTGGGGCGGTTATCGCATTTTCGTTCCACGCCGTCAGCAGATTTCACATGGTAATGTTGCCCTGATGCCGTATCGGCTGTTCTGGCAAATGCTGCTGCCCTCGGTAATTTTTCTCATTATTTCGCAGATTGCTGAGTATCTTGGCCTGCATCCGCGGGCGGCGGAACTGGTGGGGTCAACGCCATTTAGTTTACGATCGTTAATCACTTTTCAGGCGCTGATGGTAGGGTGTCTGACCGGTGTGCCGCTGTGCTATTTTTTGCTGCGTGTTATTCGTAATCCGCTACACTTACGCGGCTTTATATCCCAGGTGCGTTTACAAATCGACCAAAAAATAAAACCGCTGGAAATTATTGTCTGGGCAATAGTATTGTTAATAATACTGGCTTTATTATTCATGCCGTTAAATGCCAGCAGCACGATATTTAGCACAAATTATACATTGTCATTACTTATGCCGGTCATGTTGTGGGGGGCGATGCGTTTTGGCTATCGTTTTATTTCCCTGGCGTGGCCGCCGATATTAATTCTGGTTATCCATTTTCATTACAGCTACCTGCCATTTTCCCCGATCTACAATAACCAGCTGGCGATTACCTCCTCCAGTTACCTGGTGTTCTCTTTTATTATCGCTTATATGGCAATGCTGGCGACGCAGCAGCGGATGATCCACCGTCGGGTTCGCCGGATGGCCTTTCTCGACCCGGTCGTTCATATGCCGAATTTACGGGCCCTGAGCCGAGCGCTAAACCACTCGACCTGGTCGGTGCTGTGCTTTTTACGCATGCCAGAGCTGGAGTTGCTTGGGCGGCACTACGGCGTGATGCTACGCATTCAGTATAAGCAGCAGCTGTCGGAATACCTGAGTCACATACTGCAGCCGAACGAAATGGTCTATCACCTTTCGGGCCATGACCTGGTGATACGCCTGAATAGCGACGATCATCAACAACGCATCGTGATGCTGGATGAGCGGATTAAGCAGTTCCGTTTTATCTGGGATGGTATTCCGCTACAGCCGCCTGTCGGGATCAGCTATTGCAACGTACGTTCTCCTGTCAAGCATCTGTATTTACTGCTCGGCGAACTGAATAATATAGCCGACATGTCATTGACCAGCGGCCACCTGGAAAACGTGCAGCGCCGCGGCGCCGTTCACGTTCAGCAGGGGTTAAAAGAACGTGTGTCAATGATGAACCAGATCCTGCAGGCGCTGGATCAGAATCGTTTTCGGCTGATGGCGCAGCCCATTATCGGCATGCGCGGCGATAGCTATCATGAAGTCCTGTTGCGTATGGTGGGCGAGCAGGGGGAGCTGGTTGCGCCGGATAATTTTTTGCCTGCGGCGCACGAATTTGGCCTGGCTTCGCGCATCGACAACTGGGTTATCGACAATACGCTGGCTTTTATGAACGATAATCGCCATACGTTGCCGGGCATGCGTTTGGCCATCAATCTGTCGCCAGTTTCGGTCAGCCGCAGCCGTTTCCCGGACGAAGTCGAGGAAATGCTGCATCATTATAATATTGAGCCCTGGCAGCTTATTTTTGAGCTGACGGAAAATCACTCGCTCAGTAATCCGGAACAGGCGCAACAAACGCTCGCGCGGTTGCAGGAATTGGGATGCCGGGTGGCGATTGATGATTTTGGCACCGGCTATGCCAGCTATGCGCGGCTGAAAACGCTTAACGTTGATATGCTGAAAATTGACGGTAGCTTTATCCGTAATCTGGTCACCAGCAGTCTGGATTATCAGGTTGTGGCGTCGATTTGCCGGTTGGCGCAAATCAAAAATATGCAGGTAGTGGCGGAGTATGTGGAATCACCGGAGATCCGCCAGGCAGTGATTTCGCTGGGGATTGATTATATGCAGGGCTTTGACATTGGAATGCCGGTTCCGATAGAACAACTGGCCTGCGCGGCTGACGTCGCATAAAAAACGGCCGGGCGTGTGACCCGGCCGTTTTAGTCAAAGATGTCAGCTTTACGCTTCTTCTTCAGTAATTTTCAGCAGCCATTCCGGCACGCCTTCCCAGTACTGTTGCTCTTTTTCCAGATCCAGCAGCACCAACGCATTCTGGCTAAACCAGTCATGCGGGAAAATTAACGTCCAGTGGTTGGCTTCTGTCTTCAATGTCAGTTTTGGCGGCGTAGTGGTCGCCTGACGCTGATTGTTCAGTAATACGCCCAGACGCAGTAGTTGGATCAGCGGCAAGAACTGTTTTTTCTTGAACAAGGTAAAACGCGGCAAATCATCAAGCTTGATAGCTTTGCGGTGATAGCGCACCAGCGTGGCCATCAGTGTCTGCTGCTCCTGATTAAAGCCCGGCAGATCGCTATTTTGCAGGATATAGGCAGAGTGGCGATGCATGCCGCTGTGGTTAATGTTCAGCCCCACTTCATGTAGCATTACCGCCCACTTCAGCAGGGCAGACAGATGCGGGTTAGCCAGTTTCGGGTTTTGCTCCTGCCACTGTTCCAGCATCTGAGTGGTAGTCTCCAGTACCCGGCGCGCCTGTTCGCGATCGATATTGTACTGGTTCGCCAGGCTCTGGGCCGTACGGCTGCGAATATCCTGGTGGCGGAAGCGACCTTCCATCTCGTACAACACGCCTTCGCGCAGGGCGCCGTCGGACAGGCGCAGTTCTTTGATCGCCAGCGCGTCGAATACCCCGCACAAAATCGCCAGACCCGGGGCGAATACCGCTTTGCGGTCCTCCGACAATCCCGGCAGGCTTAATGAGTCGAAGTTTTTATTCTTCAGAAGCTCACTGACCAGCATTTCAAGACGTTCCGGGGTAATGAAGCCGTCTTTCTCCCCCATGGCGACCAGCACTTCGTGCGCGGCTTTGATGGTGCCAGAGGCGCCCAGCGCCACGTTCCACCCCTGAATACGGAACTGCCAGGCCAGGGTTTCCAGTTTCTGCACCGCCGCCAGGCGCGCGCGCTGGAAGTTTTCTTTATTGATAACGCCGCCGGCGAAATAGGCCTGCGAGAAGCTTACGCAGCCCATACGTCGGCTTTCAACCAGGCGGGGCTCGAAATCTTCGCCGATGACGAGCTCAGTCGAACCGCCGCCGATGTCGATAACCAGCTTACGGCCGCGCTCCGGTTGCGTATGTTCGACGCCCATAAAAATCAGACGCGCTTCTTCGTTACCGGAGATTATTTCGATGGGATAAGGGATAACTTTTTCCGCTCGTTTGAGAAAATCCGCCGCGTTAGCCGCCTGGCGCAGGGTATGCGTCCCGACGATACAAACGCTGGAAGGGGAGAATCCCTGCAGACGTTCCGCAAACAGCGACAGGCAGTTCAGCCCACGAGTAATCGCTTCTTCGCTCAACACCGAGTTTTCATCCAGGCCATCGGCCAGGTGGACGCGCTGCTTCAGGCGACCGATGATCTGCATTGCCCCGTCGACGACACGGGCGATCACCATATGAAAACTGTTCGAACCAAGGTCGACCGCAGCGAACTCCTGCGGCCGAGGGGTTTTTTCGTTTATTGGCATAGGTTAATCGGGTTGTTCGAGTGATTTGAGATAATCGTAAATCGCTATCTGTGCGCGTACTTTGCGGCGATTGCCGCGCGGCACGTAGCGATTACTCAGTTCTTTATCAAGATAGCGCGCTTTTACGGTATCGTTGAACAGGATATCGAGAATATCCAATACGCGTTGCTTCAGACGCGGGTCCAGCAGCGGTACGGCGACTTCGATACGATAGTCGATGTTGCGCGTCATCCAGTCGGCGGAGGATAACCACACCTGTTTATCACCACCGTTTTCAAAACAATAGACCCTATCGTGCTCAAGGAAACGGTCAACGATACTAATCACGCGAATATTTTCGCTAATTCCCTCAAGACCCGGGATTAGCGAGCACATGCCGCGGATAAGCAGGTTAACCGGCACGCCGGTACTGGAGGCGGCATAGAGTCTGTCCACCAGCCCTTTATCGACCAGGTTATTTAATTTAAGCGTAATTCCGGACGGTTGCCCATTTTGCGCATTGGCGATTTCGCGGTCGATCATTTCATACAGCAGACGACGCGAGTTCTGCGGCGATACCAACAGGTAGTCGAAGCTGACTGGCCGGTAAGGGTTTTCGATAAAATTAAACACGCGACGGACTTCATTAGTGATGCGCGCGTCGGCGGTGAGGAGCGAATAGTCGGTGTAGATACGAGCGGTTTTCTCGTTGAAGTTGCCGGTGCCGATATGCGCATAACGCACTACCTCATCGCCTTCTTTACGCGAAATGAGGAAGAGTTTGGCGTGGATCTTCAGCCCCGGCGCCGAGAAGATAACGTGTACGCCGGCTTCTGTCAGACGTTTGGCCCAGTGAATATTGGCCTCTTCGTCGAAGCGAGCCTGCAGTTCAACCACCACGGTCACTTTTTTACCGTTGTGGGCGGCGTGGATCATCGAATCGATAATCCGTGAATCCTTAGCGACGCGGTAGATATTGATTTTGATTGCCAGCACGCTTGGGTCGAACGAGGCCTGACGCAGCAGTTCAAGCACGTGCTCGAAGGTATGATACGGATAGTAGAGCAGTACGTCGCGTTCGCGGATGGCGTCAAAGCCGTTGCGGAATTTATCGAACCACAGGTGACGCAGGCGCGGCATCGGTTTGTTGACCAGATTGGCCTTGCCAACATTCGGGAAACCGATAAAGTCTTTAAAGTTGTGATAACGACCGCCCGGCAGCATCGAATCGTAGTTCGAGATGGAGAGCTTATCGCGCAGCATTTCGACCATCGCATCCGGCATATCGCGCTGGTAGACAAAACGCACCGGCTCGGCGGTTAAGCGCTGCTTCAGGCTGGAGGACATCAGCTCCATCAGGCTCGATTCCATTTCGTGTACCAGATCGTACTCGGCATCACGGGTCATTTTCATCGAGTATGCATTCAGGGCATCGTAGTCAAAGAAGCCCTTAAAGATATCATCCAGGCAGTAACGCAGAATGTTATCCAGCAGAATCATCGGTTTGCGGCGTCGCGGCGTCTCCGGCGGCAGGTTCACAAAGCGTGGCACCTTATCGGATGGAATCTCCAGCAGCGCATAGTTAATGGTATCGCCGCGGATAATCTCCACCGCCAGATAGGTGTAATCATCTTTCAGGAATTGAACCAGGTCCGTCTCGCGGTTGATCAGAATCGGCGAAATATGCTGGCGCAGATACTGTTTGAAGTAGTTGCGTAACCAGGATTGCTGGTTAACGGACAGCTGGCGTTCGTTAATCAGGAAGATCTGATTACGCGCCATTTCCAGCAGCAGTTCATTATAGAGACCATCAAATTCCTGATCGGCCTTTAGCACGCGGGCCTGGATTTTGCCTAACAGATGACGCGAATGGGCGGTACTACCTTGTTCTTCACTGATAAGAATGCGTCGCTTAAGTTCAGCGAAGCGCACTTTGTAAAACTCATCAAGGTTATTGGAGTAAATTCCTAAGAAGCGCATGCGCTCGATAAGCGGGTTGCTCTTGTCCGCCGCTTCCTGAAGTACGCGCTCGTTAAAGGACAACCAGCTGAGTTCTTTTTCGATGTATAGCTTTTCCTGGCCCATTACAACTCACACTCCGGATCATTGACGTCGCTTTTTCATTATGGCGAGCTTTGCCATTGAATGTCCAACTATGTCAAAGCAATATGACAGTTTTCTTGCAATCAGATGCCGGGAAAAAGCGGACGCGTTTGTTTGCTTACGTTATGTTCAGTCGGGGGCGAAATGGAGGGCGAAACAATGTGGGAAACGCGGGCGCTGGAGCTCAATAATCAGGACATCTGGCACTGGCCGTCGGCCTGTCGGTTGATTGAATACGCAATTGAGCATGATTTTAATACCGTGGTGGTGGGGCAGACCGAGTTATTTGGCAAGCTGGTTTCGCCACAGGGGTATACGCCTTTTGACTATAACGACCGATTGTCGAGCCAACAACGAGCGCGCTGTATCTATCTCAACCGGTTGGCGTTACGCTGCCGTGAGCAGGGGTTACGATGTTATCTGCAGGCGAAAGAACTTAGCTTCCCGACCGAACTGTTATTAGCGCATCCGGAACTGCTGGATACCCCGCGCGGGGTGCGTTTTGATGTCGATTTCTGGAGCCGCTGGTTAACCGACAAAATCCGCGCCGTGTGTCAAAGCGTACCGGCGCTCACCGGTTTGATTATCGCGCTCTCCAGTACCGATGGATTATTACCGATCTCTCGTCCGCAGTGGGACAGACAACACGACGATCCCCGCCAGCCAGCGCAAAGCTTGATGCTCTACCGCCGCTGTTTTAACGCCCTGAGTCAGGCGGTAGCCGCGCAAAATAAGCATCTGGTACTGCGTGTCTTCCCTGCCAGCAATGACGATCTCAGCGCCGTGCTGGATGCGATTGAACCGCTGCCGCCTGCGGTTTCGGTATCGATAAAACTCACGCCGGAACGTTTCTGGCCTACTTTCCCTAACAATCCGGCGCTGTTGGCGGTGCAGACGCGAGATGTATGGATCGATATCGATCTTGCCGGCGAAGAAGTGGGATGGGGAGTCATGCCGTTTTTACGTATTGATGAGCTGCAGGGGCGACTGTTGTGGTGTCAGAGTCGCAACCCGCGCATTACCGGCGCTATCTGTAAAACCAGTTGGGAAAGTATCGATAATCACTGGATCCCTGCGACGTTAAGCGAATGTAATCTCTTCGCCTGTAGTCAGTTGCTGGGCGAAGGGGCGGCGAAAAATCAGCAGCAGTTACTGGTGCAATGGCTGGCGCAGCGTTACGGCTGGTGTCCGCCAGCCGATGTCGCGCAGCAGTTCCAGTCGCTGCTTGAGCAGGCGACGCAGACGCTCTATCAGTCAATATATGTGCGAGACCATGTTTTCCATCGCCATAGCCAATTGCCTGAAAGCTACGGCCAGGCGGTGTGGGGCCTTTACGGACAACTGGCGCGCAGTCACTGGTTACCCGGTTCGGCGCAGGATATCCACTTCACCCGCGACGACCCGCAGAAGTCGATGGCTAATCTCACGCAAATCGCGCAAGAAAAAGATGAGGTCGCAGCCAGCGCGCAGCTGCTGGGGAAAGCAGCGCAAGCGTTCGCTCTCACGGCGGATTTTCCCGCCGCGCTGGCGCTTCGGTGGCGTGAGGAGTGGCAGGGATTGGCGCTCTATTGTCAGACGTTTACCCACGCGCAAAAGGCCTTCTTTACTCTGCACTTCGCCCGAGAGGTGGAAAACAGCTGGAGCATGCGGGAAATTTGCCATATTAACGTGCAGGCGTTATATCGCTGCGCATCGGAAATGGAAATGCTTTGTCAGCAGACAGGCGAGGCCTCACCGGCGTTTTACGTGATGTTCGATCCTGTACGAGCACGTAATCTGGCGGATAGCCTGAGCACCGAACTGACGGCGCTCAGATAGCCGTATTAAAGCGTGCGGCGTAGCGCTTCAACCAGGCACAGTATCGCCATTGCCTGGCCGTAGGGCATGGCGGTCAGGGGGATGTTACGATAGTGGTCGAGGTCGTTGCCCATCGCTGTTCCAAACGACACCTGCGTTAACTCTCCTTGCGGCGAGATATGTTCGATAATGCCCCGGCAGGCTTTCCCGGCGACCGGCAGAAACCCATCGTCGAGGTAGCCGAGGCGGACCGCCTTGAAAATACCCGCGGCAAAGCCCGCCGTCGCAGAGGCTTCCAGATAACTATCCGGGTCGTTAAGCAGCGTCGGCCATAGGCCGTTTTCGGCCTGGCAGCGGGCAAGGGCGCTGACCTGAATCTGCAGCGTATTTTGCAGTTGGCGGTAAAAGGCGTCATGCTCGTCGAGATCGAGGATCTCCAGCAGTTCCGGTATCGCCAGCGTTATCCAGCTATTGCCGCGGGCCCACAGCGCGCCGGCGAAATGGTGTCTGCCGTCGAAATGCCAGCCGTGAAACCACAGGCCGCTTTGGTGGTCGCTTAAATAGTGCAGGTGCTGCAAAAACTGAAATTTCGCTTCTTCTACCCAGCGCGGTTTATCAAACATCTTGCCGAGCATCGCCAGCGGCAGTACCGCCATCATGAGCGTATCGTCCCAAATTTGTTGATGATGGGGATTCTCATAGGTGACGTGTTGCAGGCAGCCCTCTTCGGTACGCGGCATCTGGCGATATATCGCATCTCCCCAGCTTTCCAGATAGGCGCGCCAGTCGCTGCGCGGCGTCTGTTTATAGCACAGCGCCAGGGTTAAAAACGGACAAGCGGTGTTGATGTTTTTCTCCGGCGTACCCTCGGCGAAACGGGCGCTAAACCAGCCGTCGATAAGTTCACGAGCCCGAAGCGATCCTGTCAGTTGCTGGTAGCGAAACAGGCCAAACAGGGCGATGCCATGCGTCCACTCCCAACCGTCCCAACCTTTGGTGTCAACCACCCGGCCATCTGCCAGCCGCTGCAAATACTCGCCGCTATCATCGGTAATCGCGGTTAAGTTGCCGATTAGCGCTTCGATGAGTGATTGTAATTCAGGACGGTTGTTTTTCTGCGACATAGTGATTTCCTTGAGAAGAAACGGCGGCGTGTTGCCAGCGATCGTTGCGATGAGGATGGCCGGTCAGTAGCTCGATAGTTTCGCGGGTCTGCGGGCTGGCATCCTGTGGATGACCACCGGCGCGCAGACGCTCCAGTTCGCTAATCAGGATTTGATGTCGCGGCTGGCTCAAGCGAAAACGAAACGCGCCATACATTGCCAGTAAGGCCAGCAGGCCGGGGCCAACGAGGAATACCCACCAGATACCATTCAGCGCGGCGGTATTCTGCGTTTCGGCGCCTTTGGTGAATCCAAAGGCTTCCAGCGCCAGGCCGACGATAAACAGCGCCAGCGCCTGGGAGAATTTGCGCGTCAGCATCATCACTCCCGCGTAGATCCCTTCGCGCCGCACGCCGGTGTAAGCTTCATCGATATCGGGCAGAAAATTGTAGACATTCCATGGGATAAGATAGGTGCCGCCGCGGGCGATGCCCATCACGATTGCGCCGCCGAGCAGCAGCCAGGAAAGATGGCTGAAAGAAGCGGTCAATTGGCTGAACCACAGTAGCGCGCAGAGGATCAGCGCGATGGCGACCTTATAGGCGTTGCCGTTGCCGACGCGGATGCAAAGCCAGGTGAAGAAAGGGATCGCGAAGAACTGAAACAGCGTCATCAGACTCATGGCCTGCGAAGCCAGCGAGGTGCCGACACGTAGCACGTAGGTCATATAGTGCATAAACAGCGAGCCGAAAATATCCAGCGCCACCGCGCCACCGACATACATCATGATATGAATACGGAAGGTCCGCAGACGGAAGGTAGAGGCCATTTCGCGATACAGCGAACGTAGTGTTTTGCCTAAACCTTGCTGCGTCTGCGGTGGTGGGAGATGCTCACGTTCCCAGGTACCGCGCCAGACGAAGACCCACGGCAAGGCAAAAAGCAGGGCAAAGATAATGCCGATATAGAGAAACGCCTGCGATTTATCGGCGACGTGGGCCATGATTTGCCCGGGGATCAGCGCCGCGAGAAAGGCTGTCGCCTGAGCGAATAACATTCGCGCGCCGGACATTTTCGAGCGCAAATCATAGCGGTTGGTCATCTCTGCAGGCAGCGTATCGTAAGGCACCATCAGCAGGGTGAAGACGGTGCTGAATAGTAGATAGGTACCAAGGTACCAGGCATAACCAAAACCACTTATCCACATCAGGGCGAAACAGAGCGATAACGGCGCGCCGAGAATAAAGAAGATCCGTCTCCGCCCCCAACGGGTGCGAATGTTGTCGGTAATGTAGCCCATCACCGGGTCCGTGATGCCGTCCCAAATCTTGGCGATGGCGAAAATAGAGGCCGCGGCGGCGGGCGAGAGCCCGGCGACTTCAATATAAAAGTAGAGCAGCCACAGGCCGGTGATGGTCATCGCGCCGCTGCCGAAAATATCGCCCATCCCCCAGCAGAGGATGTTGCGGGTTTTGACTTCTCGTTGCGGGGTCACTGTCCTCGTCATGAGCGTATCTCTTTGGTCAGGAATGCGAGGTTGCACAGTAAAAGAGGGGGTGGGGGGCGAGAATCCCGACAGTCGGTTTTTCGTACCGTTCTGCGAGCAGCATGCCAAATGGCGACAAAATGAAATAAATCCCGTGACGCTGCTCACATATGCAGCGGTTTAAGAGGGCGTTTACTGTGATAACGGCCCTGTTTTCATTTTTTCCGCAGGCAAATTTTGCGTGTAATCTCACGTTTTGCCCCTGAGCGTGACGGCGAATGTGAAAGGGTACGCAGATATTTCCGCGGTAGCGATTTCGACCCTACGCTGAGGGTGAGAGAGATGGTGAGATAGTCCCCACGTTGATTTCCAGGACATGCTATGAACATTTATCTTTCGCAGCGCCATCCCCATGCGGATGGCGTGACGCCTGATACTGAACTCTTTCAACAGGCGCTGGACGAACTGGCGCAGGCGGGCGGCGGCCGGTTGGTGGTTGATTGCGGCAGGTACGCGCTCGGCGGTTTACGGATAGGCTCGAACACCTGTTTGTGGCTGTCGCCGGGCGCCGAGCTTATCGTTAGCGAAAACTATGATGACTTTGCTCAGGCGACGGCGCTGAGCCGGGCGGAATCTTCAGATCGGGCCTTTCTGTATGCTGTGGATGCGCAGAATATTACTATCTGCGGAGGCGGCGAGATTTACGGCAGCGCTGATGGCTGGTTTTCCCGTGGCGTTGATGCCATGGGCTACCGCACGCCAGCCAGGGCGCGCCCGCGGATCATTTTGCTGGAGAATTGCCGTCGCGTCCGGCTGGAAAACATCACCGTACGACATGCCCCGATGTGGACAATCCATCTGGTCTCCTGTACGGGGGTGGTGGTTGACGGCGTCACCGTCGACAACGATTTGACGATGGCCAATACCGATGCGCTGGATATCGACAGCTGCCAGCAGGTCCATATCGCCAATAGCTATTTCAGCGCGGCGGA
Organism: Klebsiella sp. JN_Kp122; assembly: GCF_040062085.1. NCBI lineage: Bacteria > Pseudomonadati > Pseudomonadota > Gammaproteobacteria > Enterobacterales > Enterobacteriaceae > Klebsiella > Klebsiella sp. JN_Kp122. Next base: position 92,981 of record NZ_JBEAHW010000015.1, read on the forward strand.
TGATGCCATCTGTCTGAAGACCACCGATAAACCTGAGCGGATCCAGCGACCATTGCGTCAGGTAACCATCGTTAACTGCACGCTGCGCTCGAAAAGCTGCGCCTTTAAAATCGGTACTGAAACCTGGCAGGATATTGAAGATGTGCTGGTGAGTAACTGCACTATCTTTGACTCCAATCGCGGCATTGGCCTGATATCCCGCGACGGCGGGCGGCTACGGCGGATGATTTTTAGCAGCATTGCTTTTGATTGCGTGAGCGCGCCGGCCTGTCATTGGGGCGAGGCGGACCCTGTTTTCCTTTCCGCGCGCCGTCGCGATCCGGCGATTGAACCCGGCGAAATCTCACAGATCCAGTTCCGCGGGCTGGTTGGCGAGTGCGAAGGCGCGATAAACCTGCATAGTGAAACGCCAGGTCAGATCCGGCGCATTCTGTTTGACGGCGTGCAGCTCACCCAGAAGCTGAACCTGGCAGCGGAGCAGGGGCTTTATGATATCCGCCCGCCGTGCAATCCGATGTCGCCGACCGGGATGGGGATTGATAACGCCTGGTGTCTGAATCCGCAAAGCGGCCGAGTTTGGGGTGTCGAGCCTTATCCCGGCGGTTTGCCGGTACTGTACGCCAACGGCGTAGCGGGTCTGACACTGCGCGAATTTGATTATCAGCGCCCGATACCATTACCGGCAGCCTGGAACCCTAACGCGCTATGTCTGGAAAACGGCGATAATTAGCGAGGAAATAAGAGAGGAAGGTGCCCCGGCGATTGCTCCGGGGCAGGTCGAACTTATTCTTCGGCGGCATAGCCCTGCGGCGGCAGCTTGCGATTATCCAGCCACGCAGAGTTAGCTTCCATACGCAGGCGGCCATCAACAAACCAGCTCACCACCAGCGGATAGATATCGTGCTCCTGCGCCTGAACGCGGGCGGTAACGTCATCTTCGCTGTCTTCCGGAAATACCGGCACCCGAGCCTGTAAGATCACCGGCCCGCCATCGAGTTCGTCGGTGACGAAATGCACCGAGGTGCCATGTTCCTCATCACCATTTTCCAGCGCCTGGCGATGAGTATGCAGCCCTGGATATTTCGGCAGCAGAGAAGGATGGATATTCAGCAAGCGCCCCTGATAGTGGCCAACAAACGCTGGGCTAAGGATACGCATGTAGCCCGCCAGCACCACCAGATCGGGTTGGAAGACATCGATTTGCTGCATCAGCTCGCGGTCGAAGGCTTCGCGGCTATCAAACGCTTTCGGCGAGAGCGCAAAGGCCGGAATACCGGCCTCACGGGCGCGCTCAAGGCCGAATGCTTCGGCCTTATTGCTGAATACCGCACGCAGGGTGCCGTTGATTTGCTTCCGGGCGCAGGCATCAATAATCGCCTGTAAATTACTGCCGTTACCGGAAATCAGCACCACAATGTTTTTCATTCAATGACCACGCGTTGTTCGGCATCGGATGCCTTGATGTAACCGATTTTCCAGGCGTTTTCACCCTGCTTGTTCAGCAGGGTGATGGCTTTATCCGCCTCGGCTGCCGGCAGCGCGACCAGCATGCCGACGCCGCAGTTAAAGGTGCGGTACATTTCGTGGCTGCTGACATTACCGGCGGTTTGCAGCCAGTTGAAGACTTCCGGCCACTGCCAGGAGGACTCGTCGATTACCGCCTGGGTGTTGTCCGGCAGTACGCGCGGAATATTTTCCCAGAAGCCGCCGCCGGTCAGGTGGGCGATGGCGTGGACGTCGACGTTGGCAATCAGATTCAGAATCGATTTGACATAGATGCGGGTCGGCGCCAGCAGGTGGTCGGCCAGCGGTTTGCCGTTGAGGTCGGTGGTCTGCGGATCAACGCCGCTGACTTCGATAATCTTACGCACCAGCGAGTAGCCGTTAGAGTGCGGGCCGCTGGAGGCAAGCGCGACCAGGACGTCGCCGTCAGCCACTTTGCTGCCGTCGATGATTTCTGATTTTTCTACCACGCCGACGCAGAAACCGGCCACGTCGTAATCTTCACCATGGTACATACCCGGCATCTCTGCCGTTTCGCCGCCAACCAGCGCGCAGCCGGACTGTAAGCAGCCTTCGGCGATGCCGCTGATCACGCTTGCCGCAGTATCCACGTCCAGTTTACCGGTCGCGTAGTAGTCGAGGAAAAACAGCGGCTCGGCGCCCTGAACTACGAGGTCATTGACGCACATAGCGACCAGATCGATACCGATAGTGTCGTGACGTTTAAGGTCCATCGCCAGACGCAGCTTGGTGCCGACGCCGTCGGTACCGGAGACCAGTACCGGTTCGCGGTACTTCTGCGGCAGAGCGCACAGCGCGCCGAATCCGCCCAGTCCGCCCATCACTTCCGGGCGACGGGTTTTCTTCACCACGCCCTTAATACGGTCGACGAGAGCGTTGCCTGCATCAATATCCACGCCGGCATCTTTATAGCTGAGAGAGGTTTTATCGGTCACTGCGAAGTCTCCACGCGTTTGCGGTAGCAAGAAAAATCGGCGCAATTCTAACAGGGAAAGCAAACGTTTGCGAGCCTGCTTTACACTCGATTTAAAACGGCTAACAGATGAGCAAATTTGATACTGTTCACGAAAATGAAACCGGGTACAGTCTTCTGCTTGCCTCGCCTTTAATGAATGATCATTATGCCAATGAAACCGGTTTCTGTTTGGTGAAAAGCGCATAACGATCGTCTATAGGGAGAGTATATGTCCGGATTCAAAGAAGGTTTTCTGTGGGGCGGCGCGGTAGCGGCGCATCAGCTTGAGGGCGGCTGGCAAGAAGGAGGGAAGGGGATTAGCGTCGCTGACGTGATGACCGCAGGCGCCCATGGGGTGCCGCGAACGATCACCGACGGCGTACTGCCTGGTCATAACTATCCCAACCATGAGGCAATTGATTTTTATCATCGTTATAAAGAAGACGTAGCGCTGTTTGCCGAACTGGGATTTAAGTGTTTCCGTACTTCAATTGCCTGGACGCGCATTTTTCCGCGGGGCGATGAGCTGGAGCCCAATGAGGCGGGCCTGCAATTCTATGACGATCTGTTCGACGAGTGCCTGAAATATGGTATCGAACCGGTGATCACGCTCTCCCATTTTGAAATGCCTTACCACCTGGTGACTGAATACGGCGGCTGGCGCAACCGTAAGCTGATTGATTTCTTTGTCCGCTTCGCGAAGGTGGTGTTTACCCGCTATCAGTACAAAGTGAAGTACTGGATGACCTTTAACGAGATCAACAACCAGGCCAACTTCCATGAAGATTTCGCCCCCTTTACCAACTCCGGCCTGAAGTATCAGCCCGGAGAAGACCGTGAGCCGGTGATGTTTCAGGCCGCCCATTATGAACTGGTGGCCAGCGCGCTGGCGGTAAAGGCGGCACGTGAGATTAATTCGGACCTGCAGATTGGCTGTATGATCGCGATGTGTCCAATCTATCCGCTCACCTGCGCGCCGGACGACATCATGATGGCGATGAACGCTATGCATCGTCGTTACTGGTTTACCGATGTGCACGTGCGTGGCCGCTATCCGCAGCATTTGCTCAACTACTTCGCGCGCCGCGGTTTTACGCTGGATATCACCGACGCCGATAGCCAGGCGTTAAAAGAGGGTTGCGTCGACTATATTGGTTTTAGCTACTACATGTCCTTCGCCACCAAAGCGACTGACGATAATCCGCACCTGGATTACGACGAAAGTACCAGCCTGGTCTCCAACCCGTACGTCAAGAAATCGGATTGGGGCTGGCAGATTGACCCGGTTGGTCTGCGCTACTCGCTCAACTGGTTCTGGGATCACTATCAGTTGCCGCTGTTTATCGTTGAGAATGGCTTTGGCGCCATTGACGTGCGTGAAGCTGACGGCAGCGTGGATGACCAGTATCGTATCGAGTATCTTAGTGCCCATATTGCCGAAATGAAAAAAGCGGTAGTGGAGGATGGCGTCGATCTGATGGGGTATACCCCGTGGGGCTGTATCGATCTGGTCTCCGCCGGTACCGGCGAGATGAAAAAACGCTATGGATTTATCTTTGTCGATAAAGATAACGACGGTCGCGGCACGTTGGCCCGCAGCCGTAAAAAATCCTTTGCCTGGTATCAGCAGGTTATTGCCAGTAACGGCGAAAATCTGTAATCGCCAACTAGCATAGCCTTGTCAAAGATAAAGGCCGAAGGGGAACCTCCGGCTTTTTTTGTTTGTTTTATAATGTGTAACAATCCATAAATCACTTTGTTTGATATACGTCAAGCAAGATGGGTATGGCGCAATCCGCAAAAAGCGGTATAATCCCGCGATTTTTTTTGTGGCTGCCCCTCAGAGGAGAAAGAGAATGAAGATCGTGGAAGTGAAACATCCACTCGTCAAACACAAGCTGGGCCTGATGCGTGAGCATGACATCAGTACTAAACGCTTCCGTGAACTCGCCTCAGAGGTTGGTAGCTTACTGACCTACGAAGCAACCGCCGATCTCGCTACCGAGCGTGTCACTATCGAAGGCTGGAACGGTCCGGTCGAAGTTGAGCAGATCAAAGGTAAGAAAATTACCGTAGTGCCTATCCTGCGTGCCGGTCTGGGGATGATGGAAGGCGTGCTGGAGCACGTGCCGAGCGCGCGTATCAGCGTGGTTGGTATCTACCGTGATGAAGAAACGCTGGAGCCGGTTCCTTACTTCCAGAAGCTGGTTTCTAACATTGACGAGCGTATGGCGCTGGTGGTTGACCCGATGCTGGCAACTGGCGGTTCGATGATCGCAACTATCGACCTGCTGAAAAAAGCGGGCTGCTCGAGCATTAAGGTGCTGGTGCTGGTGGCGGCGCCGGAAGGCATTGCCGCGCTGGAGAAAGCGCATCCTGACGTCGAGCTGTACACCGCGTCCGTCGACCAGGGCCTCAATGAGCACGGATACATTATTCCAGGCCTCGGCGATGCCGGCGATAAGATTTTCGGTACCAAATAAATGATGAAGTGATAAAAAGCCGACTTTGAGAGTCGGGGTTTTTTTTTATTAATAACGCCCACAACAAATAAAAAACGACTCTCAGAGGATAACATTATGACGCGCCGTGCAATCGGGGTGAGTGAAAGACCGCCGCTTTTACAGACAATCCCGCTTAGTTTGCAACATCTGTTCGCCATGTTTGGCGCAACGGTTCTGGTGCCTATCCTGTTCCACATTAACCCGGCTACCGTACTGCTGTTTAACGGCATCGGTACGCTGTTGTACCTCTTTATCTGTAAAGGCAAAATTCCGGCCTATCTGGGGTCGAGCTTCGCCTTTATCTCCCCGGTGCTGCTGCTGTTGCCGCTGGGTTATGAAGTAGCGCTCGGCGGTTTCATTATGTGCGGCGTCCTGTTCTGCATCGTCTCCTTTATTGTCAAAAAAGCCGGTACCGGCTGGCTGGATGTGATGTTCCCGCCGGCGGCGATGGGCGCCATCGTGGCGGTTATCGGCCTGGAACTGGCGGGTGTGGCGGCGAACATGGCCGGGCTGCTGCCGGCTGACGGTCAATCGCCCGATAGCAAAACCATTATTATTTCGATGGTGACGCTGGCAGTGACGGTTTTTGGTTCCGTACTGTTCCGCGGCTTCCTGGCGATTATCCCGATTCTTATCGGCGTGCTGGTAGGCTATGCGCTCTCCTTCGTGATGGGTGTGGTCGATACGACGCCTATCGCCGAAGCGCACTGGTTTGCACTGCCGACCTTCTACACCCCGCGCTTTGAGTGGTTTGCCATTTTCACTATTTTGCCTGCCGCGCTGGTGGTGATCGCCGAGCACGTGGGGCACCTGGTGGTGACCGCCAATATCGTTAAACGCGATCTGATCCGCGATCCGGGTCTGCACCGCTCGATGTTCGCCAACGGGCTGTCGACGATTGTCTCCGGTTTCTTTGGCTCAACGCCAAACACCACCTATGGTGAAAATATCGGCGTGATGGCGATTACCCGCGTATACAGTACCTGGGTTATTGGCGGCGCGGCGATTATTGCGATTCTGCTCTCCTGCGTCGGCAAGCTGGCGGCGGCGATTCAGATTATCCCGGTACCGGTGATGGGCGGCGTTTCTCTGCTGCTGTACGGGGTGATCGGCGCATCCGGTATCCGCGTGCTGATCGAATCAAAAGTCGATTACAGCAAAGCGCAGAACCTGATTCTGACCTCCGTTATTCTGATTATCGGCGTGAGCGGCGCGAAGGTGCATATTGGCGCGGCGGAGCTGAAAGGCATGGCGCTGGCGACGATCGTCGGTATCTGTCTGAGCCTGATCTTTAAACTGATCAGCGTTCTGCGTCCGGAAGAAGTGGTGCTGGACGCCGCGGATAGCGAAGAAGCGAAATAACGATCCTGATACCGGGCAGCGATCCTGCCCGGTTCTCTCCGGACCTAAAACTGTGTTAAACTCTTCGCGTTTTTCTGTAAGCCTATGTTGAGGTCCATCTGAACGCTCCGGCACAGCTCTCTTTGCCACTGTATCTTCCTGACGACGAAACGTTCGCGAGTTTCTGGCCGGGTGATAATCCTTCCCTACTTGCCGCTCTGCAGAACGTGTTGCGGCAGGAACACAGCGGATACATCTATATCTGGTCTCGTGAAGGCGCGGGGCGTAGCCACCTTTTGCATGCCGCCTGCGCTGAGCTATCCCAGCGTGGCGATGCCGTCGGCTACGTGCCGTTGGATAAGCGCACGTGGTTCGTGCCGGAAGTGCTGGACGGCATGGAGCAACTGGCGCTGGTGTGCATCGATAACATCGAGTGCGTGGCAGGGGACGAGCCCTGGGAGATGGCTATCTTTAATCTCTATAACCGTATTCTCGAATCAGGTAAAACCCGCCTGCTGATCACCGGCGATTGCCCGCCGCGGCAGCTGCATCTCGGCTTGCCGGATCTCGCCTCGCGCCTTGACTGGGGGCAAATCTATAAGCTGCAGCCGCTGTCGGATGAAGATAAGCTGCAGGCGCTGCAGCTACGCGCCAGACTGCGCGGTTTCGAGATGCCGGAAGACGTCTGCCGATTCCTGCTCAAGCGGCTGGATAGAGAAATGCGCTCGCTGTTTATGACGCTCGATCAGCTCGATCACGCATCGATTACCGCCCAACGAAAACTGACGATCCCATTTGTTAAAGAGATCCTGAAGCTTTAAGCCGAAAGCGACGCCAGTTCCTGCTCTGCCAGCCCGGTTAGCTGCGCCACCAGCGCGGGGGCGAGACCGCTACGTAACATCGCGGCGGCGATACGCTGTGCTTCTTCTTTCCGGCCTTCTTGCCGGCCCTGAAGCAAACCGCGCTCCAGCCCTTGCTGCTCGAGATATTCTGCAATAGTCATCAGCGTCTCCTTATGTTGCGGCGTCCGGCGCGCCAACTCACGAATAAACTTTATCGGTTCGCGGCTATTTCCCGCGAGCACCAGGTAGTGCATTAGCGCCTGCACCTGTGTTTGCGTGGCTAATCCAGTCAATAATAATTCGCTCAGCTTGTCGAGTAACTGCGCCAGATCGCGTTGTCGAATATGTTTTTGCAGTAATTCCAGCGTTGCCATACGTTGATGAGTGGCGATTTCATCATCCGGTATGACGGTGATATCCGCCAGTGGAAATTCGCCGTAGTAGAGCGTGGTCGCCAGCTCCGGCGCGGCAAACTCATCCAGCCAGCGCATTGAAAACGGATAGGGCGTCACCAGACCGTGATAGAAAAGCACCGGGATCACCAGCGGAAGTTTTTCGTGTCCGGCATCAAGGTGGCGCTGCATGACGGCGACGGCGTAGCGCATCAGGCGAAAGGCCATATGTCGGTCGGGGCTACTTTGATGTTCGATTAGCGCGTAAATATAGCCGTCGCCCGCAGTGGTTTGCAGCGAGTAGAGAATATCGGAATAGTAAGGTCTGAGATCTTCTTCGATAAAATTACCTGATTCTAAATGTAGCGTGCGCAGATCGCAGATCTCCTTTAGCGCTTCAGGAAGATACAACCGGAGAAAATCACGCGCGGTATCCGAATGGGAAAGGTAGGTTTTAAATACTGCGTCATGCGGCGTGGAAATAGCTTTTTTCATTGGCAATCCGTCCAGTGGATTCAGGTGACGGACAGACAGTAGCACCACTGTGCGGGCAGGGGGAGTTGGCCTGTATTTTCTGGAAGCGGGCACGAAAAAATCGCGCCGCGGGCAAGACCGGCGGCGCGTAGGGGTTAGCTGACGATTTCCAGTACCTGTTCCGGCGGGCGGCCGATACGCGCCTGGCCGTGGCTGACCACGATGGGCCGTTCGATGAGCTTCGGGTTCTCGACCATGGCCTGAATCAACGCCTCTTCGCTGAGCTGTGGGTCGGCGAGATTGAGCGACTTATACAGATCTTCTTTCTGGCGCATCAGTTCACGGGCGCTGCTCATATTCAGCATTTTCAACAGCTGGCGCAGCGTCGCGGCATCCGGCGGCGTCTCCAGATACAGCACCACTTCAGGGTCGATGCCGTTAGCTTTCAGCAGGCTGAGCGTGTCACGGCTCTTCGAGCAGCGAGGGTTGTGGTAAATTTTTACCGCGTCAGACATGTGGTCTCCTTACATTTTCTGATAGGGGCGGAATCTTTCCTGCAGCTGGCGCAGCTGGTCGATGCGAGCGTCGTAGCGCGCCTGCTGCAAACTGCCCAATTTTACTTGCGAACTGGCGCTGCTCAGCAGCGAGATGGCCTGGTCAAGCCTACCGGCCAGCGCCATGCCTTCGGCTCGCGCCGCCAGCTCCTGGTCGCGATGACCCAATGCGCCTTCCGCCTGCGCCAACAGGTCCCAACCGTTGCCGTCATCTTTATTGTTAAAGGTGTAGCGGTTGAGAATGGTCGCGGCTTCCGCCGGCTGCCCGCCCTGTACGTAGGCATTGGCCAGGTTCAGTTGCAGGACCGGATCGGTGCGGATCTCTTTGGCGTTTTTCAGGCGGTTAATTGCGTCAGTGGTCTTTTTCTGCCCAAGATCGATATCGGTGGCGAGATCCAGATACCAGGGATTTTGTGGGTCGGCGCTGAGCAGCGGCTGGAGCGCTTTGCGCGCCTGATCGTAGTTATTGCTCTCCATAGCCAGTAGCGCGCGGCCATACTGCGCGGCGTGCTGTTCGCGGATGTTCCCTTTTGACCAGGCGTCAAGCAGATCGCTGCCGAGCTTATTTTCACCGGAGTTGTACATACCGAGAGTACGTGCCTTGGCGAGATAGAAATCCGCCGACGACTGGACTACCACCGGGCGCATCTGATTGGCGCGGTTACGGGCGTCGGCCAGACGGCTTTCCGGCAGTGGGTGAGTGAGCAGCATTTCCGGCGGGCGGCTGGAATAGCGGGATTCGTCGAGTAATTTACCCATAAACGCCGGCATCGCCTGCGGATCGAAACCGGAGCGCTGCAGTACCTGAATACCGATGCGGTCGGCTTCTTCTTCGTTCTGACGGGTGAAGCTAATCATCCCCTGTTGGGTGCCAGCCAGGGTGCCGGTTAATGCCGCCATCCCCGCCTGCGGGCTGGCCATCGCCAGCAGAATAGAGCCCAGCGCGCCAACCCAGGTTAGCGGCGCGCTACGTTTTTGATCTTCCATCGCACGCGCCAGATGGCGCTGGGTGACGTGGGAGATTTCGTGCGCCATTACCGAGGCAAGCTGGCTTTCGTTATCCGCATAGCGGAACAGCGCCGAGTGCAGCACCACGTTGCCGCCGAAGAAGGCAAAGGCGTTAATCTGATCGTTATTAATCAGATAAAAGTGGAACGGCGTACGGACGGAATTAGCGTGAGCGACCAGACGCATGCCCAGCCCGTTAATGTATTGCACCAACAGCGGGTCGTTTATCAGCGGCGCGCTGCCGCGCAGCTGGCGCACGTAGTAATCCCCCATCTGCATTTCCTGACCGATGGAAAGGGTGCTTCCTGCCGAGGTGCCCATATCCGGCAGCGTATCCGCCGAGTCAGCGGCGGCAGGTAATATCGTCCCCAGCGTCAACGACGCGACGGCGGCGGCCACCAGCGTTTTCTTTAACTGCCTGAACATAACCTCTGTCCTGTAATGTGGGTGTGCCAGTTTGACCGGTTGTGCGGCCCAATGTTCCCATGCCGCAGATTCAGCGAGTTTAGCTGTCGTTGATGGCGTTGAAAATATGATATTCGCACAGTTGTGCAGGTTTGTGTCATCGCCAATAAAAAGCGAAGTCTTTTTTGTGACACTTAGATACAATTCCCAGGATTGTGGCGATTTGCGCTTCAGGGAAGGGTTTATGCTTGAGATGTTAATGCAGTGGTATCGTCGTCGTTTCAGCGACCCGGAAGCGATAGCGCTGCTGGTTATTCTGCTGGCCGGCTTCGGCATTATGTTCTTTTTCAGCGGGCTGCTGGCGCCGCTGCTGGTCGCCATCGTGCTGGCCTATCTGCTGGAGTGGCCCACCGTTCGTCTGGAGCGTATCGGCTTGTCGCGAACCTGGGCCACCTCGCTGGTGCTGGTGCTATTTGTCGGTATCTTGCTGTTAATGGCCTTTGTGGTGATGCCGGTGGCCTGGCAACAGGGCATTTATCTCATCCGCGATATGCCTGGTATGCTCAATAAGCTTTCCGATTTCGCCGCCACGCTGCCGCGGCGCTATCCGGCATTGATGGATGCCGGCATCATTGATGCAATGGCCGAAAATATGCGCAGCCGCATGCTGACCGTTGGCGATTCGGTAGTGAAGTATTCGCTCGCCTCGCTGGTCGGCCTGCTGACGCTGGCGGTGTATCTGGTCCTGGTTCCGCTGATGGTTTTCTTCCTGCTGAAAGATAAACAGCAGATGCTCAATGCCGTACGCCGCGTATTACCGCGTAATCGCGGCCTGGCGGGGCAGGTGTGGAAAGAGATGAACCAGCAGATTACCAACTATATCCGCGGCAAGGTGCTGGAGATGATTGTCGTCGGCGTCGCCACCTGGATAGGCTTCATTCTCTTCGGTCTCAACTACTCGCTGCTGCTGGCGGTGCTGGTGGGATTCTCGGTGCTGATTCCGTATATCGGCGCTTTTGTGGTCACCATTCCTGTGGTCGGCGTGGCGTTGTTCCAGTTCGGCGCGGGTACTGAGTTCTGGAGCCTGTTTGCCGTATACCTGATAATTCAGGGGCTGGATGGCAACCTGCTGGTGCCGGTTCTCTTCTCGGAGGCGGTGAATTTACATCCGTTGGTGATTATTCTGTCGGTAGTGATTTTCGGCGGGCTGTGGGGTTTCTGGGGGGTATTCTTCGCGATTCCGCTGGCGACGTTAATCAAGGCGGTGGTTCACGCCTGGCCTGATGGAATGGTTATTGAAGACGAGTGACGCGCTGATTGACGCAAAAAAACGCCGGGCGATTTATTATCCCCGGCGTTTTCATTTAGACGTTATGCGTTTTCTTTCAGCCAGTTCAGCACGACATCGTGGTGATTGCTGGTTTTGAAGTTATCAAACACATGTTCAATCTTGCCGTCAGCATCAATGAGGAAGCTAATACGGTGAATGCCGTCGTAGGTTTTCCCCATAAATGATTTTTCGCCCCAGACGCCGAACTGTTCGCAGACCTGATGATCTTCATCAGACAGCAGCGTAAAGTTCAGCAGCTCTTTTTCGGCAAAACGAGACAGTTTTTCTGGTTTATCAGTGCTGATACCCAGTACTTCGACGCCCGCTTTTTTCAGGTCGTCCATATTATCGCGTAAACCGCACGCTTGTACGGTGCAGCCTGGGGTCATGGCTTTCGGGTAAAAATAAACCAGAACACGCTGTCCCTGGAAGTCGGTTAAATTTACTTCCTCGCCGTCCTGGTCCGGTAAGCTAAATTTCGGTGCGATATCACCGGCTTTCAGTGGGGTCATTGGTTAAACTCCATCCTGTTCATCATGCTGTGAATAATTAACGATGTTAATACTGCCTTGTGCGCTCAGTTCTGTACATAGTGCTTTGAACGCTTGCTCGATATTTGTCGTGTTTTGCGAGGCAGGACTGTGTGCGGTGATTTGAATAAATAGCTGAGCGGCGTCTTTATCTTCTCCCGGTTGAGTACGGGAGACCAGTTCGGCGATATTCATATTCCACGTGTCGCACAGCGCGGTAAAGCGCTCAATGATATGCGGCGAGTCCGGCACCTCTACCTGGATCCAAACCGTATTCGGCATCGCCTGCGGTGGGCGGGCGGAGGTGCGCTTCATTACGATCAGCAAATCCAGCTCGGCTCCTTTTAACGGCAGCGTTGATTCGATCAGGTTAATCGCGTTCCACGAGCCGGAAAGCAGCATTATAAACGTGAACTCGTCGCCGAGCATGGCCAAGCGGCTGTCTTCAATATTGCAGCCGCAGCTGCTGACGTGGCGAGTGATTGTGTTTACGATGCCGGGGCGGTCTGCGCCCAGAGCGGTAATCACCAGATAGTGTTGTAATGAGGCTGTCAAACCTGTTCTTCCTTTAAAAAGGTGAGGTAACATTAGGAAAGCATAAAAAAAACCGGCGTACAACATCCCAGATGGCGTTGGGTCTCTTGCTTTTATTGCAGCACCAAACGTAACATTGAGAATCTTGTCCCACTTCTGCTCTGAGGATGGCCCATGTTCACGGGAAGTATTGTAGCGCTTGTCACGCCGATGGATGATAACGGTAATGTCTGCCGGTCAAGCCTGAAAAAACTGATTGATTACCATGTCGCCAACGGAACCTCGGCGATTGTTTCGGTAGGGACTACCGGCGAATCCGCAACGTTGAGCCATGAAGAGCATGGCGACGTCGTGATGATGACCCTTGAGCTGGCCGATGGCCGCATCCCGGTCATTGCTGGTACCGGTGCAAATGCAACCGCAGAGGCGATTAGCCTGACCAAACGTTTCAACGATAGCGGCGTTGTCGGCTGCCTGACGGTCACTCCTTATTATAACCGTCCGACCCAGGAAGGCCTGTTCCAACACTTTAAAGCTATCGCTGAACATACTGACCTGCCGCAAATTCTGTATAATGTGCCGTCCCGTACCGGTTGCGATATGCTGCCGGAAACCGTTGGCCGTCTGGCGGAAATTAAAAATATTGTCGGTATTAAGGAAGCAACAGGGAACTTAAGTCGCGTTCACCAGATCAAAGAGCTGGTTTCAGATGACTTTATTCTGCTGAGCGGCGATGACGCAACCGGCATGGACTTTATCCAGCTCGGCGGCGTCGGCGTCATTTCCGTCACGGCGAACGTTGCTGCGCGTGAAATGGCGGACATGTGCCGACTGGCGATGGCGGGTCAATTCGCGGAAGCTCGCGCGATTAACCAGCGTCTGATGCCGCTGCATACAAAATTATTTGTCGAACCCAACCCGATCCCAGTTAAATGGGCTTGTAAGGCGTTGGGACTTGTAGCGACCGACACGCTGCGCCTGCCGATGACGCCGATTACCGAAACGGGTACGAAAGCGGTTACCGCAGCGCTGAAGCATGCCGGTTTGCTGTAGAGTTTAGGGAGATTTGATGGCTTACTCAGTACAGAAGTCGCGCCTGGCGAAGGTTGCGGGTGTTTCGCTGGTTTTACTCCTCGCGGCCTGTAGTTCTGACTCGCGCTATAAGCGTCAGGTTAGCGGCGACGAGGCTTATTTAGATGCCACGCCGCTCAGTGAACTTCACGCCCCGGCGGGGATGATCCTGCCGCTGCAGACTGGCGACTACAACATTCCGGTTGCCGCCAGCACCGGTGCGGTAGGCAAGGCGCTGGATATTCGTCCGCCGGCTCAGCCTTTAGCCCTGGTCAGCGGCGCGCGTACCCAGTTTAACGGCGACACCTCCACCCTGATGGTGGAAAACAGCCGCAGCGGTTCTTTATGGGCGCAGGTGGTTAGCATCGTACAGGCGAAAAACTACACCATCACCAAGCGTGACGATGCAGGCCAGACGCTGAATACCGATTGGGTAGAGTGGAACCGCCTTGATGAAGACCAGCAGTACCGTGGCCGTTATCAAATCTCCGTTAAGCCGCAGGGCTATCAGCAGGCGGTGGTGGTGAAGCTGGTGAACCTGGAGCAGGCGGGCAAGCCCGTGTCTGACCCGGCTTCTCTGCAGCGCTACAGCACCTCAATGCTGAACGTTATCTCTTCCGGTCTTGATTCCAACGCCACTAATGCGCAGAACGCGGCGCAGCGAAGCGCTGGCGCGACCTTCGACGTGCAGAGCGCGGCGGATGACACCGGCTTGCCGATGCTGGTGGTACGCGCGCCGTTCAACATGGTGTGGCAGAAACTGCCGGCCGCGCTTGAAAAAGTGGGCATGAAGGTAACCGACAGCACTCGCTCTCAGGGCAGCATGGCGGTAACTTACAAGCCGCTGTCTGACAGTAGCTGGCAGGATCTGGGCGCCAGTGACCCGCAGCTGGCCTCTGGCGACTATAAACTGCAGGTCGGCGATCTCGATAACCGCAGTAGTCTGCAGTTTATCGACCCGAAAGGCCACACCCTGACGCAGTCGCAAAATGACGCCCTGGTAGCCGTATTCCAGGCCGCATTTAACAAGTAATAAAAAGGGCTGGAGCAATCCGGCCCTTTTTAATGTATAGTGACGCAAACGTGTGCGTAGCCGCAAAGTCAGGTAATTTGCCTGATTTTGCCTACGGGCGGAAAGGTAATTTTTTGGCTTAATATCACTGGAGTGGTGAAAGATGAAAAAGCAAGCTGAGTTGTATCGTGGCAAAGCGAAAACGGTATACAGCACCGAAAACCCGGATCTGCTGGTACTTGAATTCCGTAACGATACGTCAGCAGGGGATGGCGCCCGCATCGAACAGTTCGATCGTAAAGGTATGGTGAATAACAAATTCAACCATTTCATTATGAGCAAGCTGGAAGAAGCCGGTATCCCGACCCAAATGGAAGCGCTGCTTTCTGATACTGAATGCCTGGTGAAAAAGCTGGATATGGTGCCGGTTGAATGCGTGATTCGTAACCGCGCGGCAGGTTCACTGGTGAAACGCCTGGGTATTGAAGAAGGTATCGAGCTGACTCCGCCGTTGTTCGACCTGTTCCTGAAAAACGACGCCATGCACGACCCGATGGTCAACGAATCCTACTGTGAGACGTTCGGCTGGGTGAATAAAGAAAACCTGGCGCGCATGAAGGAGCTCAGCTACAAAGCGAATGACGTACTCAGCAAACTGTTTGATGATGCTGGTCTGATTCTGGTCGACTTCAAGCTGGAGTTCGGTCTGTTCAAAGGCGAAGTGGTGCTTGGCGATGAATTCTCTCCGGACGGTAGCCGTCTGTGGGATAAAAACACCCTCGATAAAATGGACAAAGATCGCTTCCGCCAGAGCCTCGGCGGCCTGATCGAAGCTTACGAAGAAGTGGCCCACCGTCTGGGCGTCAAGCTCGACTAATCCCCTCCGCGCCGGAAGAAATCGTCTCTTCCGGCACTCTTATTCGTTGTTTCCTGTGGTAATCCTCCGCTGAACCGCCTACGATCTCTCATATTCGTAACATGATGGAATAGAGGTGCTTATGCGCTGGCAAGGGCGTCGTGAAAGCGACAATGTGGAAGACAGACGTAGTGATTCAGGTTCGCCGCTGGGCGGCGGCGGTGGCGGTTTCCGTATTCCAAGCGGTAAAGGCGGCATCGTCCTGCTCATTATCGTTCTGGTGGCGGGTTACTATGGCGTGGATTTAACCGGCATGCTGACCGGCGAACCGATGCCGCAGCAGCAGACTTCAACCCAGCGTTCGATCAGCCCGAAGGATGATGAAGCGGCGAAGTTCACCTCCGTTATTCTGGCCACTACCGAAGATACCTGGGGGCCTATTTTTGAAAAGATGGGGCGGCAATACGTACAGCCGAAGCTGGTGATGTATCGCGGCGCGACCCGTACCGGCTGCGGCACCGGTCAATCGGTGATGGGGCCGTTCTACTGCCCGGCGGACAGCACGGTCTATATCGACCTGTCATTCTATGACGAGATGAAAAACAAACTCGGCGCTGACGGCGACTTTGCGCAGGGCTACGTGATTGCGCACGAAGTCGGCCACCATGTGCAGAAGCTGCTCGGCATCGAACCTAAGGTCCGTCAGATGCAGCAGCAGGCTTCGCAGACTGAAGTGAACCGCCTGTCGGTGAAAATGGAGCTGCAGGCAGACTGCTTTGCGGGCGTCTGGGGCAATAACATGCAAAAACAGGATGTGATGGAAACCGGCGATCTGCAAGAGGCGCTCAATGCCGCTGAGGCCATCGGCGACGATCGTCTGCAGGAGCAGAGCCAGGGCCGCGTGGTGCCGGACAGCTTCACCCATGGGACCTCCCAGCAGCGCTATACGTGGTTCAAACGCGGTTTCGATAGCGGCGATCCTTCGCAGTGTAATACCTTCGGCAGCGCGCTTCGCTAACGTTTGCCGATGGAAACGCTGCTTGACCTGACCGCGCGGATGGCGCGCGAGGGTATTCGTCGCCTGCTGGTGCTCAGCGGCGACGAACATTGGTGTCTGGCGCAGGCCGTTGAGCTGCGAGAGCGGCTGGGCGGCGATAGTCTGTGGGTCGGCGCGTTGCCGCAGCAGGAACCCTGCGTGGCGCCGGGCGCGCTGAAAACGCTGCTCGGGCGCGAGTTCCTGCATGCCTTCTTCGATGCTCGTCACGGTTTTGACGTGGCGGCTTTTGCTGCCCTCGGCGGTACGCTGCGCGCCGGCAGTTGGTTAGTGCTCCTGGCGCCGGATTTTGCCCGCTGGCCTGAGCAGGCGGATGGGGATTCGCTGCGCTGGAGCGAGACGTCTGAACCGATCGCCATCCCTAACTTTGTCCATCGTTGTCTTCAACTCTTTAGCGCGGATCCTGAGGTCGCGCTGTGGCGACAGGGCGACGGCTTACGGTTGCCGGAGGCCGCGCCGCGCAGGCACTGGCATGCTGCCGATGGCTACCCGCAGGCCGAACAGGCCGCCATTCTTTCGTCACTACTGTCATCGCCCCCGGAAATTGCCGCCGTCACCGCCGGGCGCGGGCGCGGTAAATCCGCGCTGGCGGGAATGTTGATCCATCAGCTCGCCGGCTCCGCCATCGTCACCGCGCCGACGCGCGACGCGACAGCGGTCATCGCCGCTTTTGCGGGACAGAAGATGCGCTTTATGGCGCCTGATGCCCTGCTGGCAAGCGACACGAAAGCCGACTGGCTGGTGGTTGATGAGGCCGCCGCTATCCCCGCGCCGACGCTACGCCAGCTGACGGCGCGTTTTCCCCATACGCTGTTAACGACGACGGTTCAGGGCTATGAGGGAACCGGCCGCGGCTTCTTATTGAAATTTTGCGCCAGTTTCCCAACGCTACGGCGGTATAACCTGTCGTCGCCGATTCGCTGGGCGCCGGGTTGCCCGCTGGAGTCGGTTATCGATCGGCTATTGTTGTTTAACGATGAGGCGTTTCTCCAGGCTCCGCACGGGGAACCGCAGCTGGAGACGTTAAGCCAGCGTGCCTGGCGCGAACAACCCTCGCGCCCATCAGAGGCTTATCAACTGCTTTCCGGCGCGCATTACCGCACGTCGCCGTTGGATTTGCGCAGGATGATGGATGCGCCGGGCCAGCACTTTACCGTGGCTCGCTGCGGGGATGGCGTCGCTGGCGCGGTGTGGCTGGTGGAGGAGGGAGGGCTTGAACCTGAACTTAGCCGTGCCGTCTGGGCCGGATATCGCCGCCCGCGCGGCAATCTTGTGGCCCAGTCATTGGCCGCGCATGGCGGCAGCCCACTGGCGGCGACGCTGACCGGCAGGCGCGTCAGCCGTATTGCCGTACATCCAGCGCGTCAGCGCGAAGGGCTGGGGCAGCGTTTAATCGCCCATGCCGTCAAGCAGACGCACGGCTGTGACTATCTCTCCGTCAGCTTTGGTTATACCCCTGAACTATGGCGCTTCTGGCAGCGCTGCGGTTTTCTGCTGGTGCGGATGGGGACGCATCGCGAGGCGAGCAGCGGTTGCTATACGGCGATGGCGCTTTATCCGCTCAGTGCAGCGGGGCAGCAGCTGGCCTGGCGCGAACATCAACGGCTGGCGCGGGATGAACGCTGGCTAAGTCAGTGGCGTGACGAACGCGCTCCGGTGACGGCGGATGAAACAGCTATGCTTACTGAGGAGGACTGGCTGGAGATTGCCGGTTTTGCCTTTGCGCATCGTCCACTGCTGACGGCGGTTGGGAGTCTGAACCGGCTTCTGCAGGTGACGCCGCTGCCGTTAGTGGCGCTTCGTGCGCGATTAGCGCAGCACGATGAGGCAGCGCTGTGCGCAAACCTTGGTTTATCCGGGCGCAAGGCGCTGTTGGGGCGACTGCGGGAAGAGGCGGCGGCGGCGCTGTCAGGCCTCGATCCTGCCCGCGCGCAACGGCTGGACGAGTGGGTCAGGAAGCTGCAATTTTTTTAACTAACTCATTCAGTTAAATGGCATGGTCATATTCTCTGCGCGGCGTAAACTGCCTTGCATCAATCAGGAGCCAGATTCCTGCTTATCTGAGACATCAGGAGATAACCATGAAACACGATCACTTTATTGTTCAGAGCCCGGCAACACCTGCGCAACAGTTGCTGCTGCTGTTTCATGGCGTTGGCGATAATCCGGTTTCGATGGGGCAAATTGGTAGCTGGTTTGCGCCGCAATTTCCCAATGCGCTCATTGTCAGTATCGGTGGCGCAGAACCCTGCGGCCCGGCGCCGGCGCGGCAGTGGTTTTCGGTGCAAGGCGTGACGGAAGAAAATCGTCAGCAACGCATCGATGCCATTATGCCGACCTTTATTGAAACGGTGCGCTACTGGCAAAAACAGAGCGGTTTAGGCCCACAGGCGACGGCGCTGATCGGTTTTTCGCAGGGGGCGATTATGTCGCTTGAGAGTATTAAAGCCGAGCCAGGGCTGGCGTCGCGTGTGATTGCCTTTAACGGCCGTTACGCGACGCTGCCGCAAACGGCTACTACGCAAACCACCGTGCATCTGATCCACGGCGGCGAGGATCGGGTGATCGATCTGGCGTGGGCGGTCTCCGCGCAGGAGCGGCTGCAGGAGCTGGGGGGAGATGTCACGCTGGATATCGTTGAAGATCTCGGACATGCCATTGATGACCGGAGCATGCAGTTTGCCCTCGATCGGCTGCGTTATACCGTACCGAAGCACTATTTTGATGAAGCGCTAAGCGGCGGTACGCCGAAAGATGACGATATTATCGAAATGCTGTAATGGCCCCGCGGTACAACGTCGGCTGGTATAGGTAGATACTGTTATCGGTTTACAACTTTTTTAAGGGTTTTCCCGGACGCGGCGCGTTGCGCCTTCTCCGGGCTACCAAATCGCACAGCGCTGTAGCCCCGGTAAGCGGCAGCGCCACCGGGGAATTTTGAGGCCACCAACACCGGCAGTTTCAGTAGCTATGGGAACAGAGGTAAAATTGAGAGCTTCATCTCGCAATGGTACGGGCCGTAGCCCGGGTAAGGCGTCAGCCGCTACCCGGGAATGCATCCAGCCTACGCGATGACGGGGAGCGCAGGTTTACTTCTTCGGCTGGTCTTTGTTCGGCCAGTCGTCGTCGTCATCCCACTTGCTATTGAAGTCGCGATGCGGCGGCAGATCCGGTTTGTTATCGAGATATTTTTTCGGGTCGACGCGATTAAGATCTTTAATCACGTTGATCATCACGCCGACTAAAAATACCAACACCAGAATCCACCAGTGGTTGATAAGCCATTCCATGCTGTGTCCTCTTTTTACCCCGCAGCGGCGCTGCAGGGTAATCGTTATTGTCGTCAGGCGACCAGTTGTTCCATGATGCGTTGATACATCCGCGCCAGCAGCTGCAGGTCGGCGGCATTGACGCATTCATTAATTTTATGAATGGTCGCATTCACCGGACCCAGTTCAACTACCTGCGCGCCCATGCGGGCGATAAAGCGTCCGTCAGAGGTACCGCCGGTGGTTAGCAACTGCGGTTTTACTTCATTATAGTGCTCAATGGCGTTCACTACCGCATCGACAAGATTGCCGCGGCCGGTCAGGAATGGCTGGCCGGAAAGCCACCATTCGACGGTATAGCGCAGCTGATATTTTTCCAGCAGCGCGATGATGCGCGCCTTGATCATCTCGTCGGTCAACTCGGTGCTGAAACGGAAGTTGAACTGAACGAACATATCGCCTGGGATGACGTTGTTACTGCCGGTGCCGGACTGCACGTTGGCGATTTGCATGCTGGTCGGCGGGAAGTATTCGTTGCCTTTATCCCATTCGATAGCCACCAGCTCCGCCAGCATCGGCGCCGCGCGGTGTACCGGGTTATCGGCGAGGTGCGGATAAGCGACGTGGCCCTGGACACCATGAATCGTCAGGTTACAGGTGAGTGAACCGCGGCGGCCGTTTTTCACGACATCGCCGACCACTTCGGTACTTGAAGGTTCGCCGACCAGGCAGTAATCAAGGCGCTCGTTACGCGCCATCAGCGTTTCGACCACTTTTACCGTGCCATGGGTGGCGCTGGCTTCTTCATCAGAGGTGATGAGAAACGCCAGGCGTCCTTTGTGGTTCGGATACTGCGCGACAAAGCGCTCGGCGGCGACAACCATTGCCGCCAGCGATCCTTTCATATCCGCCGCGCCGCGGCCAAACAGCATGCCATCGCGAATAGTTGGTTCAAACGGCGGGTTGATCCAGCGGTCGGCGTCGCCGGCCGGCACCACATCGGTATGGCCGGCAAAGGCCAGCGTTTCACCCTGTCCGCGCCAGGCCCAGAAATTTTGCGTATCGCCGAAGTCCATCGCTTCAACGGTAAAGCCGATCGCCCGCAGGCGTTCAATCATTAACGCCTGGCATCCCGCATCATTGGGGCTAAGGGAAGGGCGGCGAATAAGCTGCTGAGCCAGCTCAATGACCGGGCAAGACATAGACTACACCTCGTTAATAAATTTTTCGTAGTTTGCTTCGCTAAAGCCCAGCAGCATAGGCTGACCGGGCGCGCAGAGCAATGGGCGTTTGATAATTGCCGGCATTTCCAACATCAACGCCGCCGCCGCATCGGCATTATCGATACCGGCGCGGACCGATTCATCGAGTTTGCGCCAGGTGGTACCGCGGGTGTTAAGCAGCGCTTCCCAGCCTAATTCGGCAATAAAGGTATTCAGCAATTCGCGGTCCAGTCCGTCAACACGATAATCATGGAAGCGATAGTCAATCTGATGGGCTTCCAGCCAGCGGTGGGCCTTTTTAATGGTGTCGCAGTTTTTGATGCCGTACATGGTCAACATAATTAAACCTTCACGTTAAAAGAATATGTTTCTCAGTTTTTTCCGAATATATAAGCTTTGTTAAATAATACGTGAATCGGCAGGATAAATATAACTTTTCAGCCTTGTCTGATTAAAATTTGTTCTTTTTCGCGACAGACTAAGATAATGAATTACAGGAATTCTGATATTAACAAAATGTTGCGTAATGTTGCTCTGTGTCACATTAAATTTACATGAACCGGCTTATGGTAGCCGCAAGCCAGAGTATTCAAGGCTTGCGGTGACAAGAAAAGCGATTAGAGCGATAGATCGGATGAACTTCTCCTGAGCGGGGAATTTATCTAAAATCGCCATAATAATAAGAGAGGCTATTATGATTGAACATGAACTGGGGAACTGGAAAGATTTTATTGAAGACATGCTGCGTAAATAAAATCTGGCTTTGTCGGTACTGAAGACAATGTTTGACCCATGAAAAAGGCGACTATGACAGTCGCCTTTTCTGTTATTTGCAGGTTTATTCCGGCCTCTCTTTCAGCGGGAAGCGGCGGCGCACCAACACGAAGAACAGCGGCACAAAGAAGATGGCCAGCACGGTGGCGGAGAGCATCCCGCCCATGACGCCGGTACCGACCGCATGCTGACTGCCGGAACCCGCGCCGGTACTGGTGGCCATTGGCAGCACGCCGAAGATAAACGCCAGCGAGGTCATCAGTATCGGGCGTAGACGCTGGCGGCAGGCCGATAGCGTGGCAATCAGCAGATCTTCGCCTTTCTGGTTCAGTTCGTTGGCGAACTCAACAATCAGGATGGCGTTCTTTGCCGACAAGCCGATGACCGTCAGCAGGCCAACCTGGAAGTAGACATCGTTTTCCAGGCCGCGCATCCAGGTCGCCAGCAGCGCGCCGATAACTCCCAGCGGCACCACCAGCATCACCGAGAACGGTACCGACCAGCTTTCATATAGCGCCGCCAGACACAGGAACACCACCAGCAGCGAAATGGCGTACAGAGCAGGCGCCTGAGCGCCAGACAAACGCTCCTGATAGGACATCGCCGTCCATTCCAGGCCGAAACCGTTCGGTAGCTGTTTGGCTAACTCTTCCATGATGGTCATGGCGGTACCGGTACTGACGCCTGGCGCGGCCTCACCGACGATCTCGACCGCTGAGTAGCCATTGTAACGTTCGAGGCGCGGTGACCCCGTTTCCCAACGCGAGGTGGCGAAGGCGGAGAACGGTACCATGGTGCCGCTACTGTTACGCACATACCACAAATTGATATCGTCAGGCAGCATGCGATATTTCGCCGCTGCCTGGACGTAGACCTTCTTCACGCGTCCGCGATCCATAAAGTCGTTTACGTAGCTCGAACCCCAGGCGGTCTGCAGCGTATCGTTAATATCATCAATAGAGACCCCCAGCGCCTGGGCTTTACGCTGGTCGATATCAACCTGCAGCTGCGGGCTGTCGTCCAGACCGTTGTGGCGAACGCGGGTGAGCTGGTCGTTGTTAGCCGCCAGCTCCAGCAGCTTGTCGCGTGCTGACATCAACGCCTCGTGACCATTACCGGCGTGGTCTTCGAGCTCCATATCGAAGCCCGCGGAGCTGCCAAGACCGCTGATGGCCGGTGGGCTGCTGGCAAAAACGCGCGCTTCTTTAATTTTATTGAAGGCTTTGGTCGCGCGCTCAATGATAGCGAACGAGGAACCGGTTGTCGGGTCTCGCTGGTCCCAGTCTTTCAGGCGGACAAACATACGAGCGACGTTCTGGCCGTTGCCGCCGGGGCCGGAGCCGACGGTAGCAAATACCGACTCGACGTTACTCTTCTCGTTATTGAGGAAATAATCTTCCGCTTTCTGCACCACTTTCAGCGTCTGCTGTTGGGTGGAACCGCTCGGAAGCTGTATCGAGGTGGTGAACATACCGCGGTCTTCCAGCGGCAGGAACGAAGTCGGCAGATGCAGGAACAGCAGCACCATGCCGCCGAGCAGCAGGACGTAAATCAAAATCCAGCGCAGCGAGCGGTGGAGAATTTTGCCTACGAAAGTTTCATAGCGGCTGGCGCTGCGGTTGAAGGCGCGGTTAAACCAGCCAAAGAACCCTTTTTGACCATGTACTTCGCCTTTGTGAATCGGTTTTAACAGCGTGGCGCACAGCGCCGGGGTGAGGATCATCGCTACCAGCACCGACAGCACCATTGCTGAAACGATGGTAATGGAGAACTGGCGGTAAATGGCGCCGGTGGTGCCGCCGAAGAAGGCCATGGGCACGAATACCGCCGATAGCACCATAGCGATACCGACAAGCGCGCCCTGGATCTGCTTCATCGATTTTCGCGTCGCTTCGCGCGGCGAGAGCCCTTCCTCGCTCATAATGCGTTCGACGTTTTCGACCACGACAATGGCGTCATCGACCAGCAGGCCGATAGCCAGCACCGTCGCGAACATCGTCAGGGTGTTAATACTGTAACCGCAGGCGTAGAGCACCGCGAAGGTGCCCATCAATACCACCGGCACGGCGATGGTCGGGATCAGGGTCGCGCGGAAGTTCTGCAAGAACAAATACATGACCAGGAACACCAGCAGAATCGCCTCCAGAAGCGTTTTTACCACATCGGTAATCGAGGCTTTTACAAAAGAGGTGGTCTCGTAGGCGACTTTATACTGCAGCCCGTGCGGAAAATATTGCGACAGTTCATCAAGACGGGCGATAACGCGCTCGGCGGTGGCCATTTCGTTGGCGCCGGAGGCGAGCTTAATTCCCAGTCCCGAAGCGGCCTGACGATTATAGCGGCTCAGATAATCATATTTTTCAGCGCCCATTTCGACGCTGGCGACATCGCCCAGCGTGACTTCCGAACCATCCTGATTCACGCGCAGGGTAATATCGCGGAACTGCTGTGGCGTTTGTAGCAGCGATTGTGAGTTGATGGTGGCGTTCAGCGCCTGTTTATCCACCGACGGGGTACCGCCCAACTGGCCGACGGCAATCTGCGCGTTCTGCGATTCGATGGCGTCAGTCACATCTTTCGCCGTCATCTGATAGCTGTTGAGTTTCGCCGGATCGAGCCAGATGCGCATCGAGTACTGCGAACCGTAGGCGTCGATATCGCCGACGCCGTTGACGCGGCTTAGAGGATCCTGCACGTTACTGGCGACGTAGTCAGCAATATCCTGCTTATCCATGCTGCCGTCGGTAGAGACAAACGCGAGAGTGAGAATGTTGGTGTCGCCGGTTTTGCGCACCGTGACCCCCTGATTTTGTACCGCCTGCGGCAGTTTACGCATCGCCGATTGCAGCTGGTTTTGTACCTGCTGCACGGCCTCATCCGGGTCGGTACCGGCGGTAAAGCTCAGGGTAACCGTTGCCTGACCGGTGGCGCTACTCTGCGATGACATATACATGAGGTTATCGAGGCCGGTCATATTCTGTTCGATAACCTGGGTCACGGTATTCTCCAGCGTCTGCGCGGAGGCGCCGGGATAATTTGCCGTCACCCGGACGTTAGGCGGCGCCAAATCCGGATATTGTTCTACGGGGAGCGACAAAATTGCCAACGTGCCGGTCAGGACCAACAGAATAGCCAAAACCCAGGCAAAGATGGGGCGATCGATAAAGAAATTCGCCATCGGAATCAGGACCTCATTGTATACATTTTTTGTTATTGCGCAGCTTGTGACACTTTATAGTTAACCCCGCAGGCAATCGTGGAGAAATTAAGGAGATAGTGTAATTTATCATGTGTCTTTTATGAGAGCGTAAAGAAACCTCTGCCGCTCCTCTCTGAATTTATATGCGCTTATCACGTCTTTTCTGTCATTCCGTCAAAGCCGCCTATTATTGCTCAGCTAAATGAAACAAAATTTCATTCAGGTCAATATTTTTGATCTAAACCGGATTCTGGCGAGAAAAGCCGATTTCTGGGCAAATGACCATTGTCCCACGGTCATGATGTCAGGTAATAAACAGTCATACTAAATGAGGGGTTATTAGCGATAAGCCGGAAGGATGTATGAACCACTTTATTATGAGCGATAGTCGCAAATGCATCGGATGCAGGGGCTGCGAAGTGGCCTGCGTGATGGCGCATAATGGCGAACAACATGTCTTGACCCCACAGCGCTTTTTGCCGCGTATTACCGTTATTAAAAACCAGAAACAGCGTAACGCGGTAACCTGTCGTCACTGTGAAGGCGCGCCCTGCGTGCGTAGTTGCCCTAATGGCGCCATTAGCCAGCAGGATGACAGCGTATTGGTGCATGGAGAAAAATGTATTGGCTGTAAATCCTGCGTGGTGGCTTGCCCCTTTGGCGTGATGCAAATCGTCGTCACGCCAGACGGCAGGGCAACGGCGCACAAGTGCGACTTATGCTATGAGCGCCAAGCCGGGCCAGCCTGCGTGCAGAATTGTCCGGCGCAGGCATTACAGCTGGCGACCGATTCAACGCTAAGCGAGATGGCGAAAACGCGGCGCCTGCGGGCAGCGCGTGCGGATGCGGCGTCGTGGCAACATCGTACTTTGACCGCTTTAGCGTCAACCTCTGGCGATAAGGCCAGCCAGATGGCGGCCACGCCCGCGCGCGGCGAGGCGGATAAACTGGCGGCTGATGTCCGTAAACAGCACTTTGGCGAAATCTATTTGCCCTTCAGCGCCGAACAGGCGCGGCGGGAAACGCAACGCTGTCTGAAATGTGGCGATCGCAGCATCTGCGAGTGGACCTGTCCGCTGCATAACCATATTCCGCAGTGGATCGAGCGGGTAAAAGCCGGCGACATCGCCAGCGCCGTTGAGCTTTCCCATCAAACCAACTGTCTGCCGGAAATCACAGGCCGCGTCTGCCCGCAGGATCGCCTGTGCGAAGGCGCCTGCACGCTGCGCGACGAGAGCGGCTCGGTGACTATCGGCAACATCGAACGCTATATCTCCGACCAGGCGCTGGCCGACGGCTGGCGCCCGAACCTTTCGGCGGTAAAAGCCAGCGGCAAGAAGGTTGCCATCATCGGCGCCGGGCCTGCGGGCCTGGCCTGCGCCGACCTTCTGGCGCGTAGCGGCGTGGCGCCGGTGGTGTTCGATCGCCACCCGGAAATCGGCGGCTTGCTGACTTTCGGTATTCCGCCTTTCAAGCTGGATAAATCATTGCTGGCCCGTCGGCGCGAGATTTTCAGCCAAATGGGCATCCGCTTTGAACTGAACTGCGAGGTGGGCAAAGACATCGAACTCGCTCAACTGCTTGCAGACTATGACGCGGTTTTCGTCGGCGCCGGTACCTATCGCTCGATGAAAGCCGGTCTGCCCAATGAGGAGGCGCCGGGCGTGTATGAAGCGCTGCCGTTCCTTATCGCCAACACTAAACAAGTGATGGGGCTGGAAGCGCTGGTCGATGAACCTTATATCGATACCGCCGGGCTGAATGTTGTCGTGCTGGGGGGCGGCGATACGGCGATGGACTGCGTGCGTACCGCGCTGCGCCACGGCGCGCAACGGGTCACCTGCGCCTATCGTCGGGATGAAGCTAACATGCCGGGGTCGAAAAAAGAGGTCAAAAACGCCCGCGAAGAGGGGGCGAACTTTGAATTCAATGTTCAGCCGATCACCCTTGAGCTCGGCGAGGGCGGCCGGGTCAGCGGCGTGCGTTTTCTGCGTACCCAGCTTGGCGAACCGGACGCACAGGGCCGCCGCAGCCCGTCGCCGATCCCCGGCAGCGAATTTGTGATGCCTGCCGATGCGGTCATTATGGCGTTTGGTTTCCACCCGCATTCGATGCCGTGGCTGGAAGCCGCAGGGGTACAGCTGGACAGTCGCGGGCGGATCAAGGCGAACGTGGAGAGCCGCTATCGTTACCAGACCAGTAATCAGAAGATCTTTGCCGGCGGCGACGCGGTACGCGGCGCGGATTTGGTGGTGACGGCGATGGCGGAAGGGCGGCATGCCGCGCAGGGGATCATGGACTATCTTGGGGTCGCTTCCGCACTGCCGCACTAACGACAAAGCAGGCTCCACGGCGTAGTATGACTGGGTTATTTCACGCTGCGGAGTTTGCATGTCACTTAATATTCACGTCATTAAAGATAAAATCCTCTCCGAAAACTACTTTCTGCTGCGCAACATGACCTATGAGTTGACGCGCCGCGACGGCAGCGTCGTGCGTCACAAACGCGAAGTGTACGATCGCGGCAACGGCGCCACGGTTCTGCTTTACAACCCCAACAAGCAGAGCGTGGTACTGGTGTGTCAGTTCCGCGTCGCCACCTGGGTTAACGGCAACCCGGATGGCATGCTGATTGAAACCTGCGCCGGACTGCTGGATAACGACGCGCCAGAGGTATGCATCCGCAAGGAGGCGATTGAGGAGACCGGCTATCAGGTCGGCGAGGCGCGCAAGGTCTTCGAACTCTATATGTCGCCCGGCGGCGTGACCGAACTGATTCACTTTTTTATCGCCGAATACAGCGAAGCGCAGCGTGCTAACCGGGGCGGCGGCGTGGATGATGAAGATATTGAGGTGCTGGAACTGCCGTTCGTCCGGGCGCTGGAGATGATCGCCAGCGGTGAAATTCAGGATGGCAAAGCGGTGATCCTGCTGCAATACCTACAAAATTCCGGCCTGATGTCGCGGGATCTCTGATAAATCTGATTGAGCAAAACCCCGCCAGTGCTGATGATAATGATGAATTAGAAATCACTCTGTCAGTCATACTTCGGGATTGTGCCGCTCATGTTTCATCGGGTTTTAATGCTGCTTTTTTTCGGTTTTCTGCCGACGTCGTTGGCGTGGGCGGCGCCAGCCCAGCAGTTGTTTGGAGACTGGCTTGTCACCTGCAACAATCAAAATTATTGCGTCACGCGTAATGTCGGGCTGCATCATGGATTGGTGATGACGTTAAGCCGCAGCGCGGGGGCAGCCACCGATGCCGCTTTACGCATCGAACTTGGCGGCGTCGGTAATCCGGTTGCCGCGCTGGCGGCCATCGGCCCGCGGCTGCAGCTAGATGGAAAACCGCTGCATTTTGACGGTAAACATTGGCAGATTGCCGATAAGCTGATTAAAACCGGTGATAGCGTCAGTATCGACGCTTTCCTGCAGCAGGCCCAGGAGGGGAAAGAGATTACCCTGCAAAACGGTCTGCAAAGCATTTCATTGAAGGGCCTGAAGGCCGCGCTGCTATTTATTGATAATCGGCAAAAGCGGGTCGGCAGCGAAACCGCGTGGGTCGGCAAAGGTGAAGAACCACCGCTCAGCGTACCGCCAGCGCCGGCGTTGCGCACCGTAGGCAAAGCGGAGGTGGCGCAGTCGCCCCTCAGCCGCGACGAACTAAATGAGCTTATCGATTACGGCAATGAGCGGATGAACGCCAGCCCCTGTTCGCTCGATCCTTTCCGCCGGGAAATCCGCGTCACCGCGCTGACCGATGAGAAAGTTCTGCTGATGACCAGTTGCGAAGCGGGCGCCTACAATACCGTTTGGCTGGCGTGGCTGGTGTCGCGCAAAACGCCGCATCTTGCCCGCCAGGTGCGCCTGGCGCTGCCTTTCCAGCCGCCCGGCAATGCGCCGCGCGATATTGAGTTGATTAACGCCAGCTTTGACGAGCAGCGTCATGAACTGGTGACCTTCGATAAAGGCCGCGCGCCGGGCGATTGCGGGATCCAAACCCGCTGGCGTTATGACGGCCAGCGGTTCAATTTGACCCGCTACGCTCAGCAACCGCAGTGCGATAACTGGCAGGGGCCAGACGCCTGGCCCACACTATGGATCACCCGTTAAGCACCTTACGGCTGACTTCGACAATATGTTCAGCGGTAAAGCCGAAGAACGGGAACAGCTTGTCGGCGGGCGCCGATTCCCCGTAGCGGGTCATACCAACAATTGCGCCTTTCAGGCCGACATATTTATACCAGTAGTCGGCGATACCGGCTTCGATAGCGACGCGGGCGCTAACATCGGAAGGCAGCACCGACTCGCGCCAGGCCTCATCCTGAGCATCGAAAACGTCGGTGGAAGGCAGCGACACCACCCGCACGTTTATGCCGCTGGCCAGCAGCGTCTCCGCCGCCTGAACGGCGATCTCGACTTCCGAACCGGTGGCGATCAGGATGAGATCCGGCTTGCCGCCCGCATCCTTCAGAACGTAACCGCCGCGAGCAATTTCCTGCACCTGTTCCGGCGTACGGGCCATTTGCGCCAGATTCTGTCGCGAAAGGATTAATGCGGTAGGGCCGTCCTTGCGCTCAATGGCCGCCTGCCAGGCGACGGCGGTTTCCACCTGATCGCACGGACGCCAGGTACTAAAATTGGGCGTCAGCCGCAGGCTTGCCAGCTGCTCTACCGCCTGGTGCGTTGGGCCATCTTCGCCAAGGCCGATTGAATCATGGGTATAGACCATAATCTGATGCGCCTTCATCAGCGCCGCCATGCGTGCGGCGTTACGCGCGTATTCGACGAACATCAGGAAAGTCGAGGTATAGGGAATAAAACCGCCGTGCAGGGCGATGCCGTTAGCCACCGCGGTCATACCGAATTCGCGTACGCCGTAGTGGATATAATTACCCGCCTGATCCTCTTTGATCGACTTCGAGCCGGACCAGATCGTCAGGTTACTGGGCGCCAGGTCGGCGGAACCACCGAGCAGCTCAGGCAAATCCGGGCCGTAGGCGTTAAGCGCATTTTGTGAAGCCTTACGGCTGGCGATCTTCGCCGGTTCCGACTGTAGCTTCGCTACATAATCGCGGGCCGTTTTTTGCCAGTTATCCGGGAGCTCGCCTTCCATGCGCCGTTTAAGCTCAGCCGCCAGTTCTGGATACTGCTGCTGATAAGCGGCGAATTTTTCATTCCACGCATGTTCTGCTTTCTCGCCGCGCGGCCGCGCATCCCAGCCCTGATAAATTTCTTTCGGGATTTCAAACGGCGGATATTTCCAGCCCAGCTGTTCGCGGGCCAGCGCGACCTCTTTTTCCCCCAATGCCGCGCCGTGCGACTCTTCGGAACCGGCTTTATTTGGTGAACCAAAGCCGATTATGGTGCGGCAAATAATCAGCGAGGGTTTGTCTGTTACCGCCTGCGCCTCCTGGATTGCCTGCTTCACCGCCTGGGGGTCGTGACCGTCGATATCGCCAATCACGTGCCAGTGGTAGGCGCGAAAGCGCTCGGCGGTATCGTCGGTGAACCAGCCTTCAACGTGGCCGTCAATAGAGATACCGTTGTGATCGTAGAACCCGATCAGCTTGCCTAATCCCAGGGTGCCCGCCAGCGAACTGGCCTCGTGAGAAATCCCCTCCATCAGACAGCCATCGCCCATAAACACCCAGGTGTAGTGATCGACGATGTCGTGGCCGGGACGGTTAAACTGCGCCGCCAGCGTACGTTCGGCGATAGCCATCCCGACGGCGTTAGCCAGCCCCTGGCCGAGCGGCCCGGTGGTGGTTTCCACGCCGGGTGTATAACCATGTTCCGGGTGACCCGGCGTTTTCGAATGCAGCTGGCGGAAGTTTTTCAGCTCATTCATCGGCAGATCGTAGCCGGTCAAATGCAGCAGGCTATACAGCAGCATCGAAGCATGGCCGTTAGACAAAATGAAACGATCGCGATCGTACCAGTGCGGGTTTGTCGGGTTGTGCTTGAGAAAATCGTTCCACAGCACTTCGGCGATATCCGCCATCCCCATCGGAGCGCCGGGGTGGCCGGAATTGGCTTTCTGGACGGCGTCCATGCTCAGGGCGCGAATGGCGTTAGCAAGCTCTCTTCGGGACATAGTCGTTTACTCCGTGACAAAGGATGACAGTTTTGCTGCTAGCAGATCTTCCAGTTTGCGTTGATCGACGGCGAACTGGCGAATACCTTCCGCCAGTTTTTCTACCGCCATCGGATCCTGGTTATGCTCCCAGCGGAATTCCGCTTCGCTCATCGGAACCGGGCGCGGCAGTATCTGATGAGCGGGGATGAGTTTGCGTACTACCGGCGCGTCGCTGGCCTGCAGCTCTTGTAACAAGGCCGGGGAGATGGTGAGGCGGTCGCAGCCGACCAGCGCGAGGATTTGTTCGGTACGGCGGAAGCTGGCGCCCATCACGATGGTGTTGTACTTATGGAGTTTGAAATAGTCGTAGATATTGCGCACCGATTTCACCCCCGGGTCTTCATCAACCACGTAAGGATCTAACGGCTGACGCGCCTGATACCAATCGTAAATACGCCCGACGAAGGGCGAAATCAGAAACACGCCGGCTTCAGCGCAGGCGCGAGCCTGGGCGAAAGAGAACAGCAGCGTCAGGTTGCAGTGAATCCCTTCTTTTTCCAGCACCTCCGCGGCGCGGATCCCTTCCCAGGTGGAGGCTAGTTTGATCAGGATCCGCGACTTATCGATCCCCATTTCCTGATAGAGAGCGACCAGATGGCGTGCTTTCTCGATACTTTTTTCACGATTGAAGGAGAGACGGGCATCGACTTCGGTGGAGACGCGCCCTGGGATGCTTTTGAGTATTTCCGCACCAAAATTGACCGCCAGTTTATCGCAGGCATTGGCGACCTGCGTCTCGCGGTTGCCGCCCTGTTTTGCAGCCCAGGCGAGGGCATCATCGATAAGCCCGGCGTAGTTATCCAGTCCGGCAGCCTTTAAGAGCAGCGAAGGGTTGGTGGTGGCATCTTCAGGCTGATAGTGGCGGATAGATTCAATGTCGCCGCTGTCGGCGACTACGGTGGTGAATTGTTTGATACTGTCTAGCTGGTTCATTAAAAAGTACTCCTGGAACAATAAGTTGCATGAGTTCTTGTCGTTATGCGGTAGAGGTCGTGATGAGGTACATAACTAAAAAGCATAGCAGACGGGGCTATCATTGACCGTGAAACTAGGTTACATAAATATTATAAATTGATAACAACCAGACCTTTGTGATGGCAAGAGTATGGCGGCCTTCAAAGTTTAAACCGCCGTCAGGCGCGATACTAAGCCTCGCCTTAAGGCGGGCCGACGGCTCGCCATCACGCTTCACCCCCTACGATTCGATACGTGAAAGGAACCATAAAATGGATGAGCAGTTGAAACAAAGCGCCCTCGATTTCCACGAGTTCCCGGTGCCCGGGAAAATTCAGGTGTCGCCGACTAAGCCCCTGGCGACCCAACGCGATCTGGCGCTGGCATATTCGCCGGGCGTTGCCGCGCCGTGCCTGGAAATTGAGAAGGATCCTTTGGCCGCTTACAAATACACCGCTCGCGGCAACCTTGTGGCGGTGGTCTCCAACGGTACCGCCGTCCTCGGTTTAGGCAATATCGGCGCGCTGGCCGGAAAACCGGTAATGGAAGGAAAGGGCGTTCTGTTTAAAAAGTTCGCCGGTATCGATGTGTTCGATATTGAAGTTGATGAGCTGGATCCTGACAAATTCATTAATGTCGTTGCCGCCCTGGAGCCGACGTTTGGCGGCATCAACCTCGAAGATATTAAAGCGCCGGAATGTTTCTACATTGAGCAGAAACTGCGTGAGCGCATGAATATTCCGGTGTTCCACGACGATCAGCACGGCACGGCGATTATCAGCACTGCGGCGATCCTCAACGGTCTGCGGGTGGTTGAGAAGAATCTCTCTGATGTGCGGATGGTGGTCTCCGGCGCGGGAGCGGCGGCTATCGCCTGTATGAACCTGCTGGTGGCGCTGGGAATGCAGAAACACAATATCGTGGTCTGCGACTCCAAAGGCGTTATCTATAAAGACCGCGAAGCCAACATGGCGGAAACCAAAGCGGCCTACGCGGTGGAAGACGACGGGAAACGTACCCTCGACGATGTCATCGATGGCGCGGACATTTTCCTTGGCTGCTCCGGGCCGAAAGTTCTGACTCCGGAGATGGTCAAGAAGATGGCGCGCTCGCCGCTGATCCTCGCGCTGGCGAACCCGGAGCCGGAAATCCTGCCGCCGCTGGCGAAGGAAGTGCGCGACGACGTGATTATTTGTACCGGCCGTTCCGACTATCCAAACCAAGTCAACAACGTGCTGTGCTTCCCGTTCATCTTCCGCGGCGCGCTGGATGTTGGCGCGACGGCGATAAACGAAGAGATGAAGCTGGCGGCGGTTCATGCTATCGCCGAGCTGGCGCATGCCGAACAGAGCGAAGTCGTGGCTTCCGCCTATGGCGACCAGGATCTCAGCTTTGGCCCGGAGTACATTATTCCGAAACCGTTCGATCCGCGCCTGATCGTCAAGATCGCGCCAGCGGTCGCTAAAGCGGCGATGGAATCAGGCGTGGCGACCCGGCCGATTGCCGACTTCGATGCCTACATCGAGAAGCTGAGCGAGTTCGTTTATAAAACTAACCTGTTTATGAAGCCGATCTTCTCCCAGGCGCGCAAAGAGCCGAAGCGCGTGGTGCTGGCGGAAGGTGAGGAGACTCGTGTGCTGCACGCCACGCAGGAGCTGGTTTCTCTGGGGCTGGCGAAGCCAATCCTCATCGGTCGCCCGAGCGTGATTGAAATGCGCATCCAGAAACTGGGCCTGCAGATTAAAGCGGGCGTGGACTTCGAAATCGTCAATAATGAATCCGATCCGCGCTTCAAAGAGTACTGGAGCGAGTACTATCAGCTGATGAAGCGCCGCGGCATTACCCAGGAGCAGGCGCAACGGGCAGTAATTAGCAACACCTCGGTCATTGGCGCGATCATGGTTCATCGCGGTGAGGCGGACGCGATGATCTGCGGAACCATCGGCGATTATCATGAGCACTATCGCGTAGTACAGCCGCTGTTTGGCTTCCGCGACGGCGTCAGCACCGCCGGGGCGATGAACGCGCTGCTGCTGCCAAGCGGTAACACTTTTATTGCCGATACCTATGTCAACCACGATCCATCGCCGGAAGAACTGGCGGAGATCACCCTGATGGCGGCGGAAAGCGTGCGTCGTTTTGGTATCGAACCGCGCGTGGCGCTGCTGTCGCACTCTAACTTCGGTTCAGCTGATTGCCCGTCCGCCAGCAAAATGCGCAAAACGCTGGAATTGGTGAAAGCGAGCGCGCCGGATCTGATGATTGACGGCGAAATGCACGGCGACGCCGCGCTGGTGGAGAGCATCCGCAACGATCGTATGCCGGATAGCCCGCTGAAAGGGGCGGCTAATATTCTGGTGATGCCGAATATGGAAGCCGCGCGTATCAGCTACAACCTGCTGCGCGTCTCCAGTTCGGAAGGGGTAACCGTCGGGCCGGTACTGATGGGTATCGCTAAGCCGGTGCATATTCTCACGCCTATCGCCTCCGTGCGCCGTATCGTCAACATGGTGGCGCTGGCGGTCGTGGAAGCGCAGACCCAGCCGCTGTAAGCACAATAAAAAAGTAAGCCCCGGTAATCCGGGGCTTTTTTGTCTCAGGAGACCTAAATCAGATCCACACTTTCACTTTGATGAACTCGCTCAGCGCGGCTTCCGGGCTGCCTTCCTGCGGATGGTAGTCATACTCCCAGCGCACCAGCGGCGGCATCGACATCAGAATAGACTCCGTACGACCGCCGGTCTGCAGGCCGAACAGCGTGCCGCGATCCCACACCAGATTGAATTCCACATAACGCCCGCGGCGATAAAGCTGGAAATCGCGTTCGCGCTCACCGTAAGGCGTGGTTTTTCGACGCTCAACGATCGGCAGGTAAGCGTCGGTAAAGCCGTTGCCCACTGCCTGCATAAAGGCGAAGCAGTGGTCGAAGTCCGGGGTATTTAAATCATCAAAGAACAGACCGCCAATGCCGCGCTGTTCGTTGCGGTGCTTAAGGAAGAAGTAATCATCGCACCACTTTTTGTAGCGCGGATAGACCTCGTCGCCGTACGGCAGGCATAAATCGCGGGCAGTACGATGCCAGTGAATGGCGTCTTCTTCAAACCCATAATAAGGCGTTAGATCAAACCCGCCGCCGAACCACCACACCGGGTCGGCGCCGGGCTTCTCGGCAATAAAAAAGCGAACGTTAGCGTGGCTGGTCGGCACATAGGGGTTGCGCGGATGCACCACCAGCGAAACCCCCATTGCTTCAAAGCTGCGCCCGGCCAGTTCCGGGCGGTGGGCGGTAGCCGAGGCGGGCATCGCATCGCCGTGGACGTGAGAAAAGTTAACCCCGGCCTGCTCAAAGATGCCGCCGTCACGTAAAACCCGGCTGCGTCCGCCGCCGCCGCCTTCGCGCTGCCAGCTATCTTCAACAAAATCCTTGCCGTCAACGGCGGAGAGTTTGGCGCAAATGGCATCCTGCAGCTGAAGAAGGAAGGCTTTGACCTGCTGTACATCGGGTTTCATTAACGTCTCTTCGAATGCGCTTTCTGGTTATCGAACCAGTGGAAATAACTAATAATGCCGGAAGCGATAGCGTTAGCAATCTTCTGGCGGAAAGCGGTAGTGCCGAGTAGCTTCTCTTCATTTGGGTTGGTAATGAACGACGTTTCCACCAGCACCGAGGGAATCGAAGGGGACTTCAGCACCACAAAGGCCGCCTGCTCTGTATTGCGGCTGTGCAGTTTATGCACCGGCTTAATCTTTTTCAGAATATGCGAGCCGAGCGTCAGGCTGTTCTTAATGGTGTCGGTTTGCACCAAATCGAACAATACCTGCTGCAGCAGATGGTCCTTATCCGTTGCTTTTTTACCGGCGACCTCATCGGCGCGGTTTTCGCGCTCGGAGAGATATTTCGCCATGGCGCTACTGGCGCCGCGGTTGGAGAGCGCAAAGACGGAGGCGCCGGCCGCACTCGGGTTGGTAAAGCCGTCGGCGTGAATCGACATAAACAGATCGGCGCCGTGCTGGTGGGCGATCTCAACGCGATCGTACAGTGGAATAAAGGTATCGCCGCTACGCGTCAGACGGGCATCGATGCCGTTGCTGCGTAAAATGCTGCGCACATTTTTAGCAATGGCCAGCACGACGTGTTTTTCTTTCGAACCGTTGTGGCCAATTGCCCCCGTATCGATGCCGCCATGACCGGGGTCAAGCATCACCAGACGCCTGCTGCCTGCTTTCTTTGCGACGGGTTTGCTGTGTCCATTGGAAGTTTTTAGCGGCTGCTCTTTGGCAGTGGCTTGGGAAGCGACGCCGGTTAGCGTCATCGCAGCCAGTCCTGCTTTCAGCACCTGACGGCGCGAAGCAAGTATTTTTAATGGTTTAAAAGTGCTCATTCGGCCTGAATTGTAAACAAGTGATGTCCAATGTTATATCGTATCGCGTTTCCCGTTACGACCACTCAAAATAAGAATTGTTTTACTTTTCATTTCAATACATGACAAAGCGATATTATGCCATTTTTTGCTGATGATTTCGCCTGATATTGGCTATCAGTCATATTCGCGCCATAATCACTGTTTTTAACCGTGAATGGTGGGGAATACCATGGAGATTCGCGTTTTTCGCCAGCAGGATTTCGAAGAAGTGATCACCCTTTGGGAGCGCTGCGATCTTCTGCGCCCATGGAACGATCCGGAAATGGATATCGAGCGTAAGCTCAACCACGACGTGAGCTTGTTTCTGGTCGCTGAAGTGAACGGTGAAGTGGTGGGGACGGTGATGGGCGGTTACGACGGCCACCGCGGCTCCGCTTACTATCTTGGCGTACATCCGGAATACCGCGGCCGCGGTATCGCTAATGCGCTGCTCAATCGGCTGGAAAAGAAGCTGATCGCCCGCGGTTGCCCGAAAATTTCAATTATGGTGCGTGACGATAACGATGTGGTGCAGGGGATGTACGAGCGTCTCGGTTACGAGCACTCGGATGTACTCACCCTGGGTAAGCGCCTGATTGAAGATGAAGAATACTGAATTTATTCCAGCCGATTATGATACCCAGGGTCGTTTACGGCTGCCGCTGTTGTTTTGGGGCGTGCTGTTGCTGCAGGCGCGCACCTGGGTGCTGTTCGTCATGGCCGGCGCCTCCCGCCAGCAGGGGGATGCGCTGCTGAACCTGTTTTATCCCGATCACGATAACTTCTGGCTGGGTTTACTGCCCGGCGTACCGGCGGTCGCGGCATTTTTGTTGAGCGGTCAGCGTCAGCGTTTTCCCCGGATCTGGCCGCTGATGCGTTGGCTGCTGATGGCCTCGCAGGCGCTATTGCTGGCCTGGCAGCCGTGGCTGTGGTTCACCGGCGAGGCGCCTTCCACGCTGACCATCGCCCTGCTGGCGGCCGATATTTATGCGCTATGGTGGCTGATAACCAGCCGCAGGTTGCACGCCTGTTTTCGCCTTGAAGCGCTTTAATGGCACTTTTTGCCGATCGCGCACTCCAACATGCGTTGAATGAATCAGAAAGGATTGAGTTATGAAATCGCTACGTCTAATGCTTTGCGCGCTTCCGCTGGCGCTAACCGGCTGCTCAACGATGAGCGCGGTGAACTGGTCGGCTGCCTATCCATGGAACTGGTTTGGTTCCTCCAACGAGGTCACCGAGCAGGGCGTGGGTAAACTGACGGCGTCGACGCCGCTCAATGAACAGGCAATTAGCGATGCCCTCGGCGGCAGCTACCGTCTGCGCAGCGGAATGAAAACCGCGGATGGCAAAATCGTTCACTATTTTGAAGCGCTAAAGGATGACAAGCTGGCGCTGACCATCAACGGCGATGGCGGTACGGTGAGCCGCATTGACGTGCGCGATAGCGCGATTCCCGCCGCCAGCGGCGTGAAAATCGGTACCCCGTTTAGCGAGCTGTACGGCAAAGCGTTCGGCAACTGCGAGAAAGGCGTTCCCGACAACGGCGCGGTGGTGGAATGTAAAGCGCCTGGCAGCCAGCACATCAGCTACGCCTTTACCGGCCACTGGAGCGGCCCGGACGAACTGATGCCGTCCGACGATACCCTGAAGAACTGGAAAGTCAGCAAAATTATCTGGCGTCGCTAATTTGATCTGAAGAGACACGTGGGCGGATAAAAACGGTTACAATGGCGCGTTAGCAACGTCATAGCGTTGTGGTTGCATCATTTCAGGAGGAGCGATGTCTCAGGTTCAGAGCGGCATTTTGCCGGAACATTGCCGCGCGGCGATTTGGATTGAAGCCAATGTAAAAGGGGACGTTAACGCCCTGCGCGAAGCGAGCAAAATATTTGTCGATAACGTGGCCACCTTCCAGGCTAAATTCCCTGACGCCAAACTCGGTGCGGTGGTCGCTTTCGGCAATACCGTCTGGCGTCAGCTGAGCGGTGGTGAAGGCGCGGAAGAGTTAAAAGATTTTCCGGTTTACGGCAAAGGGCTGGCGCCATCCACGCAGTATGACGTGTTGATTCATATTTTATCCGCCCGTCATGAAGTGAACTTTTCCGTCGCCCAGGCGGCGGTGGCCGCTTTCGGCGACGCCATTGAAGTGAAAGAAGAAATTCACGGTTTCCGCTGGGTGGAAGAACGCGATCTGAGCGGCTTTGTCGACGGCACCGAAAACCCGGCAGGCGAAGAAACCCGCCGTGAAGTCGCGGTGATTAAAGACGGCGTTGACGCGGGCGGCAGCTACGTATTCGTGCAACGCTGGGAGCACAATCTTAAGCAGCTGAACCGCATGAGCGTGCCGGATCAGGAGATGATGATTGGCCGTACCAAAGACGCCAACGAAGAGATCGACGGCGACGAGCGCCCGATTACTTCGCACCTGAGCCGCGTGGACTTAAAAGAAGATGGCAAAGGGCTGAAAATCGTCCGCCAGAGCCTGCCATACGGTACCGCCAGCGGCACTAACGGCCTGTACTTCTGCGCCTACTGCGCTCGCCTGTATAACATTGAGCAGCAGTTGCTGAGTATGTTCGGCGATACCGACGGTAAGCGCGATGCCATGCTGCGCTTCACTAAACCGGTGACCGGCGGTTATTACTTCGCGCCGTCGCTGGAGCGTATTCAGGCGCTGTAATTTTTCCCCTCACCCTAACCCTAACCCTAACCCAGAGGGTTAGGGTGTAAGCGAATCCAGCATACGTACAGCCGCTTTCAGCAAAGCTTTGCCAGTTGCTTATTCTCTTTTCTACTTCCAAATCGCCAAACGGTATATAAAACCGTTACTCCTTTCGTACTCGTTATAAATATGATGATCATCAGTAAATGATCATTTTTGATAAGGGTGCGCAATGGCCGTTAAATCACTGAAAAAAGGATATCTGGCGCTGGCAGCTTCCATGCTGCTGGTGGCGCAGGCGCAGGCGACTGAACTGCTGAACAGTTCCTATGATGTTTCCCGCGAGCTGTTCGCCGCCCTTAATCCGCCTTTTGAACAGCAGTGGGCAAAAGAAAACGGCGGCGACAAGCTGACCATTAAGCAGTCACATGCGGGCTCCTCCAAGCAGGCGTTGGCGATTCTGCAAGGTCTGAAGGCTGACGTCGTGACCTATAACCAGGTGACGGACGTCCAGATTCTGCATGATAAAGGCAACCTGATCCCGGCAGACTGGCAGAGCCGTCTGCCGAATAACAGCTCGCCGTTCTATTCGACCATGGCGTTCCTGGTGCGTAAGGGCAATCCCAAAAATATTCATGACTGGAACGATCTGGTGCGTTCTGACGTGAAGCTGATCTTCCCGAATCCTAAAACTTCAGGCAACGCGCGCTATACCTATCTTGCGGCCTGGGGGGCGGCGGACAAAGCCGATGGCGGCGATAAAGCCAAAACCGAACAGTTCATGACCCAGTTCCTGAAGAACGTCGAGGTATTCGATACCGGCGGTCGCGGCGCGACCACCACCTTCGTCGAGCGCGGGTTGGGCGATGTGCTGATTACTTTTGAATCGGAAGTTAACAACATCCGTAAACAGTATGAAGCGCAGGGGTTCGAAGTCGTTGTGCCGAAGGTCAATATCCTCGCCGAATTCCCGGTCGCGTGGGTAGACAAAAACATTAAGGCCAACGGTACTGAAAAAGCGGCGAAAGCCTACCTGAACTATCTCTATAGTCCGCAGGCGCAGACCATCATCACCGATTACTACTATCGCGTGAACGATCCGAAAGTGATGGCGTCGCTGAAAGATAAATTCCCGCAGACCGAACTGTTCCGCGTGGAAGACCAGTTTGGCAGCTGGCCTGAAGTGATGAAAACCCACTTCGTCAGCGGCGGCGAGCTGGACAAACTGCTGGCAGCGGGGCGTCAGTAATGTTGGCTGTGTCGTCCAAGCGCGTGCTGCCGGGCTTTACCCTGAGCCTTGGCACCAGCCTGCTGTTTGTGTGCCTGATTTTACTGTTGCCGCTCAGCGCGCTGGTGATGCAGCTGGCGCAGATGAGCTGGGCACAGTATTGGGAGGTGATTACCAACCCTCAGGTGGTTGCCGCCTATAAAGTCACGCTGCTGTCGGCCTTCGTGGCCTCGATTTTTAACGGCGTGTTCGGCCTGCTGATGGCGTGGATTCTTACCCGTTATCGTTTTCCAGGCCGTACGCTGCTCGATGCCCTAATGGACCTGCCGTTCGCGCTGCCGACGGCGGTGGCGGGCCTGACGCTGGCCTCGCTGTTCTCGGTTAATGGCTTGTACGGCGAGTGGCTGGCGAAGTTTGATATCAAAGTGACCTATACCTGGCTTGGCATCGCGGTGGCGATGGCCTTTACCAGCATCCCGTTTGTGGTGCGTACCGTGCAGCCGGTGCTGGAAGAGTTAGGGCCGGAATATGAAGAGGCGGCGGAAACCCTCGGCGCGACGCGCTTACAGAGTTTCCGCAAAGTGGTGCTGCCTGAACTGTCGCCAGCCCTGCTGGCGGGGATTGCGCTGTCGTTTACCCGCAGCCTTGGCGAGTTCGGTGCGGTGATCTTTATCGCCGGCAACATCGCATGGAAAACGGAAGTGACTTCGCT
Source organism: Klebsiella sp. JN_Kp122 (assembly GCF_040062085.1). Classification (NCBI taxonomy): domain Bacteria; kingdom Pseudomonadati; phylum Pseudomonadota; class Gammaproteobacteria; order Enterobacterales; family Enterobacteriaceae; genus Klebsiella; species Klebsiella sp. JN_Kp122. The sequence continues at coordinate 133,933 of NZ_JBEAHW010000015.1, forward strand.
GATGATTTTCATTCGTTTGCAGGAGTTTGATTACCCGGCGGCGAGCGCGATTGCCTCGGTGATCCTCGCGGCTTCGCTGCTGCTGCTGTTCTCTATCAACACCCTGCAGAGTCGCTTTGGTCGACGCGTGGTAGGTCACTAATGGCGGAAGTTACTCAATTGAAGCGCTATGACGCGCCCCGGATCAACTGGGGCAAATGGTTTCTGATCGGCGTCGGGATGCTGGTATCCGCCTTCATCCTCGTGGTGCCGATGATTTATATTTTTGTCCAGGCTTTCAGTAAAGGGTTAATGCCGGTGCTGGAAAACCTGGCCAATCCGGACATGCTGCACGCCATCTGGCTGACGGTGATGATCGCGTTGATTACCGTGCCGGTGAATCTGATATTCGGTACGCTGTTGGCCTGGCTGGTGACGCGCTTTACCTTCCCTGGCCGCCAGCTGCTGCTGACGATGCTGGATATCCCGTTCGCCGTCTCGCCGGTGGTGGCAGGTCTGGTTTATTTACTGTTTTACGGCTCCAACGGCCCACTCGGCGGCTGGCTTGATGAGCACAACCTGCAGATCATGTTCGCCTGGCCGGGCATGGTGCTGGCGACTATCTTCGTCACCTGCCCGTTTGTGGTCCGCGAGCTGGTGCCGGTGATGATGAGCCAGGGGAGCAACGAAGATGAAGCGGCGATACTGCTCGGCGCTTCCGGTTGGCAGATGTTCCGCCGGGTGACGCTACCCAATATTCGCTGGGCGCTGCTGTACGGCGTGGTGCTGACCAACGCCCGCGCGATTGGCGAATTCGGCGCAGTGTCGGTCGTTTCCGGCTCGATCCGCGGCGAAACGCTGTCGCTGCCGCTGCAAATTGAATTACTGCAGCAGGACTACAACACCGTCGGTTCGTTTACCGCCGCGGCCCTGCTGACGTTAATGGCTATTTTGACCCTGTTTTTAAAGAGTATGTTGCAATGGCGTCTGGCCAATCAGGAAAAACGCGCGCAACAGGAGGGAAATCATGAGCATTGAGATTGCCAATATTAAGAAATCGTTTGGTCGCACCCAGGTGCTGAATGATATCTCGCTGGATATCCCTTCCGGGCAAATGGTTGCGCTGTTGGGGCCGTCCGGCTCCGGTAAAACCACCTTATTGCGGATTATCGCCGGGCTGGAGCATCAATCCAGCGGCCATATCCGTTTTCACGGTACCGACGTGAGCCGGATGCACGCGCGCGATCGTAAAGTGGGCTTTGTTTTCCAGCACTATGCGCTGTTTCGACATATGACGGTATTCGATAACATCGCCTTTGGCCTGACCGTGCTGCCGCGCCGTGAGCGTCCCAATGCGGCGGCGATTAAAGCCAAGGTGACCAAACTGTTGGAGATGGTGCAACTGGCCCATCTTGCCGACCGTTATCCGGCGCAGCTTTCCGGCGGCCAGAAGCAGCGCGTGGCGTTAGCGCGCGCGCTGGCGGTTGAGCCGCAAATTCTGCTGCTGGATGAACCCTTTGGCGCGCTGGATGCGCAGGTGCGTAAAGAACTGCGCCGCTGGCTGCGCCAGCTACATGAAGAATTAAAATTCACCAGCGTGTTTGTTACCCACGACCAGGAAGAGGCGATGGAAGTCGCCGATCGGGTAGTGGTAATGAGCCAAGGCAACATCGAACAGGCCGATGCGCCTGAACGCGTCTGGCGTGAACCTTCGACCCGTTTTGTGCTCGAGTTTATGGGCGAAGTTAACCGCCTGCAGGGCACCATTCGCGGCGGCCAGTTCCACGTCGGCGCCCACCGCTGGCCTTTAGGCTATACCCCGGTATACCAGGGGCCGGTCGATCTGTTCCTGCGACCGTGGGAAGTAGATATCAGCCGCCGTACCAGCCTGGATTCGCCGTTGCCGGTGCAGGTGCTGGAAGCCAGTCCGAAGGGGCACTACACCCAATTAGTCGTCCAGCCTCTTGGGTGGTATGACGAACCGCTGAGCGTGGTGCTGGCGGGCGATGAGGCTCCGTCCCGCGGCGAACGCCTGTTTGTCGGCTTGCAGAATGCGCGCCTGTATAACGGAACCGAGCGCATCGAGCCGCGCGGCGAACTTGCTCTGGCAGAGTCGGCCTGATAGCTTAAATCCACGTGCTTTTGCCGGGCGGCGTTGCGCTGCCCCGGCTGACAGCCCGGAGCGCATGACGCGGCCGGGCTTTTTATTGGACAGCTGAAGTGAACACATTAGAACAAACAATTGGCAACACGCCGCTGGTGAAATTACAACGTCTGGGGCCGGACAACGGCAGCGAAATTTGGCTCAAGCTTGAGGGCAACAACCCGGCAGGCTCGGTAAAAGATCGCGCCGCGCTGTCGATGATTGTCGAAGCGGAAAAGCGCGGCGAAATTAAACCCGGCGATGTATTGATCGAGGCGACCAGCGGTAATACCGGTATCGCGCTGGCGATGATTGCGGCGTTAAAAGGCTATCAGATGAAACTGCTGATGCCGGACAACATGAGCCAGGAGCGCCGTGCCGCGATGCGCGCCTACGGCGCTGAACTCATCCTGGTCACCAAAGAGCAGGGGATGGAGGGCGCTCGCGATCTGGCCGCCGCGATGGCCGAGCGTGGCGAGGGTAAGCTATTGGATCAGTTCAATAATCCGGATAACCCTTACGCCCATTACACCACCACCGGCCCGGAGATCTGGCGCCAGACGGACGGGCGTATCACCCACTTTGTTTCCAGCATGGGTACCACCGGTACCATTACCGGCGTATCGCGTTTTCTGCGCGAACAGGCGAAGCCGGTAAGTATCATTGGGCTACAGCCGGAAGAGGGCAGCAGCATTCCGGGGATCCGCCGCTGGCCGCAGGAATATATGCCGGGCATTTTTAATGCCTCGTTGGTGGATGAGGTGCTGGATATCCACCAGCAGGATGCGGAAAACACGATGCGCCAGTTGGCCGTACAGGAAGGGATCTTCTGTGGCGTCAGTTCCGGCGGCGCGGTTGCCGGGGCGCTGCGTATTGCTCGCGCCAATCCGGGCGCGGTGGTGGTGGCGATCATCTGCGATCGCGGCGATCGCTATCTCTCAACCGGCGTGTTCGGCGAAGAACACTTCAGCCAGGGAGCGGGTATCTAAACGCGCTACCACGGTCCCCATGCCAGGCATGGGGGCCGGTTAACTAAAGTGCGTGTTTCGCTACCAGCTTATCCAGAAACGCCCATAGTTTTTGATTCATCTCGCGATAATCCCATTGCCTCATTTCATCTTCGCTGCGAATAAAGCGCCTGCCTTTTGCGGCGGCAAGTTCATGTTGCGAGTGGGTAATTAATAACTCGATGACCTCCGCGTCAAACTCCATATGGCACTGAAAACCGTAGACCCGATCGCTATATTTGACGATTTGCCGCGGGCACCCTTCGCTGGAAGCCAGGACTTCCGCCGCAGGCGTCAGGCCCGGCATATCGTTGTGCCAGTGACCGACTACCACCGATGAGCCGAAATGGGCGATGTTGTCATCCTGCAGTCCGGCGGTGGTCAGGATGATAGGATAGTGGCCAATCTCTTTTTCCGGGCTTTGCATCACCGGCGCCCCCAGCGCTTCGCCGATGAGCTGCGATCCGAGACAAATCCCGACCACGATACGCCCGGCGGCAATCGCCTGGGCAATCAGGTTTTTCTCGGCATGGGCATCAAACCATGGGCACTCGGCAAGCGTGGTGCGTGGTGATTGCGGGCCGCCAAGTACCACCAGCATATCAAAACCTTCAGCATTCGCCGGCAGCGGATCCCCGGCATAAACTCGCGACCAGCTGGCCTGATAGCCGCGCGCGTTAACCCAGCGCAGATAGGCGCCAGGCGCTTCAAAAACTTCATGGACGATAAAGTGGATCCGCATAACAACTCCCGTGTTTAACAAGGTAAGACCAGCGATAAATCGTGTGCAAGTTGTTCAATTTGCGCCTCGGTTAAGGCGCCCAGCGACAGGCGCAGGCCGTGCGCCGGTGTTTTCACGCCAAAGGCTTCACCTTCACGCACCAGCCAACCGGCCCGCGCCAGACGCAACGCCAGCGGCTGGCTGGCGGCTGATAGCGGCAGCCAGAAGTTAAGACCATCGCCAGACGGATAATCGCCAGCGCCGTGGCGGGCCAACGCGGCGGCGAGCCGCTGATTTTGCTGCTGATAATGGTGCTGGCTCGCAGTCAGAGAAGCGGCAAAAGCGCTATCATTCAGGCAGGCGAACGCCAGCTCTTGTAGTAAATGGCTGACCCACTGGCTACCGGCGTTCAGGCGCAGGCGCAGCGCCGCCGAGGTTGTCGGGTCGCTGGCGACTATCGCCAGCCGCAAATCCGGGCCGAGGGTTTTGGACATTGAGCGCACCAGCGCCCAACGCTGAATGCCGTCAGGTAGCGGATTGTGCCAGCATGTCGCTGAGAGCAGGGCGAAGTGATCGTCAACGATCGCCAGCGTCTGCGGATAGCGGGCGAGCACGGTGCGAATCGCTTGTGCGCGCTCCGGCGTCAAACTGCAGCCGGTCGGGTTGTGGGCGCGTGGAGTCAGTATTACCGCGCGGGCGCCGTTGCGCAGTGCTTCTTCAAGCCGCTCCGGGTCCATGCCTTCACCGTCGACGGCGACAGGGCTGGGCTGGAAACCAGCGTAACGCAGCATATTGATGCTGCTCAGAAAGCAGGGGTCTTCTACCGCGACGCTGTCGCCGGGGAGCAGCAGCGCGCAGAGCAGGCGTTCCAGAGCGTCAATCGCGCCGCTGGTCAAGTTGATGTCAAATTCCTGGCCGATATCGCGACTCACCCACTCCCGGGCCCAGTCAGCCAGCCGTGGCTCAACGGCGGCATCGCCGTATAAGTGCGGGGTCTGCGGCAGCTGCGGAAGAAAACGGCCAATATCCGGCAGACATCGTGGATCCGGATTGCCGCCGGAAATATCAATCAGCGATGTCGTTGGATCGCCACCCTCGACCGCATTAAGCGTATTGCGCGCCTTAATGGCCGTGCCGTTACGCCCCTGACTGACGGCGAGCCCTGAAGTCACCAGCCGCTTGTAGGCCGCCGCCACCGTATTGCGGTTGACTGCCAGTTCGCCTGCCAGTTCGCGCACCGGCGGCAGCGCCTCGCCGGGTTGCAACGCGCCGCTCTGCACCAGATGACGGATGTTATCGAAAATCTCGCTTGCGGTTTTTCCGGTGAACATTATTGACCTATGACAAAATGAATTTTAGCATAGGACGAATGATAATCAGAGTATGACCCGCTGTCCAGCGGGGGGAGAAAGGATGAGTCAGCAAGACGAAATACAGTCCGTGCTCTTTAACGACCACAGCCGGGCGCTGGAGGTTGATATTGTGGCGGTGCAATCGCAGGTGGTATACGGCAGCGTCGGCAACAGTATCGCGGTACCGGCAATCAAGCAGCATGAATTACGGGTGATGGCGGTGCCGACGGTGTTATTCAGCAATACCCCACATTACGATACTTTCTACGGTGGAGTGATCCCGGAAGAGTGGTTTAGCGGCTATCTGCGGGCGCTGGAGGAGCGTGATGCGCTTCGCGAGCTGCGGGCGGTAACCACCGGCTATATGGGCAGCGCCGGGCAAATTGCGCTGCTGGCGCAGTGGCTGCAGCGGATCCGCGTGCACCATCCCGACCTCTGTATTCTGGTTGACCCGGTGATTGGCGATGTGGATAGCGGCATTTACGTAAAAGCGGAGATCCCCGAGGCTTATCGCCGCCATCTATTGCCGCTGGCGCGGGGTATCACGCCAAATCTGTTCGAGCTCGAAACCCTCAGCGGCATGCCGTGCCACAACCAGCAGGAAGCGGTGGTCGCCGCGCGAAGTCTGCTTTCCGATACGCTAAAGTGGGTGGTGATTACCAGCGCGCCTGGACCGGATACTTCGACTATTAACGTGCTGGTGGTCACCGACGACGCGGTCGAAGTGGTCGTCCATCCTCGCGTCGAAACCGACCTCAAAGGCACCGGCGACCTGTTCTGCGCCGAGCTCATCAGCAACCTGGTGCGCGACATGTCGTTGGGAGACGCTACGCGCGCCGCCGCTCAGCGCGTGCTGGCGGTAATGACCTGGACCGAGAGTCAGGGCTGCGATGAACTTATTTTACCGCCGTCTGGAGCGCAATAACGATGCATAGCTATCGGTTAGTGGTACGCAGGGAGGGAAGAACCGTCGGCCATTTCGAGACAACGGGAATGAATGCGCTGGAAGATGCCTGTAGGGCGAGGTCGTTGTTTGAAAGCGATCCTGGCTACCAGTGCGAGCTATGGGTCGCGGATAGCGAACGGCGGATTCTGGAAAGTAGCCCGCAGGGGATGAAAATCCTGGCGAGTGAAAAATGCTACCGCCCAGCATAAAAAAATGGCGCCTTCAGGCGCCATTTTCTCGGCAAGCAAGAATTACTTCTTGATGCGGATAACCGGAGTTTCACCAACGGTGACGCTACCGGACAGTTTGATCAGCTCTTTGATCTCGTCCATGTTGGAGATAACAACCGGAGTCAGGGTAGACTTGGCTTTTTCTTCCAGCAGCGGCAGATCGAATTCGATAACCGGGTCGCCGACTTTCACGCGCTGACCTTCTTCAGCGATGCGCTTGAAGCCTTCGCCTTTCAGTTCAACGGTATCGATACCGAAGTGAACAAACAGCTCAATGCCGCTATCGGATTCAATAGAGAAAGCATGGTTGGTTTCAAAAATTTTACCGATGGTACCCTCTACCGGCGCAACCATTTTGTTGCCAGTAGGTTTGATGGCAATGCCATCACCCACAATTTTCTCCGCAAAAACCACATCCGGCACGTCTTCGATGTTGACGATCTCGCCAGAGAGCGGAGCAACAATCTCAATAGTTCCGGTGTCTTTTTTGTCATCAGAAACCAGAGATTTCAGTTTATCGAACAAACCCATGATCTTCTCCTAAGCAGTAATTTGGGCCGCGCATCTCGTGGATTAGCAGATTGTTTTTTCTTCAATGAACTTGTTAACCAGCGTCATTAACTCGTCCGTTGTCGGTTGAGCAAGAGCCTGCTCTGCTAATACTTTCGCATCTTCGAAGTTCGTGTTACGAATAATCTTCTTGATGCGCGGGATGGAAATGGCGCTCATAGAGAATTCGTCCAGCCCCATACCCAGCAACAGAAGTGTAGCACGTTCATCGCCCGCAAGCTCACCACACATACCAGTCCATTTGCCTTCTGCATGAGAAGCATCAATAACTTGCTTGATCAGAGTCAGCACAGACGGTGACATCGGCTGGTAAAGATGCGAGATCATATCATTACCACGGTCAACTGCCAGAGTATATTGCGTTAAATCATTGGTTCCGATACTAAAGAAATCAACTTCTTTGGCTAAATGACGAGCAATAGTCGCGGCTGCCGGGGTTTCCACCATCACGCCGATCTCAATTGATTCGTCAAAAGCTTTACCTTCGTCACGCAGTTCCTGTTTGTAGATCTCAATCTCTTTCTTCAGTGCGCGCACTTCTTCAACAGAGATGATCATCGGGAACATGATGCGCAGCTTACCGAAAGCGGAGGCACGCAGGATAGCGCGAACCTGGTCGCGGAGGATCTCTTTACGATCCATCGCGATACGCACGGCACGCCAGCCGAGGAACGGGTTCTCTTCTTTCGGGAAGTTCATGTACGGCAGCTCTTTATCGCCGCCGATGTCCATGGTGCGAACGATAACGGCCTGTGAGCCGCACGCTTCAGCCACCGCTTTATAGGCTGCGAACTGTTCTTCTTCAGTCGGCAGAGAATCGCGGTCCATGAACAGGAATTCGGTACGGTACAGGCCCACGCCTTCCGCGCCGTTGCGCTCAGCGCCGTCTACGTCGCGAACGGTACCGATGTTAGCGCAAACTTCAACCTGATGACCGTCGAGGGTGATGGCCGGCAGATCTTTCAGTTTCGCCAGTTCCGCTTTTTCTTCAGCAACCTGCGCCTGCAGCGCACGCAGCTCTTCAATTTTTTCGTTGCTCGGGTTAACCAGAACCTGGTTGTTAACCGCATCGAGAATCAGATAGTCGCCGTTTTTCACCTGGGAGGTGACGCTTCCGGTACCGACAATTGCCGGCAGCTCAAGGGAGCGCGCCATGATAGAGGTGTGGGAAGTACGGCCGCCCGCGTCGGTGATGAAACCCAGCACCTTATTCAGGTTCAGCTGTGCGGTTTCCGACGGGGTCAGATCGGCGGCAACGAGGATGACTTCATCCGCGATAGCGCTCAGATCGATGATTGCCAGGCCCAGAATGTTGCGCAGCAGACGTTTACCGATATCGCGTACGTCAGCGGCACGCTCTTTCAGGTATTCGTCATCCAGCTCTTCCAGTGCAGTTGCCTGACCTTCGATAACTTCATTGGCTGCCGCATCGGCAGTCATGTGCTTATCTTTAATCAGGGCTATGATTTCCTGCTCAAGCTCCTCATCTTCCAGCAGCATAATATGCCCTTCGAAGATGGCTTCTTTTTCTTCACCGAAAGTTTCACCAGCTTTGGTTTTGATGACCTCCAGCTGGGCGGAGGCCTTGGTGCGGCCGTTCAGGAAACGTTCAACTTCCTGATCAACCTTATCGGCAGAAATTTTCTTCCGGTCGATGACAATTTCATCTTCTTTCAGCAGGAGAGCCTTGCCGAAAGCGATACCCGGGGATGCTAAAATGCCTGAAATCATAACCCTACCTTACTTGTGACTGATATTAAAAAGAACCCGTGAACTTACTCGAGTTCAGCCATCAGTTTAACCAGATGCTCAACTGCTTTTTGCTCATCTTCGCCTTCAGCGGAGATGGTCACAACGGTACCCTGAGTCAGGCCCAGAGTTTGCAGTTTGAACAGGCTTTTTGCGCTGGCGCTTTTGCCGTTGGAGGTTACAGTGATCTCAGAAGTGAAGCCTTTCGCTTCTTTAACAAACTGAGCAGCAGGGCGGGTGTGCAGACCGTTCGGAGCGGTAATGGTAACTTCTTGCTGGAACATTATATTTCCCCAACTTATAGGTTTAGTGTTGTGGACCTAAAGTCTAGCCTAACGACCAAACTTTAGCCTGTATTGTTAGCGCCGGCGTTACGTGTGTGGCTAAGGCGTCAGCAGCGGAACCGCTGAGAGGACCTTAAGTCCGTTGACGTCTAGCACTTCATTAAACATTATGCCGCGAAAGGAAGACTTGAACCAAATCATAAAATCGATTCAGCCTGCGGAAATCCAAATCTGAATAATTTCGCGCTTCAAAATAAATGTGCTGGTTAAATACCAGACCCTACGAGGTGAATCAATGCCAGGAGGGGTAAAACTTTGACGTATGCCACAAAAAAGCACCCGAAAAGGTGCTTTTTTACACGGTTTTTACAAACTGGCACTACTGTTGCAATTCTTTCTCGGTGAAGAGATCTGCGAACAGCGCCGTGCTTAAATAACGCTCACCAGAAGACGGTAGGATAACCACAATATTCTTATTGGTAAAGGCTTCATCTTCCTGCAGCTTTAACGCCGCGGCAACAGCAGCGCCGGAAGAGATACCGGCCAGAATACCTTCTTCTTCCATCAGGCGACGAGCGGTGGAGATGGCTTCTTCGTTGGTGATGGCGACCACTTTATCGACCAGTTTCAGGTCGAGGTTGCCCGGGATAAAGCCGGCGCCGATGCCCTGAATTTTGTGCGGGCCAGGTTTCAGCTCTTCACCAGCCAGCGCCTGGGCGATAACAGGCGAGTCGGTCGGCTCAACGGCGACGGTAATCAGATCTTTTTTACCTTTCGTGCCTTTAATATAACGAGAAACACCGGTCAGGGTACCGCCGGTACCGACGCCGGAGATAAAGACGTCAACCTGGCCATCGGTGTCTTCCCAGATTTCCGGGCCGGTGGTCTTTTCGTGAATTTCCGGGTTAGCCGGGTTACTGAACTGCTGCAGCAGCAGATATTTTTCCGGGTCGCTGGCGACAATCTCTTCCGCCTTCTGGATGGCGCCTTTCATGCCTTTCGCGCCTTCGGTCAGCACCAGATTAGCACCCAGCGCTTTCAGCAGCTTGCGGCGTTCCACGCTCATGGTTTCCGGCATGGTCAGCGTCAGTTTGTAGCCGCGAGCGGCGGCGACGTAGGCGAGGGCGATACCGGTGTTGCCGCTGGTTGGTTCAACCAGTTCAACACCCGGTTTCAGTACGCCGCGCTTTTCAGCATCCCAAATCATATTGGCGCCGATACGGCATTTAACGCTAAAGCTCGGGTTACGAGATTCTACCTTGGCCAGGATTCGGCCATTACCGATGCGGTTCAGTCGTACCAGCGGCGTATGACCGATTGTCAGGGAGTTGTCTTCAAAAATCTTACTCATGGCCCGTCCTTAACTGTATGAAATTTGGGGGTACGGCTTCAGCATACCCGCTTAAACAATATCCGGAAGTAAGGATTTAGCATATCTATATGCTGAAGGGAAATAATGATGAGCAAGAAGGAATAAGACGGAAATAAGGGGCGGCGTGAACCGCCCCGAAAGAGAGAGCTAAGCGCACTATTTCCACATCGCGTGCTTATCGCGATAGCAATCCACCCACATCGCCGTCGCGCCGCAGATAGCGACTGGCAGAATAACCAGGTTGAGAACCGGGATCATGGTGAACAGGCTGGTCAGCGCGCCAAACTGCATGTTGATGACCTTCCGCGAACGCAGCGCCTCGCGCATGGTTTTAAACGGCACTTTATGGTTATCGAACGGATAGTCGCAATACTGAATGGCCAGCATCCAGGCGCTAAACAAGAACCACAGTACCGGCGCGACGGTTTGGCCAATGCCGGGGATAAAGTACAGCAGTAACAGAACGATGGCGCGCGGCAGGTACCAGGCAAACTTTTGCCATTCGCGTTTCATGATGCGCGGGACATCTTTCATGATGCCGAATATGCCAACGTCGGGCGGCGTCGCGCCGGTCAGTCGCGCTTCGAGCTGTTCCGCCAGCAGGCCGCTAAACGGCGCGGCAATCCAGTTGGCGATGGTCGAAAAGAAGTAACCAAATACCAACAAAATAGAGATAACCGCCACCGGCCACAGCAGGTAGTTTAACCACTGAAGCCATTCAGGCACATGGCTCATTAATGAAGGGATCCAGCTATCGAGGCGGGTAAACAGCCACCAGAACGCGCCGCCCATCAGAATCACGTTAACTAATAAAGGCAGGAACACGAAACGTCGGATCCCTGGCAGCCTGATGAGTTTCCAGCCTTGTGAAAAATAGTAGACGCCGCTACGTGGGGTAGTTGCGGATGATGAAACCATAGTCAGGCGATGCTCCTTTTTTAACATTCAGTGTGAATGCCCGCTTATTTTATCGGGTTGTCAGACAATAACCAGTTAGGAAATGTTCGAAAAAACAGCAAAAAGCACGATTTAGTTCATCTTTATGGGGTGAAAGGGGCAGACGCACTTGCACTTGATGTAATCGGCAAATACTCTTAGTGAGTAAATGTTTGCCGTGGTGGCAAGGTGTTAGAACAACAGAGAATATAATGATGCAGGATTTGCGTCTGATATTAATCATTGTTGGCGCGATCGCCATAATCGCTTTACTGGTACATGGTTTCTGGACCAGCCGTAAAGAGCGTTCCTCGATGTTCCGCGATCGCCCACTGAAACGTATGAAGTCTCGCGACGATGAAACATCGGAAGGCGATGACTTTGATGACGATGTTGAAGGCGTAGGTGAAGTTCGCGTTCACCGGGTTAATCACGCCCCGAACGGCGCATATGGGGAGCAAGAAGCACCTCGTCAGGCGCCGCAACACCAGTATCAGCCTCCTTATGAGCGTCAGGTGCAGCAGCCTGTGCGTCAGGACGAGCCGGTTCATCAGGCGCCGCCGCACGCGTCGCGCCCGCAGCAGCCTGTTGCTCCGCAGCCGCAGGCCCAGCCGCCGCATCATGTTGCCCCTGCTCAGCCGGTACATCCAGCGCAGCCGGTCCATCAGCCGCAGCCGGTACCGCCGCAATATCAGCAGCCGGTGCAGCCTGCTCCGCAGCAGCCTGTAGCTCAACAGTCGGCGCCAGTCCCACAACCTGTTGCTCAACAACCTGCGCCGGTTCAACAGCCTGCCGCGCCGCAGCCGCAACCGGCCCCTGAAGCGCCAGCCGCTGAACCTCAGCAGCCGGCCGCCGCGCCGCAGCCGAAAGAGCGCAAAGAGACGGTCATCGTGATGAACGTCGCCGCGCATCACGGTTCGCAGCTTAATGGCGAACTGCTGATCAACAGCATCCAGCAGGCCGGCTTTAAGTTTGGCGATATGAATATTTTCCATCGTCATTTAAGCCCGGACGGTAGCGGACAGGTATTGTTCAGCCTGGCGAACATGGTTAAACCTGGCACCTTCAATCCGGATGCGATGGTGGATATGACCACGCCAGGCGTGACTATCTTTATGCAGGTGCCGTCGTTTGGCGACGAGCTGCAAAACTTTAAACTGATGCTGCAATCGGCGCAGTACATCGCCGATGAAGTTGGCGGCGTCGTGCTTGACGACCAGCGTCGGATGATGACGCCGCAGAAACTGCGTGAGTACCAGGATCGTATTCGCGAAGTAAAAGAGGCTAACGCCTGATCTACGCGCTAGCGTGTCGTCTGCTTAATCTGAACCCCCGCCCGTCGGGGGTTTTTTATCATTGATGGTGCGATATGGAACCAATCGAACAAAAACTGACTGAACTGCGAACCACCCTTCGCCATCATGAATATCTGTATCATGTTATGGACACCCCGGAGATTCCCGATGCGGAATATGACCGGCTGATGCGCGAACTGCGCGAACTCGAAGCGCAACATCCTGAGCTGATTACCCCTGACTCGCCGACCCAACGCGTTGGCGCGGCGCCATTGGCCTCTTTCAGCCAGATTCGCCATGAAGTGCCCATGCTATCGCTGGATAACGTCTTTGATGAAGAGAGTTTCCTCGCCTTTAACAAACGCGTGCAGGACCGTTTAAGCGATACGGCGGATCTGACCTGGTGCTGCGAGCTCAAGCTCGATGGCCTGGCGGTCAGTATCCTCTATGAAAACGGCGTGCTGATGCAGGCGGCGACCCGTGGCGATGGCACCACCGGCGAGGATATTACCTCCAACGTGCGAACCATTCGCGCTATTCCGCTGAAGCTACGCGGCGACAATATCCCGGCGCGGCTGGAAGTGCGCGGAGAAGTATTCCTGCCTCAGGCCGGATTTGAAAAAATCAATGAAGAAGCGCGCCGCACCGGCGGCAAAGTATTTGCTAACCCGCGCAATGCCGCCGCGGGTTCGTTGCGCCAGTTGGATCCGCGTATTACCGCGAAGCGACCGCTTACTTTCTTCTGCTACGGTGTTGGCGTGCTGGAAGGCGGTGAACTACCGGCCAGCCACTCCGCGCGTTTGCAGCAGTTTAAGCAGTGGGGATTGCCGGTGAGCGACCGCGTGAAGCTGTGTCATTCTCCAGAGGAAGTGCTTACTTACTATCGCCAGGTTGAAGAAGACCGTCCGAAACTTGGTTTTGATATTGACGGCGTGGTGATTAAAGTCGATTCGCTGGCGCTGCAGGAGCAGCTTGGTTTCGTCGCCCGCGCTCCGCGCTGGGCGGTGGCCTTTAAATTCCCGGCCCAGGAGCAGATGACTTTTGTCAACGATGTGGAATTCCAGGTTGGCCGTACCGGAGCGATTACGCCGGTAGCGCGCCTTGAACCGGTGCACGTGGCCGGGGTGCTGGTCAGTAACGCCACCCTGCATAACGCCGACGAAATCGAACGTTTAGGTCTGCGTATTGGCGACAAAGTGGTGATTCGCCGCGCGGGGGACGTGATCCCGCAGGTCGTCAACGTGGTGCTTTCTGAACGCCCGGAACATACGCGTGAAATCATCTTCCCCACACATTGCCCGGTATGTCATTCCGATGTTGAACGGGTGGAAGGGGAAGCGGTGGCGCGCTGTACCGGCGGGCTTATCTGCGGCGCACAGCGTAAAGAAGCGCTGAAGCACTTTGTCTCCCGACGGGCGCTGGATGTCGACGGTATGGGCGATAAAATCATCGATCAGCTGGTTGAGAAAGAGTACGTCCATACGCCAGCCGATCTGTTCCGCCTCAGCGCCGGTAAGCTTACCGGGCTGGATCGCATGGGACCGAAATCGGCGCAAAATGTGGTCAACGCGCTGGAGAAAGCGAAAGAGACGACCTTCGCCCGCTTCCTGTATGCGTTAGGTATTCGCGAAGTCGGTGAGGCGACAGCAGCGGGACTGGCAGCGCATTTTGGCACTATTGAAGCGCTGGAACAGGCTTCGATTGAGGAGCTGCAGAAGGTGCCTGACGTCGGGATTGTCGTCGCCACGCATACTTTTAACTTCTTCGCCGAAGAGAGCAACCGCGAGGTCATCGCGCAACTGCGCGCTGAAGGCGTTCGCTGGCCGGCGCCGGTGGTGGTGAAGGCGGAAGAAATTGACAGTCCGTTTGCTGGTAAAACCGTAGTATTAACCGGTAGCCTGAGCCAGCTGTCGCGCGATGATGCCAAAGCGCGGCTGGTCGCGCTGGGGGCGAAAGTCGCCGGCAGCGTGTCGAAGAAAACCGATCTGGTGATTGCCGGCGAAGCGGCGGGCTCTAAGCTTGCGAAGGCGCAGGAGTTAGGCATTGAGGTTATCGACGAAGCCGAAATGATGCGCCTGCTGGGAGAATAACGTGGATAAAGCGCAGCTCATCGAGATTGCTAATACCGAGATGCCATTTGGCAAATATAAGGGGCGCCGTTTGATCGACGTCCCGGAAGAGTATTTGCTGTGGTTTGCCCGTAAGGATCAATTCCCTGCCGGGCATCTCGGCGAGCTGATGGCGTTGACCTTATTAATCAAGACCGAGGGGCTGACGCAACTGGTGCAGCCCCTTAAACAACCGCGTTAACCTGCCGTGGCGCGGGATTTCTCCTGCGCCTGTTGGGCGTCTGTTTGCGCTTTATAGCGACGAGCCAGTACAGCGCAGACCATCAGTTGGATCTGATGGAAGATCATTAGCGGCAGCACCATTATCCCCAGAATCGATGCCGGGAACAGGATATTCGCCATCGGTATCCCGTTCGCCAGGCTCTTTTTCGAGCCGCAGAAGACGATGGTAATTTCATCCGGCTTGCTAAAGCCGCAGCGGCGGGCGACAAAAACGTTGATCGCGATGACAATAGCCAACAGCACCAGGCTGACAACGACGATAAACAGCAGTGATCCCACGCCCACTTTGTGCCAGATTCCATTGACGACGGCTTCGCTGAAGGCGGAGTAGACCACCAGCAAGATCGAGGTCTGATCGGTTTTGCCAATCCATTTTTTATGTTTCGCCACCCAGCTACCGATCCACGGGCGCGACAAGTGTCCAAGAACAAACGGCAGCAGCAGTTGCAGCATAATCTTACCAACCTGTTCCAGATCGCCGCCAGCGCCATGCAAATGCATTAGCAGCCCTACCAGCAATGGCGAGACAAAAATACCGAGCAGACTTGATGCTGAAGCGGAACAGACCGCCGCGGCGACGTTACCGCCGGCGAGCGAAGTAAAAGCAATTGCTGACTGTACGGTCGCCGGCAATATGCAAAGGTAAATAAAACCGCTATAGAGCATCGGGTCGACCTTAATCGGCGCCCACCACGCAAACAGAACCCCCAGAACCGGAAAAACAATAAAGGTGCTGCACATCACCCACAGGTGTAAACGCCAGTGGCTGCCACCGGCGATAATTGCTTCACGCGACAGCTTGGCGCCGTGCATAAAGAATAACAGCGCGATGGCGGCGGTGGTGAGATGCTCGACGAAAGGGACGAATTCGCCGCGCGCCGGAAAGAACGAGGCCAGCAGAACCACGGTAATCAATGTCAGTGTAAATGGATCAAGAATGCGGAAAAGTTTCATAAACGCTCCTGAAATTCGATGCCGCTATTGTGCTTTCTTTGTTTTGAGAAATAAAATTGATTTATTGCATCTATTCATGAATAAAACAGATGAATTACTCGTTACGTCAGTTAAAGGTCTTTGTCACCGTCGCCAGGGCGCGCAGTTTTAGCCGTGCCGGGGAAATTATTGGTCTTAGCCAGTCGGCAGTGAGCCATAGCGTTAAGGAGCTGGAGCACCAGACCGGCGTACGTTTGCTCGACAGAACGACGCGTGAAGTGGTGCTCACCGAAGCAGGCCATCAGTTGGCGGGCAAGCTTGAGCGTTTGCTTGATGAACTCCATGTGACCCTGCGTGAAGCGGGGCGGGTAGGGCAGCAGTTGACGGGGACCGTGCGCGTCGCCGCCAGCCAGACCATCTCGGCGCATCTGATCCCGCAATGCATCGCTCATAGCAATCGCCGCTATCCGGATATTGATTTCGTACTGCATGACAGGCCGCAGCAGTGGGTGCTGGAAAGTATCCGTCAGGGCGAGGTTGATTTTGGTATCGTTATCGATCCGGGGACGGCGGCAGACTTGCAGTGCGAGTCCGTGTTGGCGGAACCTTTTCTGTTGTTATGTCGTGAGGATCACCGTTTTTCCCGGCAGTTATCGGTCAACTGGCAGGAGTTGCAGGGGGAGAGGCTGGTATTGCAGGACTATGCTTCCGGCAGCCGGCCGCTGATTGATGCCGCGCTGGCGCGTTTTGCCATCAAAGCCGATATTGTGCAGGAAATTGGTCATCCGGCGACGCTGTTCCCGATGGTGGAATCGGGGATTGGCATTAGCGTACTGCCGGCGCTGGCTTTACCCTTGCCGCAGGGCAGCCGTTTGCAGGTAAAAAGATTAACTCCGGTTGTGGAGCGCCAATTGATGCTGGCGCAGCGTAAAAATCGCTCGCTGTCGACCGCGGCGCAGGCGCTATGGGAGATCGTGCGTGAAGAGGGGGCAAACCTGACATCAGCCAGGGTCGAGGACCCGCTTTATCAGCGCTAAGCGTCATTCTTAACGCTGGTGGGGAACGCTACTTTTTATACTGCACAATCGTAGATATTTCCTTTTCTCATGCCTGGTGAAAACCCTGCTTTAGTCGGTTCAGAAATCAACAGCCCCAATTTGAATCATTGTTTAAATACACTACGTTCGATCAACTTGTTTACACTATACAGAGAATAGAGCGGAGCGTGTCATTGTCGGGCGGCCGAGCTGTTGAATTTTCCACACGCTATTTGAGAATGGTAAAAAATGGAATTATCAGTCCCTTTTATGCTCGTTATTATTTCCATTGCTTCGCTGCTTGCTCAGTGGTTGGCGTGGCGATTACGTATACCTTCTATCCTGCCGCTGTTGCTCATCGGCGTACTACTTGGCCCCGGGGTGCATTTATTGCAACCGGATATATTATTTGGTCCTCTACTTTTCCCACTGGTATCGCTGTCGGTGGCCATCATTCTGTTTGAAGGGGCCCTAACGCTACGCTTTGATGAGATTCGCGGCTTGGGTGGTATTGTGCGCAATTTAGTCACAGTTGGAATGTTGATTACCTTCGCCGTTATCTCACTAACCTGCTGGGGAATTTTAGGCCTCACGCCGCAGATTTCAGCGCTGATCGGGGCGGTCACGGTGGTTACAGGGCCGACAGTGATTTCTCCACTCATGCGAGTGGTTCGCCCAACAGCCTCTATTAATCAGGTACTGCGCTGGGAAGGGATCGTCATTGATCCGGTGGGAGCGATTTTTACCCTATTAGTATTTGAGTTTATTACCTTGCAGGAGCAAACGGGCACATGGCTTCATTTGCTGATCATGCTTACAAAAACGGTCGTTATAGGGCTGGTGAGCGGGGCGGTGTTTGGCGTTTTCTTAGGGAATGCGCTCAGGCGTGGTTGGATCCCGGGTTATCTGCAAAACTTCGCTGTTTTATCCTTCGTTCTATTGACGTTTGGCGTGTCCAATACGCTGGCGGATGAATCTGGTCTGCTTGCGGTAACGGTCCTGGGGATCTGGCTGGCTAATATGCGAGAGGTTGAGACCTCGGATATCGTTGAATTTAAAGAAGAGCTATCCGCCATCTTACTTTCAGCGCTATTTATCATCCTGGCGGCCCGTCTTGATATCCATGCACTCTGGGCGATGGGCTGGCCGCTGCTGATATTGATGCTTATCGTCCAGTTTGTGGCCCGTCCACTATGCATTCTTGTTTCGACATGGCGTTCCAGCTTGCATTGGCGTGACAGGCTGATGTTATGTTGGATCGCCCCGCGCGGAATCGTTGCTGCCGCTGTCAGTTCCCTGTTTGCTTTGACGCTGCAAAAAAAAGGCTATGAGAACGCGGATCAGCTGGTAACCGTCGTTTTCGCAATCATTATAGGTACGGTAGTTTT
The DNA here is from genome assembly GCF_040062085.1 of Klebsiella sp. JN_Kp122. Lineage (NCBI taxonomy): Bacteria > Pseudomonadati > Pseudomonadota > Gammaproteobacteria > Enterobacterales > Enterobacteriaceae > Klebsiella > Klebsiella sp. JN_Kp122. The sequence goes on from NZ_JBEAHW010000015.1 coordinate 152,226, forward strand.
GCAAAGCCTTACCAGCAGTCAATTGGCGCGCTGGCTTGGCGTGCAGCAACGTAGGCCTCGAGGAGTGCTGATTGTCGGGGCGAATACGGTCGCCAGAACCCTGGCCCAGGCGCTCAGAAAACTCGATATTCCGGTTCAGCTGAGCGATAACAGCTGGGAATACTACCGGCTGGCAAGAATGGAAGGGTTACCAACATATTATGGCAATGTCTGGTCTGAACATGCGGAAAACTACCTGAATCTGAGTGAGATTCGTCAGGTGATCGCCTTGTCGCCAAATCGTCACCAGAATGCGCTGACCACCCTGCATTTTCAGCATATATTTGGTAATAATCGCGTCTTCTCAATCCGTACGGGGCCTGTGACTAAAGGACGTAGTGAGAAAGAAACGCGTCACGAACAGCTTTTCGATACTGATATGACCTGGGCACGGCTTAGTAGCCTGATAGCGAAAGGCGCAGTCATGAAAGTCACTCGCCTGAATAACAATTTTGGCTGGCCGGAGTATCTCAGCACCAACCCTGGTGCAACACCGCTGTTTGCGCAAAGAGAGGATGGCAATCTGATAGCGATTAATAATGGAATCATGCCGCCGCCACCCTGTACTGTCGTGGCGATTATCGAACCTGGAGTAGAAAGTGAAAAAACTCCGTCAGAAGCGTATTGATAGCCTGTTCTTCATTGTTGGCTGTCGTTGCAGGCCGTTCCGCTATCTGGCGTTCTGCGCATAGCAAAAAGGCGCCTTTAGGGCGCCTTTTTACATTGGTGGGTCGTGCAGG
>NZ_JBEAHW010000016.1:0-148907 GCF_040062085.1 Klebsiella sp. JN_Kp122
GAGCCCGTACTTTCGTACGAGCTCTCATCTCGAATATGGCGGTGAGGGGGGGATTCGAACCCCCGATACGTTGCCGTATACACACTTTCCAGGCGTGCTCCTTCAGCCACTCGGACACCTCACCATATTGTCTTTCCCGTTGTTGCTGGGAACGGGCGCTAATGTAGGGAAATACGTATCTCCCGTCAATCAACTTTTTTAAAAAAAGATGCGTTTAGCCAAACTTCAAACAACTTGCTTCTTAAACGCGCGGGAATCGTTTTTTTTGTCACCATTCTCTTTATTCCTCGATAGCGATACGAAATTTGTTATGCTGGCAAACCAATACAAAACAAAGAGTAAAACACGACGCAAACCTCAACCTACTCACGCGTCAGTAATCAGGAGTCATTATGGAGATTATTTTTTACCACCCGACGTTCGATACCCCCTACTGGATCGCAGAGCTGGAAAAACATCTGCCGGGAGCGCGCGTTCGTGAGTGGAAACCTGGCGACAATCAACCAGCCGACTATGCGCTGGTCTGGCATCCACCGGTAGAAATGTTGCAAGGCCGCAAATTGAAGGCGGTTTTTGCCCTCGGCGCAGGCGTGGATTCTATTCTTAGCAAGCTGCGGGAGCATCCGGAAATGCTGCCGCTTTCGATCCCGCTGTTCCGCCTCGAAGATACCGGTATGGGCCTGCAGATGCAGGAATATGCGGTAAGCCAGGTACTGCACTGGTTCCGCCGCTTTGATGATTATCAGGCGCTGAAGCTGCAATCCCGCTGGCAGCCGTTGCCGGAATACCGTCGCGAAGATTTCACTATCGGCATTATGGGGGCAGGGGTGTTGGGCGGCAAAGTCGCGGAAAGCCTGTTGCGCTGGGGTTTCCCAGTGCGCTGCTGGAGCCGTAGCCACAAATCCTGGCCGCAAGTTGAGAGTTTTGCCGGTCAGGAAGAACTGGGCGCATTTTTACGGCAAACCCGCGTGCTGATCAACCTGTTGCCAAATACGGCTGAAACCGTCGGCATCATTAATGAAACTTTACTCTCTCAACTTCCGGATAACAGCTATGTTCTGAATCTCGCCCGCGGCGTACATATTGTTGAGCCGGATTTACTGGCCGCGCTTGACAGCGGTAAGGTGAAAGGGGCGATGCTGGATGTCTTTAGCCGCGAACCGCTGCCGAAAGAGAGCCCGCTGTGGGCGCATCCGCGTGTGGCCATGACGCCGCATATTGCCGCCGTTACCCGTCCACAGGAAGCGATCGCTTATATTGCCAGTACCATTAGCCGCCTGGAGCGTGGTGAAACGGTCAGCGGGCAGGTCGATCGCCAACGCGGCTACTAATCGATAACCCCGCTACGGCGGGGTTTTTACTGATCATGACTCCTGATTCCTGCTATTCTTGCCACAAACAGAGGAGGAGATTGTGATGTATCCTGTTGACCTGCACATGCATACCGTCGCCAGCACCCACGCCTATAGTACCCTGCATGACTATATTGCCGAGGCCAAACGTAAAGGCATTAAACTTTTTGCCATCACCGATCACGGCCCGGATATGGCCGATGCGCCGCACTACTGGCATTTCGTCAATATGCGTATCTGGCCGCGTCTGGTAGATGGCGTCGGCATTCTGCGCGGCATTGAAGCGAATATTAAAAATACCCAGGGTGAAATTGACTGTACCGGACCAATGCTGACCTCGCTGGATCTGATTATTGCCGGTTTTCATGAGCCGGTATTCCCGCCTCAGGATAAAGCCACCCACACTGAAGCGATGATTGCCGCGATTGCCAGTGGCGCAGTCCACATGATTAGCCATCCAGGCAATCCGAAATTCCCGATCGATATTCCGGCAGTAGCCGAAGCAGCGGCAAAGCATCATGTGGCGCTGGAAATTAATAATTCCTCTTTCCTTTCATCGCGTATCGGTAGTGAAGATAATTGCCGGGCAATCGCCGCCGCCGTGCGTGATGCGGGTGGTTGGGTGGCGCTGGGTTCGGACTCCCATACCGCCTTTACGCTTGGCGAATTTACCGAATGTCGCAAAATCCTCGACGCGGTGAATTTCCCGGAAGAGCGGATCCTTAACGTCAGTCCGCGTCGACTACTGAATTTCCTCGAATCACGCGGAATGCCGGCGATTGCGGAATTTGCAGACCTTTAATTTGAACCACTGGAACATATTGTATGAATGAATTTTCAATCCTCTGTCGCGTGCTGGGCTCGCTGTACTATCGTCAGCCGCAGGACCCGCTGTTGGTGCCGCTGTTCACGCTGATTCGCGATGGCAAGCTGGCCGCCAGTTGGCCGCTGGAACAGGATGAATTACTGGAGCGTCTGCAGAAGAGTTGTGATACCCAGCCGTTAACCGCTGATTACAACGCCCTGTTCGTTGGTGACGAATGTGCGGTCTCGCCTTATCGCAGCGCGTGGGTTGAAGGCGCCACGGAAGCGGAAGTCCGCGGTTTTCTCACTCAACACGGTATTCCTACTGGCGACGGGCCAACCGATCATATTGGATCCCTACTGCTGGCCGCATCCTGGCTTGAAGATCATGTCTCAGATGACGAAAGCGAAACGTTGGAAACGTTGTTTGCCGATTACCTCTTACCGTGGTGCGGCACCTTCCTCGGTAAAGTCGAGGCGCATGCGCAAACCGCATTCTGGCGTACCATGGCGCTACTCACGCGTGAAGCTATATCCGCCATGTGGGATGAGCTGCAGGAAGAAAATGACGAATAATTGTGATTTAAGTCACTTTTAGTGTGAAACAGCAAACTCACGCATTCATATTGTGTGTTCTGGATCGCATTTGGTTGCCGCGTATCTGCTATGATACGCGGCATGAACATACTCTTCGCAATCGCACTCACGACGGGCATTCTCTCCGGTATTTGGGGATGGGTGGCGGTCTCACTTGGCCTGCTGAGCTGGGCCGGTTTCCTCGGCTGTACGGCCTATTTCGCTTGCCCACAGGGCGGCCTGAAAGGGCTGTTGATTTCCGCCTGCACGGTCATGAGCGGCGTGATATGGGCGCTGGTGATTATTTACGGTAGCGCGCTGGCGCCGCAGTTGGAAATCCTCAGCTATGTGATGACCGGAATAGTCGCCTTCCTGATGTGTATTCAGGCGCGTCAGCTGTTGCTCTCTTTTGTTCCCGGAACCTTTATCGGCGCCTGCGCGACCTTTGCCGCGAGCGGCGACTGGCGCATTGTCGTGCCATCGCTGGCGCTGGGATTGGTCTTTGGCTATGCCATGAAAAACAGCGGGCTGTGGCTGGCGGCGCGAGCGGCAAAGAATAAGTCTCTGGCTAACGATAACGTCTGATTTTCTTCACATTTCCTCGACGACGGGAGTAAGCTTCCCGTCACTCACTACATGAAAGCCTTTTCGCATCAACCCCTCTTCGATTGTTTTTTCCTCTTAATGCAGACATTTTGAGCAAACAAACCATAATAATTTGATACCGTTTGCAAAAACGGAGAGAAAAAAGTATCAACGGGTACTTCATATATATACTGATTTTGTATGTAGTTGCTTGTATTCAACTGCGCTCATGGATGATTTGTAAGGTTTTTTTGACCGTTACGCAGAGGGGTTTTGCCGTGAAAAAAATGACTGGCGTACTACTTGCTACAGTTTGTTTCCTTCCCGCTTTATTGACTTTTTCAACTACCTCTAACGCCGCAAGCGGCGTGATTCGTTTCCACGGCGGCGTTGTCGAACCGCCTTGTAAAATTCGTTCTTCAGAAGATCAGGTCTCGATGGCTTGCGCTAAGCAGAAGTCAGTCACTTTTTCTGCCCAGCAGGTAGCCCGGGGAGATCTGCAACATGCCAATATCAAATCTACACAGTTCACCTTTATCAATCCCCAGCACACCAACGCTATTCTCGAAGTGAGTTATCGGTAATAGCAAGGCCCCTGCAGATCCAGCGGGGGCCTTCGCCGCGCCTCTCTCCTGACATTCTCACGCTGCTTTTTTGTAGCAAAATCAAGATGAATCGATTTTGTTAGCAAAAAGAAAACAAAAAGTAATATATTTGTATTTCATAACGCAATCATTGCCTTGCCGTATTCTGGCGGCGCAGTGCGCTCATGGATGGCCTGTTGCTTCTTTGCTATTAAACAGAGGAGACTGCCGTGATAAAAAAAATCCACGCCTTCGCGATGCCATGTCTGATGTTGTCGTGCTTGTTTGGAGCAGTGCACGCCGCGCCGACCGACGGCGTTGTCGCCATTTATGGGCAGGTCGTCGATCCGTCCTGCGAAGCCAATAGTGTGAGCGAAAAGATTGAAATGGCCTGCCCGCAGCTGCCTACACGGGCGCTTTCGCCCCAGGTGCTGACGACGGGAAATTACAGCAATGACGCCGTCCGTTCAGCACAATTAAAGTATATTGATCCGCAACATACCCGCGCTATCCTCGAAGTGAATTATCGCTAATTACCGCCCCTCAGGCTTCCGCCTGGGGGGCTATCATGCCATAGTAGACACCACGCTAAGTATGAAGACGTTTGCCGACAGGAGGGGGAAATGGTTGTTCAACCTGAGGTGGTTCTCGGCGATATCACGACGTTGCAGGTAGATGTTATTGTCAACGCGGCAAACCCATCGTTACTGGGCGGCGGCGGTGTTGATGGCGCCATTCATCGCGCAGCGGGCCCGGAACTACTGGCAGCCTGCAAAATAGTCCGTAAGCAGCAGGGCGAATGTCCGCCCGGGCATGCGGTTATCACCAGCGCCGGTAATCTACCGGCCAGCGCGGTGATTCATGCAGTCGGCCCCGTCTGGCACGGCGGTGACGAGCAAGAGGCCGAATTACTGACGGATGCCTATCGCAATAGTCTGTTGCTGGCGGCAGCCAATAATTATCGATCTATTGCTTTTCCGGCTATCAGCACCGGCGTATATGGCTATCCGAAACAGGCGGCGGCGGAAATTGCGGTGAAAACGGTGAAGGCTTTCCTCACCCGATATAATCCACTGGAACGAGTGTGCTTTGTCTGCTTTGATAACGAAACGGCGGAGATCTATCAGCGATTATTGCAGGCAGAATGAATCGCGGCACCGGCAGCACGCAGGCGCGCTGCCGGTTGCGGATTTTAGTTAACCGACACCGGCGCTTTCGCCGGTTTTTGCTGCGGTTTGCCTGAGAACAGGAAGCGCAGCAGAGGAATACGTAGATGGATTTCGTACAGCACCAGCGCAATACCCACCACAAACACCAGTCCGGCGATAAAACCTAACAGATTCGATTTGATTATTGGCGTAATCCACGCTCCGTACAGCAGGGTGAGGGGATGATGCACCAGGTAGATAAACAGCGAGGCGTTGACGAAGTAAGTCACCCGAGCGGACTGGAAGTTGAGCAGGCGGTGGCCCAGCGAGAATACCACGTTCACCATCCACAGCCCAAGCACCATGGTAATCACCGATTCGGTTTCATACATCCAGCCATCGCCGGAACCATACTGCTGGTTAAGACGATAGGCGATAAAGCCCAGCAGTGCGCCGACAAAACACCAGGGTGATGAGGTGGTGAACATCGCTTTTAGCCGCGGGTTGATGAACGTCTGCGCGCCGAGAACAAAGAACGGCAGATAGAACAGGGTCTGCATAACGATGAAGTTAAACAGTCCGTTGCTGAGAATCGGCGGGTAAACGATAAAAATAGTGCGACGAATTACCGCATACAACACGCCAAGCCCAAGGAAAATAAGAGATAATTGACCAAATGTGACAGTGTCACCAAAGCTGGCGGTCTGCGTTTTCCCTCGATTGGCCAGCCACTTAAACAGCACCACGCCGAGAGTGGTCAGCACGACCAGCACCAGCAGGAACCACAGATGAGAGATAAGCTCCCATGCCAGGGTGTTGAATTTGTCATAGCCGGAGAGCGTGTGCCAGTTTTGCGCTTTACCATTAACGTATTGCAGCATCAAGAATTGCGGCAAAGTCAGAAGTGGAATCGCGGTGAGCATCGGAATGCCAACGCGCTCTACGCGTACTTTCCACCATTTCTTTAGGGGATAGCGTAGAAACAGCATGTAAGAGAAGTAGCCGGAAATAACAAAGAAGACCTGCATGCGGAAAGCATGGATAAAGTCATTGAACAGCGTTAACCCCCAGGAGGGCTCCAGGCTATTCACATGCCAGCTGTGGCTGGAGTAGATAAGCGAAATGTGAAAGGGTATCCCCAGCAGCATCAGCCAGGCGCGGATGCTGTCGAAGAAATATTCACGCTCTACTGGTGTTTTATTCATAAATTCACAACAATCTCAGACAATTCGTCTTATCACTCGCGGCGATAACGGTTACATTCCCAGCAACCCTACATGAACTCAGGGTATCTGTCTCCAGGATAAGTACGCAAAGTGCAATATGGGACAGAGAACTGTTTATTCCCTGGTCCGCTAAGCTGAACAATGCAGGGATTATGTTGTCGGATTGCCTGAGTTTCCATTAAAATAGATCGGATCGATTTAAGCACACAAAGGGGGAAGTGCTTACTTACTATGAAACATAAACCACAGATGATGAAAATGCGTTGGTTAAGCGCAGCCGTAATGTTGTCCCTGTGTACTTCATCTGCATGGGCATTCAGCATTGATGACGTAGCAAAACAGGCGAAAACGTTAGCCGGGAAAGGCTATGAAGCGCCGAAAAGTAACCTGCCCTCCGCCTTCCGCGATATGAAATACGCGGATTACCAGCAAATCCAGTTCAATCACGACAAAGCGTACTGGAATAACCTGAAGACCCCGTTCAAGCTGGAATTTTACCACCAGGGCATGTATTTCGACACGCCGGTTACTATTAATGAAGTGACCAGCACCAGTGTACGTAAAATTAAATATAGCCCGGATTATTTTAATTTTGGCAATGTGCAACACGATAAAGACACGGTGAAAGACCTTGGTTTCGCCGGTTTTAAAGTACTGTATCCGATCAATAGCAAAGACAAGAATGACGAAATCGTCAGCATGCTCGGAGCCAGCTACTTCCGCGTTCTTGGCCAGGGTCAGGTATACGGGCTTTCCGCCCGCGGCCTGGCTATCGATACCGCGCTGCCGTCAGGCGAAGAGTTTCCTCGTTTCCGCGAGTTCTGGATTGAGCGCCCGAAAGCGACCGATAAGCGCTTAACTATCTATGCGCTGTTGGATTCCCCGCGTGCGACCGGCGCCTATCGTTTTGTGGTTATGCCTGGGCGCGACACCGTGGTTGATGTGCAGTCGAAGGTCTATCTGCGTGACAAAGTCGGTAAACTCGGCGTGGCACCGTTGACCAGTATGTTCCTGTTTGGGCCGAACCAACCGTCGCCGACGACTAACTATCGTCCGGAACTACATGACTCCAACGGTCTGTCGATTCTTGCCGGTAACGGCGAGTGGATCTGGCGTCCGCTGAATAACCCGAAACACCTGGCCGTTAGCAGTTATGCGATGGAGAACCCGCAAGGGTTTGGCTTGCTGCAGCGTGGCCGCCAGTTCTCCCGCTTTGAAGATCTCGACGATCGTTACGACCAGCGCCCGAGCGCGTGGATCACCCCGAAAGGCGACTGGGGTAAGGGTAAAATCGAATTGGTTGAAATCCCGACCAACGATGAAACCAACGACAATATCGTCACCTACTGGACCCCGGATCAGCTGCCAGAACCGGGCAAAGAGATGAACTTCAAATACTCTATTACCTTCAGCCGCGATGAAGACAAGCTGCATGCGCCAGATAGCGCTTATGTGGTGCAGACTCGCCGCTCAACCGGTGATGTGAAGCAGTCTAACCTCATTCGCCAGCCAGATGGCACTATCGCTTTCATCGTTGATTTCACCGGCGCTGACATGAAAAAAATGGCGGCGGACACTCCGGTAACGGCGCAGGCGAGCATCGGCGATAATGCCGAAATCGTGGAAAACTCCGTGCGCTATAACCCGGTTATCAAAGGTTGGCGTATGACCCTGCGCGTGAAAGTGAAAGATCCGAAGAAAACCACGGAAATGCGTGCGGCGCTGGTCAATGGCGATCAGACGCTGAGCGAAACCTGGAGCTATCAGCTGCCTGCCAATGAATAAGATAACGAATTATATCGACGCATTGCCGCTGTCGGATGCAGAAAAGGCCGCATTACCAGATGCGAGCCTGCAAGCCGTGCATGAAGCGCTTGACGCAGAGCATCATCATTTTCCGCGTGATGAAGATTCCCCGTTAGGATCGGTAAAAGCGCGGCTGGAGCATAGCTGGCCGGACTCTCTGTCCGGCGATCAGCTGGTGAAAGATGATGAAGGGCGCACGCAGCTTCATGCGATGCCGAAAGCGAAACGTTCCTCAATGATCCCCGACCCGTGGCGTACCAACCCGGTAGGCCGCTTCTGGGATCGCCTGCGTGGCCGTGACGTGACTCCGCGCTATCTCTCTCGCCTCACGCAAGAAGAGCGTGAAAGCGAACAGAAATGGCGTACCGTCGGCACCATTCGTCGCTACATTTTGCTGCTGCTGACGCTGGCGCAAACGGTAGTGGCCACCTGGTATATGAAGACCATCCTCCCTTATCAGGGGTGGGCGCTGATCAATCCATCCGATATGGTTGGCCAGGATCTGTGGGTCTCCTTCATGCAGCTACTCCCTTACGTGTTGCAGACCGGCATCCTGATCCTCTTTGCGGTACTTTTCTGTTGGGTCTCGGCCGGTTTCTGGACCGCGCTGATGGGCTTCCTGCAATTGCTGATCGGGCGTGATAAGTACAGTATTTCGGCATCCACCGTTGGCGACGAGCCGCTGAACCCGGAACACCGTACAGCGCTTATCATGCCTATCTGTAATGAAGATGTTGACCGCGTGTTTGCCGGCCTGCGCGCCACCTGGGAATCGGTGAAAGCGACGGGTAACGCTGCGCATTTTGACGTTTACGTGCTCAGCGACAGCTACGACCCGGATATTTGCGTTGCCGAGCAAAAAGCGTGGATGGAATTGATTGCCGAAGTGCAGGGTGAAGGCCAGATCTTCTATCGTCGCCGTCGTCGTCGTGTGAAGCGTAAAAGCGGCAACATCGATGATTTCTGCCGTCGCTGGGGTAGCCAGTATAGCTACATGGTGGTGCTCGACGCTGACTCAGTAATGACCGGCGAGTGCCTGAGCGGGCTGGTGCGCCTGATGGAAGCGAATCCGAATGCCGGGATCATCCAGTCTTCGCCGCGCGCTTCCGGTATGGATACCCTTTATGCGCGCTGCCAGCAGTTCGCCACCCGCGTGTACGGCCCGCTGTTTACCGCCGGGCTGCACTTCTGGCAGTTAGGTGAATCGCACTACTGGGGTCACAACGCCATTATCCGCGTGAAGCCTTTCATCGAACACTGCGCGCTGGCGCCGCTGCCGGGCGAAGGTAACTTTGCCGGCTCGATTCTTTCGCATGACTTCGTGGAAGCTGCGCTGATGCGCCGTGCGGGGTGGGGCGTTTGGATCGCCTACGATCTGCCTGGCTCCTATGAAGAGCTGCCGCCGAACCTGCTGGATGAACTGAAGCGTGACCGCCGCTGGTGTCAGGGTAACCTGATGAACTTCCGCCTGTTCCTGGTGAAAGGGATGCACCCGGTACACCGTGCGGTGTTCCTGACCGGCGTCATGTCCTATCTGTCGGCGCCGCTGTGGTTTATGTTCCTCGCGCTGTCGACGGCGCTACAGGTCGTGCACGCCCTGACCGAGCCGCAATACTTCCTGCAGCCGCGTCAGCTGTTCCCGGTATGGCCACAATGGCGTCCGGAACTGGCTATCGCGCTGTTTGCTTCGACCATGGTACTGCTGTTCCTGCCAAAACTGCTGAGTATCATTCTGGTGTGGTGCAAGGGGCCGAAAGAGTACGGCGGCTTCTTCCGCGTGACGCTCTCCCTGTTGCTGGAGGTACTGTTCTCGGTGCTGCTGGCGCCGGTGCGCATGCTGTTCCATACCGTGTTCGTGGTCAGCGCGTTCCTCGGTTGGGAGGTAGTGTGGAACTCACCGCAGCGCGATGATGACTCAACACCGTGGGGCGAGGCCTTTATGCGTCACGGTTCGCAGCTGCTGCTGGGGCTGGTATGGGCGGTTGGCATGGCGTGGCTGGATCTGCGTTTCCTGTTCTGGCTGGCGCCTATCGTCGTGTCGCTGATCCTCTCTCCGTTTGTCTCGGCGATTTCCAGCCGCGCGACGGTAGGTCTGCGCACTAAACGCTGGAAATTGTTCCTGATCCCGGAAGAGTATTCGCCGCCGCAGGTACTGAAAGATACCGATGCTTACCTGACTTTGAACCGTCAGCGTTCGCTGGGCGATGGCTTTATGCACGCGGTGTTTAACCCATCGTTCAACGCTCTGGCGACGGCAATGGCTACGGCGCGTCACCGCCACGGCCGTATTCTGGATATCGCCCGTGAACGCCACGTTGAGCAGGCGCTGAATGAAACGCCTGATAAACTCAACCGCGATCGTCGGCTGGTGCTGTTAAGCGATCCGGTAACGATGTCGCGTCTGCACTATCGCGTGTGGAACGCCCCGGAGAAATACTCCTCCTGGGTGGGGGCGTATCAGCAGCTCACGCTGAACCCTCTGGCGTTGAAAACGAAGTAAGCCGTACGTTAAGGAAAATACCGGCAATTGTGCCGGTATTTTTTTGCCTGAGAGGAAGTTAATGAGAATATTTGTGCTTATCGCCATGACGCTGGTACTCAGCGGCTGCGGCAGCATTATTAGCCGTACGGTACCGGGGCAGGGCCATGGCAACCAATATTACCCCGGCGTACAGTGGGATGTTCGTGATTCAGCCTGGCGCTATCTGACCATTCTCGATCTGCCATTCTCGCTGGTATTTGATACGCTGTTGCTACCGCTAGACGCCAGCCACGGCCCCTATGAGTAATTAACGCTCGTCCCACTCATCGGCTGCGGTCTGCCCCTCTTCGGTATCCAGGGAAGGCTCCAGCTGAAACTCGCCTTCATCCCATTCGTGTAGCGTATTCTCTTCCACCCACTCCTGGCGTAGCTCGATTTCGTCATAATCGCCGTCAAATACGCTCTGTGCCGCTTCGCCACTGAGCATGGCCAGGCACTCGCCTTCTTCATCTTCGCTGGCGAAGAATTCAGCCCGCCAGGCGATATCGCCATCCTGGAGAATATACTTCTGCATATTGAACTGTTCGATGTTGGCAGTTTCTTCATCGCTGTCGGGATAATCGGCCAAAAACTCTTCCCGGGCGGCGTCGATGGCCTCTTCGAGCGTGGCGTAGAAAACTGATTCCGTTGACATAGCTAACCCCCTAAGAAGAATGAAAAAGGAACACGTTTCAATCTATAGAAGGCGGTTAGTCTGGCGTCAAGGCAGAGAAGAGCTGAAGCGCTTAATTTACCGAACGTTTACCCGAGCCCCCGTCATCCGCTGAAGCGTCGTGCCGTGGGCGGCGCAGACTGATGGTCGAGTAAAAAGCGTTAAACAGGACGACGCAGGCGGTGACGATGAAGACGGCGCGGAAGCCGTAGTTGGCCGAGACCGAGGCGCCGATTAACGGGCCGGTGACGTTGCCGATATCGCGAAACGACTGGTTATAGCTGAAGATACGTCCCGAAATCTGGCTGGTGGAGTTGTACACCAGCAGGGTTTGTACGGCGGGTAACAGCGCGCCGTCGGCGGCACCAAGCAAAAAGCGCAGAATGCCTAGCTGCAGCGGCGTCTGAACGAATGACATCGGGATCAGTAATAGCACGGAGATAACCAGAGCAACTATCAGGATCTTTTCCGGCCCAATGCGATCGCCGAGCTTGCCTAAACGTGGCGCGCTCAATAGGGCGGCAATGCCGGGTACGGAAGCAATCATGCCGCTAATAAAGGCGATATTACTGACGTTACCTGCCAGGTCACGCACGTAGAGCGTCAGTATCGGCGCAATGGAGCCGGTAGCGACCTGGATAATCAATGAGGTGACGAACAAGCTCAGCACCAGTTTAGGATTCTTAAGCGAACCGAAAACGTCCCTGGCATTGAGCATCTCTTTTTTGTTCACCGGAACAAAGTTTTCGCGGATTAAAAACAGGGTGAACAGGAAGCAGATAAACAGCACCGTGGCGGTCATAAAGAAGACGGTGCGCAACCCCCAGTGGTCGGCAAGGAAACCGCCAGCCAGCGGGCCGAGCAGGGCGCCGCTTACCGCGCCGGTTGAAAGCGTTCCTAGCGCCCAGCCGCTTTTCTGACGGGGGATCTGGGTGGCGATCAGCGCATTGGCATTGGGAATAAACCCGCCCAGTAAACCCAGCAACGCGCGCAGGATCAGGAATTGCCAAATGTTCTGCGCCATGCCCATCAGCATCATGACGATAGCCATCCCCAGCGCCGAACGCAGCAACATAATCTTACGCCCTTTACGGTCGGCTAATCCGCCCCAGAACGGCGAGGCAACGGCGGAAAAGAGGAAGGTTATGCTAAAGACCAGCCCTGACCACATATTCAGCGCGCTATGGCCGGTGACGCCCAACTGTTCGACGTAGAGCGGCAAAAAAGGCATCACGAGGCTAAAGGCGGCGCCGGTTAAAAAGCAGCCAAGCCAGGTGACGGTAAGATTTCGTTTCCAGTTAATAGGTGTATCAGCAGACGACATAAGGTCTCACTGGCCCGCGGCGCGGGTCAAAATAAAGGAAAATATGAGCCTGCTAATTATGCGCCTGAGAAATGGTTGTCGCAATGGAGCATAGCTTTTAAAGCTAAAGGAGTATTTAAGAGGACTGGCGGTAGAATTTATCCGGGCAGAGAACCGCCCGGATAGTGAGTCAATCAGTAGCGCGAAGGCACGCCTTCCGGACGGGTTTTAAAGCGGCGATGCAGCCACATATATTGCTCTGGCGCCATCAAAATGCACTGTTCGACGATTTTGTTCATCCACGCGGCGGTGGTTTCTGCGTTTTCCAGAGGCGGATCGCATTCCGGCGGCAGCATGATGAGCTCATAGCCTTTGCCATTCGGTTTGCGTCGTGGGACGAATGGCACAATGCACGCTTTAGACATTTTCGCCAGCATCCAGGTCCCGGAAGTGGTGGCGGCCTGCTCGACGGCGAACAGGGGGGCGAAGACGCTGGCGGTCGGGCCGTAGTCATGGTCCGGGGCATACCAGACCACTTCGCCTTTTTTCAGCGCGCGGATCATGCCTTTGAGATCTTTACGGTCAATCATATCTTTGTTGGAACGCAGGCGGCCCCAGGTCTGCAGCCAGTCGATAACCGGGTTGTCATTCGGGCGATAGACGCCGATACCGGGTTGATTCATGCCGAACATGCGCGCACCCATTTCCAGCGTCAGGAAATGAATGCCAATCAGCAGGATGCCGCGGTTTTGTGCCTGCACGTCGCGGACATGTTCAAAGCCGATGGTGTCTGTCCAGCGCGCAATGCGTCGGGTTGGCCAGAACCATGCCATCCCGGTTTCCATCAGGCCCATGCCGACTGACTCGAAGTTTTGAACTACCAGTTGATGACGCTCCTGCTCGCTCTTCTCAGGAAAGCAGAGCTCAAGATTACGATAAGCGATTTTTGCGCGGCGTTTCATAAAACGCATCGCCAGACGACCAATGGCATTACCGAGACGGTAGATAACCGGATAAGGGAGTTGGACAACTAACCACAACAGGCCTATGCCCAGCCAAAGCAGCCAGTAGCGCGGGTGGAGCAGCGCGGCGGAAAATTTCGGTAAATGGGTCATTTCATACCTGTCTGATTAAACAACGCGTTCTATTATCGCATTTTTTTCCTCTACCGCCAAAAGCAGTCTCCGGCTGAAGCCGATTGTTAACGGCTGAAAACCGCGTGGATGAAATGTAGCGTAAAATGTAGGGATGTAAATTAACGGTGTTTGCTATATGATGCCCGCCGTTTATTTTACTCATTTCCTATGTCGAGCAGGTACACCATGCCAGTGTTACACAACCGCATTTCAAATGAGACGTTAAAGGCGCAGATGCTGGCTGAGACCGAGCCGCGCACGACGATCTCGTTCTATAAATATTTCACTATCGTTGACCCGAAAGCGACCCGCGACGCTCTGTGGCTGGCGTTGACTAAGCTGAACGTCTTTGGCCGCATCTATCTGGCCCATGAAGGTATCAATGCGCAGATCAGCGTGCCGGAAAGCAAGGTCGCAGCGCTGCGTGAATTTCTCGATAGCTTCGATCCGGCGCTAAAGGGGTTACGTCTGAACATCGCGCTGGATGATGACGGTAAATCCTTTTGGGTCCTGCGCCTCAAGGTCCGCGACCGCATTGTGGCCGACGGTATTGATGACCCAACCTTTGATCCCTCTGATGTGGGCGAGTATCTGAAAGCGGCGGAAGTGAACGCGATGCTGGACGATCCGGACGCGGTATTCATCGATATGCGTAACCATTATGAGTACGAAGTCGGTCATTTTGAGAACGCGATGGAAATTCCGGCGGATACCTTCCGCGATCAATTGCCGAAAGCGGTTGAGATGATGCAGGAGTACAAAGACAAGAAGATTGTCATGTACTGTACCGGCGGTATTCGCTGTGAGAAAGCCAGCGCCTGGATGAAGCATAGCGGTTTCAATAAGGTATGGCACATCGAAGGCGGGATTATCGAGTATGCGCGCCGCGCCCGTGAACAGGGATTGCCGGTACGCTTTATCGGTAAGAACTTTGTCTTTGACGAAAGAATGGGCGAGCGTATTTCTGATGATGTGATTGCCCACTGCCATCAATGCGGCGCACCATGCGACAGCCACACCAATTGCCTGAACGACGGCTGCCATTTGCTGTTTATTCAGTGTCCGGCTTGTGCCGAGAAATTTGCCGGTTGCTGCAGTGAAGCCTGTATGGAAGAGCATAAACTACCGGAAGAGGAGCAGCGCAAACTGCGGGCGGGGCGAGAGAATGGCAATAAGATTTTTAATAAATCCCGTGGCCGTCTTAATACCAAATTAGGTATCCCGGATCCCGACCCGTCAGTAAAACCATAACCAGATGAGGTCGATTACTGCTAGCAGCAGCCACAGCGCGAGATAAATCATAAAGTGCTCGCGCACATTGTTGACTAACCAGTGATACAGGCGACGCATAAACGTTCTCAATCAATAAACGGCCTCCATTGAGGCCGTTTCGTTTTATGGCTGGCTATTATTGTGAAAATCGCGCCAGCGAGAAGGGAGTCAAATCAAACTCCGTCGTTTCACCTTGCGCAAATTGCGTCGCAATTTCGCCAAGTACCGGGGCAAATTTGAAACCGTGACCGCTTAAACCAGTAATGAGTAATGTGTTGTCGTGACCGGGAAGCGTATCAATGATGAAATCTTCATCTACCGTATTATCGTACGTACAGGAGGCGCCGTGCAGGCAGCCGCCAATTCCGGGCAGCACGTTGCGCAGGAAGTTGAACGACTCAGACCCATCGCTGGCGACAGCGCCAAACGGTTTCCGCTCGCCCGGCTCGGAAATCAGCTGGCCGCCATTGTGTTTGCCGATCTTCAATTCGTTGTCTTCCGCCGGGAAGCCATAATACTGATCGCCATTCGGTAGTTCGCCGGTGAAAGCAGGGAAGTTATTTTTCGTGCTATAGCGACCATCGGCCTGGAACCAGGCGAAGACTTTACGTACCGGTTGAATGGGCAGTTCCGGCAATAATTTCGTTACCCAGGTTCCGGCGCTGATCAGCAGTTTTTTGCCATTGTAACTGCCGTCAGCGGTATCGATGGTCACGCCATCGGCATGATGATGGATCGCGGTCACCGGACAGTTGAAGAGCTGGGCACAACCCGCCTCACGCGCCAGCCGGATCCAGGTTTCAACCGCCAGTTCGCTGCGTAATACGCCGGAAGCCGGCTCAAAAATTGCCCGATAATCTTGTGGGATACGAATCTCCGGCCAACGCTTCATGACAGCTTCAGCGTCCAGTTCCTCTACGTTAAGCTTAAACTGACGCGCGCTGTGGGCCACGTTATTGAGAAAATCGGAGCTGGCCGGGCCCAGGTTAATGACGCCGGTTTTTTCGAATACGGCCTCGCCGCTGTCTTGCGCGAATTCGTCCCATAGCTGCTGGGCACGTAGCACCAACGGTACGTATTTTTCGCCCTCGCCATAAGCGTGACGAATCAGACGCGTGTTGCCATGGTGGCTGCCTTCCTGATGCGGCGGTTTGTGGGCATCGGTCATCAGGACATTCAGACCGGCGCGGCGGGCGTAATAGCCAGCGGCAGCGCCAACGGAGCCGCTACCGATAATGATGAGGTCGTATTGCATGGTGAGTTCCGGGTTATTGTTTTATTAGCAGGGTAATTAACATCAGCCGGATGTACAAGCGCGAAAAATAATTCAGGCACCCGCAGGTGCCTGTTCAGTGAATATTTAGACATCATCGGTGATGCTAATGTCTGCGATACTCATTTGCCTGGTAATCGCCAGATTCTATCTTCGCTATTCCTGCTTCCAGAATAGAAATAAACTGACGTGCGACGTCCGTCGTTAGCCATAGCGTCTGGCCAATTTCTGCTTCTTTATCGCTTTCTTGGGTGGGGTTTTGGTAGTGCAGGCGCAACATCAGCGCATCGTAGCTATCAACGGTGCTGATGTCCCATCCGACGAGGGGATGGGTCTGGATGACTTCATTATTCTTTTCCATCATAACCCCTTATTCATATGTTAAAAGACAACAATTCTCGAGGTTTAATGCTTGTTTTCTGAAGCAGGTTAATTATATCAGCAGTTAAGTACAAACTCGAGAAAATAAATAAATAGCGACAAATTTTGCGCTGATTGGCGGTTTTTTGCGCGAGTTTCGTCCTGGGTCTCATTATTTTTTAAGGAATTTATCAGGATATTAAGGAAAGTCTTAGTTATAAGCGGAGATAAAAAAGCCGGGGCGACCCGGCAAAAAAAAGCACAATGAGGGAGCAAATTGATTTTGCGTAAGCAGACCCGGAGGCTTAGTCGTGGATAAACCAGTCGTCGGCGCTTTCCCAGGTTTCCTGCAGGATTTCGCTAATCCGGTCTTTGTCTTCTTTCAGGCCACCGATGACAGATAAATTATTGCCAGCGGCATAACGTACCGTGACCTGGTTTTCACGTTCCGGGTAATAGTGAGCGATACGCTTAGCGAGTTCGTTATTCAGCGCTTCCAGCGCGCCGTTGGGTAAGGCTGTGGTTTTGGCAATTGACACTTCGATGCGCATAATGGCCCCCTGGGTAATATACTGGTTATTTATACAGTAACGCTTGCATATTTACAACAGGGGGCAAAAAACTTTATTTTTTCATCGTCCAGCGCACGGTTTCGCCGGCCAGGAACGGTATCAGCGTATCGCCAGGAAGGGCGATGCTTTCGGCGACAGTACTCTCTTCGCGTACCAGTTCAACGTAGCTTTCATTCACCGGCAGGCCGTAGAAACGCGGGCCATTCAACGAGCAGAAAGCCTCAAAATGTTCCAGCGCATTCATCTCTTCAAAGACGGTGGCGTAACTACCAAGCGCGGTCGGGGCATTGAAACAGCCCG
This sequence comes from Klebsiella sp. JN_Kp122, assembly GCF_040062085.1. Lineage (NCBI taxonomy): Bacteria > Pseudomonadati > Pseudomonadota > Gammaproteobacteria > Enterobacterales > Enterobacteriaceae > Klebsiella > Klebsiella sp. JN_Kp122. The sequence continues at coordinate 17,492 of NZ_JBEAHW010000016.1, forward strand.
CACAGCCGCAACTGGCCTCTTTACGGTGGCGTGCATGCGGAGCGGAGTCGGTGCCGAGGAACGCGCGACTGAACCCGCTGGCGACCAGTTCACGCAGCGCCTGCTGGTGGATATTGCGCTTGAGGATCGGCAGGCAATATAGATGCGGGCGAATACCGCCAACCAGCATATGGTTGCGGTTAAACATCAGATGCTGCGGCGTGATGGTGGCGGCCAGCAGTTCGTTGCCGTCGCGCACGTATTCAGCGGCATCTTTGGTGGTGATATGTTCGAAGACCACTTTTAACCCCTGCAGCCGTTTGCGCAGTGGTTCCATCACCGTCTCGATAAAGCGCGCTTCGCGATCGAAGATATCGATATCAGCATGGGTAACTTCGCCGTGTACCAGTAGCGGCATGCCCAGTTTTTCCATCCGTTCCAGCACCGGCATAATGGCATCGGTGCTGGTCACGCCGTGACTGGAGTTGGTGGTGGCGTTTGCCGGGTAGAGTTTGGCTGCGGTAAATACGCCTTCACGGAATCCGCGCTCCAGTTCGTCCGGATCGAGCGTGTCGGTCAGGTAGCAGGTCATCAGCGGAGTGAAATCATGCCCGGCGGGAATCGCATCGATGATGCGCTGGCGGTAAGCAATGGCAGCAGCGACGGTCGTTACCGGCGGTACCAGATTCGGCATCACGATCGCCCGGCCATAAAACTCACTGGTGTAAGGCACGACGGTTTGCAACATATCATCATCGCGTAAATGGATATGCCAGTCGTCAGGGCGGCGGATTTTCAATACCTGGGGTTGTGCTGTCATGGAAGGCTCCGGCTAATTGGTTCAGTCATCAGGGCTGTTTTTTGCCGGGCACTAAGGATAAGCGTAAACGTTTTCCTTTGCACTCATTTCCGTAAAAAATTAAGGGCGCCATATTCAGCGCCCTTATTGTTTAATCAGTGAAGGGGATGATTATCTCGCCCGGTTTCACTTCAATGCCTTTAGCGTATTTCTTCGCTAAGGCTTCACCTGTGCTGGCATCTTCACGCAGAACGTAGGCTGGTTGCTGATTGAAATAGCTGCGCAGCGACTGATTCAGATAAGGGATCAGCGTCTGTACCACGGAGGTGAGCTTTTCCGGCTTAACTTTCGCATCGACGACTTCCATTTCACGCAGATAAATCGCGCCTTGCTCTTTATTGAACACCGGCAGCGCTTTGAGCTTCAGGTCGATGGTCGCTTTCTGATTGCCAAACAGCGAATTCAGATCCAGATTAGCGGTTCCGCTCAACGACACCTTGTTCGGCTCTTCACGACCAATGGCGCTGGTCAGGTTTTGCAGCTCAATGTGCGCATCCGCTACGCCAGGCAGGCCGATATCTTTAGCGAAGTGATTACGTTTCTGCAGCGCCTGGTTAATCTCCTGCTCGCTAACGGAGTATTGCGTAAGCTGGTTACATCCGCTCAGAAGGCCGCTGACAATCAGCGCGGCCGCGATCAACATCTTTTTCATTGGGTTCCTTAACGTCATGCCATAGCTAATCCTGACACAAAGCAGCATGGTCTGCTAGCCCCGCTTGTACTAGCGGAAAATGCTGAAAAAAAGGATTACCACTTTGGCTGATTGTCAGGTGCGCGGTTCCAGCATGCCGGAAGCCGACCGTTTCTGGCTAAACTGCCACCATAGCGCAATGAAAGTTGCAAAGCCGATAATGCCCAGCATCAGCCACGGTAGTTCAGGTTGATTAAGCACTTTACCTGCATCAAACAGCCAGCCGCCGCCGGCATACCCCAGCGCGCCGCCAAATGCCAGACCAAGGCGGCTGAAACCCATATAGCTGCCGCGAGCGCGGGCATCAGCCAGTGAAGCGCCCAGCGTTTCGCGCGCAGGTTCGGCAATGATCGAGCCGATATAGAAAATACAGATTAAGGTAAACAGCTGCTGTAGCGTGCTGGTTAAGCCAATCGGCAGCATCGCCGCCGTCATCACCAGCAAACCCGCCATCAGACGATGCTCGAGGCGAAAACGTTTCTCGCTCCAGCGGGCGATGGGATACAGCAGCGTCAGGGAGATTGTCGCCTCGATGGCATACATCCATTTCACCGCCGCCGGAGAACCCGCAATATCGTTAACCATAATCGGCAGCATGAGCATCACCTGCACGGCCAGCATGTAGTAACCGGTCAGGGTCAACACGTAAGTGACAAAGCGCTTATCGCGTAACACCAGCCCCAGTCCTTCGCGGATCGGTGTTTTGACCGTCGAGAGTTTCCATGCCGGCAGATACCAGGCGTTAAATGCGGCACAGGCAATAAAGAGCGCTGCCCCTGCGCTGCACACCAGACGGAAATCGTACTGTAATAGCCAACTGCCGAGCAGAGCGCCGATGACCGCGCCGGCGCTATCTTGCATCATCAGGATAGAGAAGAAACGACCACGTTGATGCGGGCGCACCAGTTTGACCACCAGCGCCGCTCGCGGCGGGTCGAACAGGGTGCCGCCGAGACCAGACAAAATGCATGAGAGCCAGAGCACCCAGGGCTCATGGGCGACGGCCATCGCCGCGAAACCGCCGGCGCGCATCAGCATGCCGGTGACGATCATCGGTTTGGCGCCGAAACGATCGGCAATCGCCCCACCGAAGATGCCTAATCCTTGTTGCACCAGCTGACGTAGACCGAGGGCAATACCGACCATCAGCGCCGCCCAACCCATTTGGTCGACAAAACGGATCGATATCAGTGGGAATACGACAAAAAAGCCGAGCACAACCAGCATGTTATCGACTAACAGGAAATATTTACCCAGGCTCCTTGCCTGCGATACGCGGGACATTTCCCCTCCAGGGAAAAAGAAAGATAAGCTTAGATATTCTGCGGGGGCGGCGGTTATTTTCCCAGCATACTGGCGACAATATTTTTTTATCAAAAAGCAAGATCGATTGAGCCTATTCATCGAAAAATGGAGATGGTGCAGAAAATGGTATGTTGCTGTTTTCCCACCTTCACTCAGGGAAGGTATAGTGAAAGATATTAGTTTGGGGCAGGGAACAGGAGTGAGGAATGTTTGGCTATCGCAGTAACGTACCCAAGGTGCGTTTGACGACGGACCGGCTGGTGGTGCGGCTGGTTCACGATCGTGACGCCTGGCGTCTGGCCGATTATTACGCGGAAAACAAGGGGTTCCTGAAACCCTGGGAGCCGGTGCGCGATGAAAGCCACTGTTATCCTTCCGGCTGGCAGGCGCGATTATCGATGATTACGGAGTTTCATAAACAGGGTTCGGCCTTTTATTTCGCGCTACTCGATCCTGATGAGAAAGAGATTATTGGCGTAGCGAATTTCTCAAATGTGGTGCGTGGTTCATTTCATGCCTGTTATCTCGGCTATTCCATTGGTGAAAAGTGGCAAGGGCAGGGGCTGATGTTTGAAGCGCTGACCGCGGCGATTCGCTATATGCAACGTACGCAGCATATTCACCGTATCATGGCCAACTATATGCCGCATAACAAACGCAGCGGCGATCTGCTTGCCCGGCTCGGGTTCGAAAAAGAGGGTTACGCAAAGGACTACCTCCTCATTGATGGGCAATGGCGAGACCACGTATTGACGGCGTTAACGGCCACTGACTGGACACCAGGGCGCTAAGGAGAAAACATGAAATATCAGCTAACCGCGCATGAAGCGCGCATCATTGGTTGCCTGCTGGAGAAGCAGGTGACCACGCCGGAACAATATCCGCTATCAGTGAATGCTGTGGTTACCGCCTGTAACCAGAAAACCAACCGTGAGCCGGTAATGTCGCTGGCGGAAAGCGACGTTCAGGATTTGCTGGATGAGCTGGTCAAACGCCACTACCTGCGTACGGTAAGCGGTTTTGGCAACCGGGTGACCAAATATGAACAGCGCTTCTGCAATTCGGAATTTGGCGATCTCAAATTAACGGCGGCGGAAGTCGCCATTGTCACGACGCTGCTGCTGCGCGGTGCGCAAACGCCAGGCGAGCTGCGTAGCCGCGCGCAGCGGATGTATGAATTCCGCGACATGGCCGAGGTGGAAAGCACGCTCGACAATTTGGCCAGTCGTGAAGACGGTCCTTACGTCGCGCGCCTTCCGCGCGAACCGGGTAAACGCGAAAGCCGCTATATGCACCTGTTTTGTGATGACATGGATTCGCTTATCACCGTGGTCGAGGCGGTGTCGCCGCCGAATGACGATTTGCAGGCGCGCGTTGAGGCGCTGGAAAGTGAAGTCGCTGAGCTCAAAGTACGCCTTGATTCACTACTGGCTCATTTAGGAGAGTAACCGTGACGGCGAAATTACGTGTTGGCGTGGTGGGACTTGGCGGCATTGCGCAAAAGGCATGGCTGCCGGTGCTGGGCGCCGCTGATGGCTGGACGCTGCAGGCCGCCTGGTCGCCAGGAAAAGAGAAAGCGTTACGCATCTGCGAAACCTGGCGTCTGCCCTATGCCGAGTCTCTGGATGCGCTGGCGGCGCAATGTGATGCGGTATTTGTCCATACCTCAACCGCTTCACATTATGAAGTGGTTCATCATCTGCTGAATGCAGGCGTTCATGTTTGCGTGGATAAGCCGCTGGCGGACAAGCTCAGCGAAGCCGAATCATTGGTTGAACTGGCGGCACGTCGGCGTTTAACGTTAATGGTGGGCTTCAATCGCCGCTTTGCGCCGTTGTATCGTGAATTGAAAGCGCATCTCAATGACGCGGCGTCATTGCGCATGGATAAGCACCGTAGCGATAGCGTGGGCAAAGAGCTGCGCTTTACCCTGCTGGATGATTATCTGCATGTTGTCGATACCGCGCTGTGGCTGGCGGGAGATAAAACGCGGGTGGACGGCGGGGTCCTGCAAACCACTTCTCAAGGGGAAATGCTCTACGCCGAGCATCACTTCAGCGCGGGGCAACTGCAGATCACCACCAGTATGCATCGTCGCGCGGGAAGCCAGCGTGAGTGGGTGCAGGCGGTGACCGATGGCGGACTGTATGAGGTGTGCGATATGCGCGAGTGGCGTGAAGAGAGGGGCAGCGGTATCCTGCAGCGCCCGGCGCCCGGCTGGCAAACGACACTTGAACAGCGCGGATTCGACGGCTGCGCTCGCCACTTTATCGAATGTGTGCAAAATCAGACGGTTCCGGAAACCGCCGGCGAGCAGGCGCTTTTAGCCCAGCGGATCGTGGAAAAGCTCTGGCGCGAGGCGATGAGCGAATAACTGGTTGTAACAACTGACAGTAGTAATTCATTGCGAACCCGGTAGACTATCGCCACTTTCCAGCGCCCGCTTTTGCGGGCGTTTTACTCCATGGGTTGTGGAATAAGACAGTAATGAATCTATTAAAATCATTAGCGGCAGTCAGCTCGATGACCATGTTCTCGCGTGTACTGGGGTTCGCCCGCGATGCTATCGTCGCGCGTATTTTTGGCGCCGGGATGGCGACCGACGCCTTTTTTGTGGCCTTCAAACTGCCAAACCTCTTGCGGCGTATTTTTGCCGAAGGCGCCTTTTCTCAGGCGTTTGTGCCGATTCTCGCTGAATATAAAAGCAAGCAGGGCGAAGACGCGACGCGGGTGTTCGTCTCCTATGTTTCCGGGCTGTTGACGCTGGTTCTGGCGCTGGTCACGGTGGCAGGGATGCTGGCGGCGCCATGGGTGATTACCGTCACCGCTCCGGGCTTTGCCGATACGCCGGATAAATTTGCCTTAACCACCCAGCTGCTGCGCATCACCTTCCCCTACATTTTATTGATCTCGCTGGCGTCGCTAGTGGGGGCGATCCTTAACACCTGGAACCGCTTCTCGGTTCCCGCGTTCGCGCCGACCTTCCTTAACGTCAGCATGATTGGTTTTGCCCTGTTTGCCGCGCCTTATTTTCATCCGCCAATGCTGGCGATGGCCTGGGCGGTCACGGTTGGCGGTATCCTGCAACTGGCGTATCAACTGCCGCATCTGAAAAAAATAGGTATGCTGGTTCTGCCGCGGGTTAACCTGAAAGATGCCGGGGCGATTCGCGTGGTTAAGCAGATGGGGCCGGCGATCCTCGGCGTCTCTGTCAGCCAGATCTCGCTGATTATCAATACCATTTTTGCCTCCTTCCTGGTTTCAGGTTCGGTCTCCTGGATGTATTATGCCGACCGTCTGATGGAGTTCCCCTCCGGCGTGCTGGGCGTGGCGCTGGGCACCATCCTGTTGCCATCGTTATCAAAAAGTTTCGCCAGCGGCAATCACGATGAGTACTGCCGACTGATGGATTGGGGGCTGCGTCTGTGCTTCCTGCTGGCCTTGCCAAGCGCGGTTGCCTTAGGCATTCTCGCCAAACCGCTGACGGTATCGCTATTCCAGTACGGTAAGTTTAACGCTTTCGATGCGGCGATGACGCAACGCGCTCTGGTGGCTTATTCGGTTGGACTGATGGGGCTTATCGTCGTGAAGGTACTGGCGCCGGGCTTTTACTCGCGCCAGGATATCAAGACGCCGGTTAAAATCGCCATTGTTACTCTGATAATGACCCAGGTGATGAACCTGGCGTTTATTGGCCCGTTGAAGCATGCCGGCTTGTCGCTGTCTATTGGTCTGGCTGCCTGTCTGAACGCCGCGCTGCTTTACTGGCAACTGCGTAAGCAGAAAATCTTCACGCCGCAGCCGGGCTGGTTCGTCTTCCTGCTGCGTCTGGTCATCGCGGTGCTGGTCATGGCCGCAGCGCTCGTCGGCGTGATGTATCTGATGCCGGAATGGTCGCAGGGGACGATGCCGTTCCGCCTGATGCGTCTGATGGTGGTGGTGGTGGCTGGCGTAGTCGCCTATTTCGCGACATTGCTGCTGCTCGGCTTTCGCCTGAAAGAGTTTGCCCGCCGCACGATTTAAATTCACCGTAACGTCGGGCCTGATTAACCCGTTCCGCCATGCGGAGCGGGTTTTTTTATCTCACGGCGCGTTCTGCGGCCTGTAGACGGGCATTTTCCAGCAGGCGGATAATCAGAGCAATCGCGCCGCTACTCACCGCCAGAATCACCACACCGTTCCAGCCAGCCAGCACGTACAGTTTACTTCCCAGCACCGATCCCAGAGCCATTCCGATGAAGACCACGGTAAATAGCAAGGCGTTAAGCCTGCCGCGGGCCTGGGGCTCCAGGCTGTAAACCAGGTTTTGATGCGCCACCAGGCTCGACTGCAGACCAAGGTCAAAACCGATAGCCGATAACGCAATCAGCGCCAGTTGGCCGTGTACCGGCAGCGCGGGCAGTAGCAACATCAGGGCAAAGGAGACGGTGACTAACGCCGTGCCGAGCTGGGTGACTCTCCCTGCGCCAACTTTATCCGCCAAACCGCCTGCCAGCGGTGCCGCCAGGGCGCCTGCTGCGCCAGCGATACCGAAGCCGCCGGCGACCGCGCTACCCATCTGGTAATGTTCGGCGAGCATGACCGCCAGCGTCGACCAGAACGCGCTAAAGGCGATAGATAAAAAGCCCTGGGCGAATGCCGCGCGGCGCAGCGCGGGATAGCGCTGCCACAAATGGGCCATTGACTTCAGCAACTGCGGATAACTGAGGGTAGAGTGGATCTCAAAACGCGGCACAACACGCCACATTAACAGGCCGATGAAGGCGATACTGACTGCCGCTGCCTGGTACATGACCCGCCAGCCAAATAGCGCGCCGACCAGCCCGCTGACGGTACGTGAAAGCAGGATCCCCAGTAGCAGGCCGGTCATCACCGTACCGACCATCTTCCCCTGTTTGCCCGCCGGCGCCAGAATAGCCGCCGCCGGGACAATATCCTGCGCCATGGTCGCCGCCATGCCAATCAGCAGGCTGACGACCAGTAGCGAGGTAAGCTGACCGGTCAGGCTGCAGAGTAGCAACAGTACCGCCAGCACGGCGCTTTTCAGCAGGATAAGCGTTCGGCGATCGTGGCGATCGCCGAGCGGCAGCAGAAATAATATTCCCAATGCATAGCCAGCCTGTGTCAACGTGGGCACCAGCCCCATTCCCTCAACGCTGAGATGCAGGTTGGCGCCGATTAACGGCAGCAGCGGCTGGGCGTAGTAGATGGATGCGACGCTGAAGCCAGCGCCGAGCGCGAGAATAAAAATAACCCAGCCGGCCTGGCGGGGGGATAAAGGAAGCGGTGTCATGGTAGTGCCCTCGTAAATGCGTTGGCGCTATTGTTCCCTGAAGCAGACTGGCGCGGAAGATAGGGTAGTGGTAAAACGGTTATACGTAGCACGTATAGGCAAAATATAAATGAAGAAACAAGAGCGTATAGATCGGATTGAGCTGATGCGAACCTTTATTCGCATCGTCGAAGCGGGTTCGCTCTCGGCGGCGGCTCTGCAGATGAGTACGACTCAGGCGACGGTCAGCCGACGTTTGCAGTCGCTGGAGACGTTACTCGGCGCAAGGCTTATTCTGCGCACGACCCATGCGATGAAACTAACCGATGACGGCGAGCGCTGTTATCAACATGCGCGGCGACTGGTGGACAGCTGGCTGGCGCTGGAAGATGATTTGCGCATCGAGGAGGACCGGCCGGTTGGCGTGCTGCGGGTGCGGGCGCCGCACGCTTTTGGCCAACAGCAGTTGCTGGGTCCGCTGGTGAGTTTTCTGCAGCGATATCCTGAGCTCTCCGTTGAGTGGATGCTGAATGATAAAACCGTCGACTTTCTTAGCGATAATATTGATTGCGCGATCCGCGTTGGCGCGGAAGTCGATCCATCAACGGTATCGGTACTGTTGGCTGTGGTTCCCCGCAGCCTGGTGGTTGCGCCTGAGCTATTGGCGCGTCATCCGGAACTCAGCGAACCGCAGGCGCTCTCCGCGCTGCCCTGGGTCGCTATCAGCACCTTTTATCAGCATGAAGTCACGCTACAGCATCAGGTGGACGGGCAGTTGATGAGTTTCCCGATTGTCCCTTGTCTGAGTACCGATAGCGTCTACGTTGCGCGTAACACCGCCCTGGCGGGGTTGGGGGCGGCAATTGTTTCCAGTTGGGCGGTGGAGGAGGATATTGCGGCAGGCAGGTTGATTGAGCCGTTTGCGCAGTGGCGGGCTTCGCCGCTACCGGTGCATCTGGTTTATCCCTGGGCGCGCTATTATCCGACGCGGCTACGCAAGTTTCTCGATTTGATGCGCGAAGTGATGCCACAGGTGGCGGGGATGCAGCGCCCGGACGAGAAGAAATAAAAAAACCGGCCAGTTGGCCGGTTTTTTAGTCGTGCACCGTTACTCTACAGGTTGCGGACGGGTTGCTTCCGCCGCGGCCTGGTGAGTGGCGCTATGGCCGCCTGCGGACCCTTTACCCTCAAAGGCAAACGGTGGGCGAACCCAATCGCTTTGGCGCGGCGCTTCCGGCACGTATTCCGGAGCCGGCGCGCGGGTCATTGGCGCGGTCGCGTGGCGAGTCGCGGCGGTTACCGGTTGTGCTTTCACCACTGGCGCGGCGCTGACGACCGGCGTCGGTTCAACAACCGGTGCGGCTTCTTCAACGGCGGCAACGGTCGTTTCTTCGACAACAGCGGTTTCTTCTTCGGCAATCGTTGGCTGCGCAGTGACGGTTTCTTCAGTAGCTGGAGCAGGTGCGGTCTCAGTTTCTTCGACTACCGGCTCTGCTGGCTCACTGACTTCTGCCTGCGGCACAACGTTTTCTGCAACAACTGCGGTCTCTTCAACCACCGCCGTTTCTTCGACGACCGGGGCTTCAACGACGGTTGCTTCTGCGGTCGGTTCGCTGGCCACTGCCGGTGCGACAGTTTCAGCTGCGACGGTTTCCGCAACGACAACCGGAGCGATAGTCTCCGCGACGACTGGTGTAATGATAGGCTCAACGTTGGCGGTTTCCTGTACCGGTAACTCTTCCTGCTGCTGATCATGCGTACGGGCAATCGGATAGCGGATCCACGCTTTACCTGACGCCAGCTCAGGCGACGCGCAGGCGATGGCCAGCGGCATCGGCGACTGGGTCGGATAACGCTCATCGCGGTAACGACGGCGACGTTGGCCGCTTACGCGCAGGTGGCGCGGAGAACGACGAGAGCGACGCGGCATACCGTTAGATTCACGAGCGTCGCCGTTTTCATCCTGCTCAGCGGCAGTTTCAACGACGGCCGGCAGATCGACTTTTGCCAGTTCCGTACGCGGCGTAGTGGATTCCGCCTGCTGCTCAGCAACGGCTTCGACAACCTGCTCGGTTTCTGCGGATTCAAAGCGGACTTTCTGCGCCAGCTGACGCGGCTTACGACGCGGCATGCTCTGAACGCGCTCTTCCTGCTCGGTTTCCTGCTGTACTACCGGTTCTTCGCGGGTCTGAGTTTTCGCTTCCTGCTGTGCCTGACGCTTGTCATCATTACGACGGCGGTTGCGTTCACGGCGCGGTTGCTGTTGCTCATCGCGTGATTTGCCTTTATCAGACTCATCGCCCGCGTTTTGGCGAGATTCGCGCAGTTCAGCGTTCTGTGATTGTTTGTCACGACGATTACGGCGGTTCTCCTCGCGTGATTCACGAGGTTCGCGACCTTCTGTGTTTTCTCCGCGATTATCACGATTATCACGGTTGTCACGATTATCGCGGTTATCACGACGGTCGTTACGGTCGCGGCGATTATTAGAACGCGGTTTACGGCGCTCTTGCTGACGCTCAGGTTTCTCTTCAGTTTTTTGCTCGGCTTTGACTTCAGCCGGTTTAGCTTCTTCTGCGCCGGAGAAGATGTTTTTCAACGCGCCGAAGAAGCGGGACAGCAGACCAGGCTGGGCAGGCGTTGCTACCTTCGCTGCCGGAGCAGCGGCGGCTTTCGCTGCGGTCGGCGCGGCTGCGGTTTCTTCCTGTACCGGCGCAGGCGGCGCATCCGGCATCACGAAAGCAGCCAGCGCTGGCTCTTCGCGGCGTTTGCGTTCAGCCGGTTCTTCGTCAGACGGCATCGCCATCTCTTCTTCGTGCAGTTTCGGCAGCAAATAGCTCAGCGTGGAGGTTTCTTCGCCTTTACGCACGCGCAGTACGGAGTAGTGCGGGGTTTGCATCTCATCGTTAGGGACGATGATGACGCGAATGTCGCTCTGGCGGGTTTCAATCGCGCTGACTGCGGCACGTTTTTCGTTAAGCAGGTAAGAAGCGATAGGTACCGGAACGATCGCGTGGACTTCTTTGGTGTTCTCTTTCAGCGCTTCTTCTTCAATCAGGCGCAGGATAGAGAGCGACAGCGATTCGTTGTCACGCACGGTACCGGTGCCGCTACAGCGTGGGCACACGTGGTGGCTGGATTCGCCCAGCGACGGGCTCAGACGCTGGCGGGACATCTCCAGCAGGCCGAAGCGCGAGATATGGCTGATCTGGATACGCGCGCGGTCCTGGCGGACGGCTTCACGCAGGCGGTTTTCAACCGCACGCTGGTGGCGAACCGGGGTCATATCGATGAAGTCGATAACGATCAGGCCGCCAAGGTCGCGCAGACGCAACTGGCGTGCGATTTCGTCAGCCGCTTCGAGGTTAGTGTTGAACGCCGTTTCTTCGATATCGCCGCCGCGGGTCGCGCGAGCGGAGTTGATGTCGATAGCGGTCAGCGCTTCGGTGCTATCGATAACGATAGAACCACCGGACGGCAGACGCACTTCACGCTGGAACGCGGATTCAATCTGGGATTCAATTTGGTAATGGCTGAACAGCGGGATTTCACCGGTGTACAGTTTGATTTTGCTGCTGAAATCCGGACGACCGAGGGCGGCGATATGCTGGCGCGCCAGCTCAAGCACTTTCGGATTATCGATCAGGATTTCGCCGATGTCCTGGCGCAGATAGTCGCGGAAGGCACGCACGATAACGTTACTTTCCTGGTGGATCAGGAACGGAGCAGGGCGGCTCTCAGCGGCTTTCTGAATCGCTTCCCAGTGCTTCAGGCGGAAGCTCAGATCCCACTGCAGCGCTTCAGCGGATTTGCCAACGCCCGCGGTACGCACGATAAGACCCATGCCGTCCGGCAGCTGAAGGCTCGCCAGCGCTTCTTTCAGCTCGGTACGATCGTCACCTTCGATACGGCGCGAAATGCCGCCGGCGCGAGGGTTGTTCGGCATCAGTACCAGGTAGCTGCCTGCCAGGCTGATAAAGGTGGTCAGCGCGGCGCCTTTATTACCGCGCTCTTCTTTATCAATCTGAACAATGACTTCCTGACCTTCGCGCAGAACGTCCTTAATGTTAGGGCGGCCATGAGCGCTGTAATTGGCTGGGAAGTATTCGCGGGCAATTTCTTTGAGGGGGAGGAAACCATGACGCTCAGCGCCGTAATCGACAAACGCGGCTTCAAGGCTAGGTTCAATACGCGTGATTTTGCCTTTGTAGATGTTCGCTTTTTTCTGCTCGTGCCCGGGGCTTTCGATATCCAGGTCGTACAGGCGCTGCCCATCAACAAGAGCGACGCGCAACTCTTCCTGCTGAGTTGCGTTGATTAACATTCTTTTCATCGTAACTTACTCATTATTCTTACATTGACGACTAAGCTACGGGCAGAGTAACGCCTTACCGGGTGAAAACCGATGGCCTCGAGTCTGGTTCACGTCGCCAACCTCACGGTTGTCGCGCGCTTAAGAGGCGCAGAGTGTCGGTCGCCTGTGTTTCAAACGGAAACACAGCGCAATTATTCAGGGGAACAGCCTGGGATGTATCACCAGAGAATATTCCATTTATACACTTCATCCTTTAAGTGATTTCGCGTTGGCCGCGCTTGTTCACCTCAATCGATTGCTTGTACAACCGACTGAAGATTCTCTCTTTTGCAGCCTTGACGCACCTCAAACGATGTTGCGTATATTCTCATCGTCTCTCACGTCGCAGGAGTAATGGCTTAACCTGTTCACCTCAATCGGAGGATTCAGATGAACTCCCGGTGGTTCCGGAGTCGACGCCGTCCTGCCACGCAAAAATCTTATAGAGCCTGTGCCGGTAAGGACTGCAACCCGCAGCCCGCTAACTGTCTGAAAGATCAATACGTCTTACGCCATTGCTGCGTGGATGATCGGTCAGACAAAATTGGTCATTCCGCTAATTTCTTGTTCTAACAAGTGTCAACACGGAAAACGGCTTCATTATTCCATTGCTAACCTTGTTATAGCAAGTTCACTTTTACCTTTTATCACCGGGTTACTCACAGTTTTTTCACCAGCGTCTACAGATTGTTCTAATAACAAACAAAACGCCGATGAAGCATGCGATGAAAACCGGATACTGATAAATATAAGCATATAAAAATGAGTGGCGCTAATGCCCTCGGCTATTTAGAATCGCCGACCATGAAAACTGAGACTCCAACCGTAAAAATGGTTGCCATTTCCGCCGATGAAGCGGGGCAACGTATCGACAACTTTTTGCGTACGCAACTTAAAGGCGTACCGAAGAGCATGATTTATCGCATCCTGCGTAAAGGCGAGGTGCGGGTGAACAAAAAACGCGTCAAGCCGGAATATAAACTGGAAGATGGCGATGAAGTGCGTATCCCGCCGGTGAGGGTCGCCGAGCGCGAAGAAGAGGCCGTTTCGCCGCATCTGCAAAAAGTGGCGGCGCTGTCGGATGTTATCCTCTATGAAGACGATCATATCCTGGTGCTGAATAAACCTTCCGGTACCGCGGTGCACGGTGGTAGCGGTCTGAGCTTCGGCGTGATTGAAGGGCTGCGGGCGCTACGCCCTGAGGCCCGTTTCCTGGAACTGGTCCACCGTCTCGATCGTGATACCTCAGGCGTTCTGCTGGTAGCGAAAAAACGTTCGGCGCTTCGCTCGCTTCATGAGCAACTGCGTGAGAAAGGGATGCAGAAGGATTATCTGGCGCTGGTCCGCGGTCAGTGGCAGTCGCACACGAAGGTGGTACAAGCGCCGCTGCTGAAAAATATTCTGCAGAGCGGCGAGCGCATCGTGCGCGTGAGCCAGGAAGGTAAGCCTTCCGAAACGCGCTTTAAAGTGGAAGAGCGTTACGCGTTTGCCACGTTGGTACGCTGTAGCCCGGTTACCGGGCGTACGCATCAGATTCGCGTTCACACGCAGTATGCGGGACATCCTATTGCTTTTGACGATCGTTATGGCGATCGCGAGTTTGACAAGCAGCTTTCAGGGACAGGTTTAAACCGTCTGTTTTTGCATGCGGCAGCGCTGAAGTTCACTCATCCAGGCACCGGTGAAGTGATGCGTATTGAAGCGCCGTTGGATAACCAACTGAAACACTGCTTGCAGGTTTTGCGCAATAGCAAATAAGCACAGCGGCGGATTCATACTCCGCCGCTTTCTTTTATGGCTAGCTAAGCAGCGGGTTAAAGCCTTCCCGGCGCAACATCTGGCATAGCGCTATCAGCGGTAATCCAACCAGCGAATTAGGATCGCGTCCTTCCAGTCGCTCAAATAGCGTGATGCCTAAGCCTTCGCTTTTAAAACTGCCGGCACACTGCAGAGGGTTCTCTTTACGGATATAGGCCTCGATCTCCTGATCGTTTAAATGACGAAAATGGACATCGAAGGGTTCGCATTCCGTTTGCAGGTGTCCGTTGGCGGAATTGTAGAGCGCAAGCCCGGTATAAAAAGTGACAATCGTGCCGCTGGCTTTGCGTAGCTGACGGTGAGCGTTTTCTTCAGTGTGCGGTTTACCGGTGATTTCGCCGTCTAAGACGCAAACCTGATCGGAACCTATAATAAGGTGCTGAGGGAAGCGGGATGCCAGCGCCTGGGCTTTGGCTTGCGCCAGACGCACAACCAACTGGCGGGCGGATTCGCCGGGCTGAGGCGTTTCGTCAACCTCCGGCGCCGCGCATTCGAACGGCAGCGTGAGTTTTTCCAGCAGCATCCGCCGCCACGGCGAGGTTGAGGCCAGGAGAAGATTAGACATATTTTTTCATCCACATATAGCGCTTCGCAGAGCATCATTTTAAACTATGCGCCGCAATGTGTGCGAATAAATGGCAAAAGGCAACCTGAGGCTGCCTTTTTCTTTGACTCTATGACATTACAAAGTTAATATGCGCGCCCTATGCAAAAGGTAAAATTACCCCTGACTCTCGATCCGGTTCGCACGGCTCAAAAACGCCTTGATTACGAGGGTATCTACGCCCGTGATCAGGTTGGCCGTGTCGCCGATTCAGTCGTCAGCGTGGACAGTGATGTGGAATGCAGTATGTCGTTCGCTATCGATAACCAGCGTCTCGCCGTTATTACCGGTGATGCGAAGGTGTCGGTAACCCTCGAATGTCAGCGTTGCGGGAAACCGTTCCCTCATCATGTTCACACAACGTATTGTTTCAGCCCTGTCAGAAATGACGAACAGGCAGAAGCACTACCGGAAGCGTATGAGCCGATTGAGGTTAACGAATTCGGTGAAATCGATCTGCAGGCGATGGTTGAGGATGAAATCATTCTTTCCTTGCCGGTAGTTCCGGTGCATGATTCTGAACACTGTGAAGTGTCCGACGCGGACATGGTCTTTGGCGAACTGCCTGAAGAGGCACAAAAACCAAACCCATTTGCCGTATTAGCCAGCTTAAAGCATAAGTAATTGAGGAGTAAGGTCCATGGCCGTACAACAGAATAAACCAACCCGTTCCAAACGTGGCATGCGTCGTTCCCATGACGCTCTGACCGCAGTCACCAGCCTGTCTGTAGACAAAACTTCTGGTGAGAAACACCTGCGTCACCACATCACTGCCGACGGTTTCTACCGCGGTCGCAAGGTAATCGCTAAGTAATCACGCCTTACTCCGTGGATTTCACGTTGCAAGAAAACGTAGTCAACGTCCTTGTAACGTGAAAGACAAGAGTAAAAGCGTGGTGAAGCTTAGTGAGGATCTCCCCAGGTAACTGGGGAATAACCGAACCGGGCAGCGACGATACCTTGACACGTCTAACCCTGGCGTTAGATGTCATGGGGGGCGATTTTGGCCCATCCGTGACAGTGCCTGCAGCACTGCAGGCACTGAACTCTAATTCGCAACTCACACTTCTTTTAGTCGGCGACCCCGACGCCATCACGCCATTACTTGCCAAAGCTGATTTCGAACAACGTTCGCGACTGCAGATTATCCCTGCACAGTCAGTTATTGCCAGTGATGCGCGACCCGCGCAGGCTATCCGCAGTAGCCGCGGAAGCTCGATGCGCCTGGCGCTGGAGCTGGTGAAAGAAGGGCGAGCCGAAGCCTGCGTTAGCGCGGGAAATACCGGCGCGCTGATGGGGCTGGCGAAATTATTGCTTAAGCCCATTGAGGGGATTGAGCGCCCGGCGCTGGTGACGGTTCTGCCGCATCAGCAAAAGGGCAAAACGGTAGTGCTGGATTTAGGCGCTAACGTCGATTGCGACAGTACAATGCTGGTGCAGTTCGCCGTAATGGGCGCAGTGTTAGCTGAAGAAGTGGTGGGGATTAAAAACCCACGCATTGCGTTGTTGAATATCGGTGAAGAAGAGATGAAAGGTCTCACCAGCATTCGCGATGCGTCGGCAATGCTCAAAAAACTGCCGTCCTTCAACTATATTGGTTACCTTGAAGCTAACGAACTGTTGACGGGGAAAACGGATGTTCTGGTTTGTGACGGATTCACAGGCAACGTCACATTAAAGACGATGGAAGGTGTTGTCAGGATGTTCCTTTCGCTGCTGAAATCACAGGGAGAGGGAAAAAAACGGTCGTGGTGGCTGATTTTATTAAAGCGTTGGTTACAAAAAAGCCTGAGCAGGCGATTCAGTCACCTCAACCCCGACCAGTATAATGGCGCCTGTCTGTTAGGATTGCGCGGTTCTGTGATCAAAAGTCATGGCGCTGCCAACCAGCGCGCATTTTGCGTCGCAATAGAGCAGGCAGTGCAGGCGGTGCAGCGGCAGGTTCCACAGCGGATCGCCGCTCGCCTGGAATCGTTATACCCAGCAGGCTTTGAACTGCCAGGGAGCAGCAGCGGTAACGGGAATGCCCGACAGCACACCGGGACCAACGGATACGACTGACGCCCTGCGGTTTGAACAACGCGGGTATATTACCCAAGAGTGACTGAGCGTACATGTATACAAAGATTATTGGCACCGGCAGCTACCTGCCTGAGCAAGTGCGTACTAACGCCGACCTGGAAAAAATGGTTGAAACGACTGACGAGTGGATTGTCACACGTACAGGTATTCGTGAACGCCGTATTGCCGCAGCGAACGAGACAGTTGCTACGATGGGCTTCGAAGCCGCAAAGAAAGCGCTGGAAATGGCGAATGTCAACCCGGAACAAATTGGTCTGATCGTTGTTGCGACCACCTCGGGTACTCATGCCTTCCCGAGCTCTGCGTGCCAGATTCAATCTATGCTGGGTGTCAAAGGCTGTCCGGCGTTTGACGTCGCAGCTGCCTGCGCGGGCTTCACCTACGCGTTGAGCATCGCCGACCAGTATGTGAAAAACGGCGCCGTAGATTACGCGCTGGTGATTGGCGCCGACGTGCTGGCGCGCACCTGCGATCCAACCGATCGCGGCACGATCATTATCTTCGGCGACGGCGCGGGCGCAGTGGTGCTTGGCGCTTCTGAAGAGCCAGGCATTATTTCCACGCATCTGCATGCCGATGGCCGCTACGGTGAGCTGTTAACGCTGCCGAACGCCGATCGCGTAGAGCCGGAAAATCCGATTTATCTGACGATGGCCGGCAACGAAGTGTTTAAAGTTGCGGTCACCGAACTGGCGCATATCGTTGACGAGACGCTGGCGGCCAATAATCTTGAGCGCTCGGCGCTGGATTGGCTGGTGCCGCACCAGGCTAACCTGCGGATCATCAGCGCGACGGCGAAAAAGCTGGGAATGTCGATGGATAATGTGGTGGTCACGCTCGATCGTCACGGTAACACTTCTGCCGCCTCGGTCCCTTGCGCGCTCGATGAAGCCGTTCGCGATGGCCGTATTCAACGCGGCCAGTTGATTCTGCTGGAAGCCTTCGGTGGTGGTTTCACCTGGGGTTCCGCGCTGGTTCGTTTTTAGTATAAGGATTTAAACATGACGCAATTTGCTTTTGTGTTCCCGGGACAGGGCTCTCAGGCTGTCGGTATGCTGGCAGATATGGCCGCGACCTGGCCAGTTATTGAAGAGACTTTCGGCGAAGCTTCCGCAGCGTTGGGTTACGATCTGTGGGCGCTTGCCCAACAGGGCCCGGCAGAAGAATTGAACAAAACCTGGCAAACGCAGCCGGCGCTGCTGACCGCTTCCGTCGCGTTATATCGCGTATGGCAGCAGCAGGGCGGTAAAGCGCCGGCGCTGTTAGCCGGTCATAGCCTTGGC
The DNA here is from genome assembly GCF_040062085.1 of Klebsiella sp. JN_Kp122. NCBI lineage: Bacteria > Pseudomonadati > Pseudomonadota > Gammaproteobacteria > Enterobacterales > Enterobacteriaceae > Klebsiella > Klebsiella sp. JN_Kp122. The sequence goes on from NZ_JBEAHW010000016.1 coordinate 35,739, forward strand.
GAATACTCTGCGCTGGTCTGCGCGGGCGTGATTAATTTCGCTGATGCCGTTCGTCTGGTTGAACTGCGTGGCAAATTCATGCAGGAAGCGGTACCAGAAGGTACCGGCGCGATGTCTGCAATTATTGGCCTCGACGACGCGTCCATCGCTAAAGCCTGTGAAGAATCTGCACAAGGGCAGGTGGTTTCGCCAGTGAACTACAATTCACCGGGTCAGGTGGTTATCGCCGGGCACAAAGAAGCCGTTGAGCGTGCAGGCGCTGCATGTAAAGCCGCAGGCGCCAAACGTGCGCTGCCGTTGCCGGTCAGCGTACCGTCTCACTGCGCGCTGATGAAACCTGCCGCTGAAAAACTGGCGGTAGAGCTGCAGAAAATCACTTTTAATGCGCCGACCGTTCCGGTTGTGAACAACGTCGACGTGAAGTGTGAAACCGCGCCTGATGCTATCCGCGACGCGCTGATTCGCCAACTGTACAGCCCGGTTCAGTGGACTAAGACCGTTGAGTTTATGGCATCTCAGGGCGTCGAGCACCTGTATGAAATGGGCCCGGGTAAAGTCCTCACCGGCCTGACCAAACGTATTGTTGACACCCTGACTGCTTCTGCGCTCAACGAGCCGGCTGCGATGTCTGCGGCGCTTGAGCAATAAAAGAGGAATACCATGAGTTTTGAAGGAAAAATCGCGCTGGTTACCGGTGCGAGCCGCGGTATCGGCCGCGCAATCGCTGAAACCCTCGCCGCGCGCGGTGCGAAAGTTATCGGTACTGCCACCAGCGAAAGCGGTGCGCAGGCAATCAGCGACTATTTAGGTGCCAACGGTAAAGGTCTGATGTTGAATGTGACCGACCCGGCATCTATTGAATCTGTTCTGGAAAATGTTCGCGCAGAGTTTGGCGAAGTTGATATCCTGGTCAATAATGCCGGAATTACTCGTGATAACCTGTTAATGCGAATGAAAGATGATGAGTGGAACGATATTATCGAAACCAACCTGTCATCTGTATTCCGTCTGTCAAAAGCGGTAATGCGCGCTATGATGAAAAAGCGTCATGGGCGTATTATCACTATCGGTTCTGTGGTTGGTACCATGGGAAATGCTGGTCAGGCTAACTACGCTGCGGCGAAAGCGGGTCTGATTGGTTTCAGTAAGTCACTGGCACGTGAAGTTGCGTCTCGCGGTATTACTGTAAACGTTGTTGCTCCGGGCTTTATTGAAACGGACATGACGCGTGCGCTGACCGATGAGCAGCGTGCGGGTACGCTGGCTGCAGTTCCTGCGGGGCGCCTTGGCTCCCCAAATGAAATCGCCAGCGCGGTTGCATTCTTAGCCTCTGACGAAGCGGGTTACATCACTGGTGAAACCCTGCACGTCAATGGCGGGATGTATATGGTCTGACCGAGATTTGCGCAAAATGTTCAGGAAGCGCGCAGTCTGCACGCTTGCGGGTACAGTTTTGTGCGAAATCATTTGCGTTATTAGGGCAAACAGCCGCAAAATAGCGTAAAATCGTGGTAAGACCTGCCGGGATTTAGTTGCAAATTTTTCAACATTTTATACACTACGAAAACCATCGCGAAAGCGAGTTTTGATAGGAAATTTAAGAGTATGAGCACTATCGAAGAACGCGTTAAGAAAATTATCGGCGAACAGCTGGGCGTTAAGCAGGAAGAAGTTACCAACAATGCTTCCTTCGTTGAAGACCTGGGCGCTGATTCTCTTGACACCGTTGAGCTGGTAATGGCTCTGGAAGAAGAGTTTGATACTGAGATTCCGGACGAAGAAGCTGAGAAAATCACCACCGTTCAGGCTGCCATTGATTACATCAACGGTCACCAGGCGTAAGTGAACATCTCCAGGCGGTCATTCGACCGCCTGAGTTTTATCTTTTTTTGTCCCACAAGAATCTATTTTCCCTCCCTGGAGGACAACCGTGTCTAAGCGTCGTGTAGTTGTGACCGGACTGGGCATGTTGTCTCCTGTCGGCAATACCGTAGAGTCTACCTGGAAAGCTCTCCTTGCCGGTCAGAGTGGCATCAGCCTGATCGACCATTTCGATACTAGCGCCTATGCAACGAAATTTGCTGGCTTAGTAAAGGATTTTAACTGTGATGATATCATCTCGCGCAAAGAACAGCGCAAGATGGATGCCTTCATTCAATATGGAATTGTCGCTGGCGTTCAGGCCATGCAGGATTCTGGCCTTGAAGTGACGGAAGAAAACGCAACCCGCATCGGCGCCGCTATCGGTTCCGGTATCGGGGGCCTCGGCCTGATCGAAGAAAACCATAGTTCGCTGGTAAACGGCGGACCGCGGAAGATCAGCCCGTTCTTCGTTCCGTCCACAATTGTTAACATGGTGGCCGGTCATCTGACCATCATGTTTGGTCTGCGTGGACCGAGTATCTCCATCGCGACCGCGTGTACTTCAGGCGTACACAATATCGGCCACGCGGCACGTATTATCGCCTATGGCGATGCCGACGCGATGGTTGCCGGTGGTGCAGAGAAGGCGAGTACGCCGCTGGGCGTAGGCGGCTTTGGCGCTGCGCGCGCGCTGTCCACCCGCAATGACAACCCGCAGGCGGCAAGCCGTCCGTGGGATAAAGAGCGTGATGGCTTCGTGCTGGGCGACGGTGCTGGTATGGTCGTGCTGGAAGAGTACGAGCATGCGAAAAAACGCGGCGCGAAAATCTACGCAGAGATCGTTGGTTTTGGTATGAGCAGCGATGCGTACCATATGACGTCTCCACCGGAAGATGGCGCTGGCGCTGCGCTGGCGATGGTTAACGCCATTCGCGACGCGGCGATTGAACCGGGCCAGATTGGCTATGTCAACGCCCACGGTACTTCGACGCCAGCTGGTGATAAAGCAGAAGCCCAGGCGGTGAAATCCGTGTTTGGCGATGCGGCAAGCCGCGTGATGGTGAGCTCCACCAAATCAATGACCGGCCACCTGTTAGGCGCGGCTGGCGCAGTAGAGTCTATCTACTCTATTCTGGCGCTGCGCGATCAGGCGGTTCCGCCGACCATCAACCTGGATAACCCAGATGAAGGTTGCGACCTCGACTTCGTTCCTCATGAAGCGCGTCAGGTTTCCGGTATGGAATACACCCTGTGTAACTCCTTCGGCTTTGGCGGTACTAACGGTTCGATTATCTTCAAAAAAGTATGATCAACCGCTAATGCTGGTTTAAGCGTTGACGAAAAGACCCGCCTGGCGGGTCTTTTTTTATTCGGTTTTCTCCGCTTGTTCTCTGCTTTTTATCCTGAGACACTGTGCCACCGGTGAGAGGAGCCCCCTATGTTCTTGATAAATGGTGTCGAGCAGGATGTGCTGGCAGCAAACGACCGTGCAATTCAATTCGGTGATGGGTGTTTTACCACCTCGCGAATCATCGACGGCCAGATAGCCTTCTTCAATGCCCATTTGGGCCGCTTGCAAGATACTTGCGAAAAACTCTTGATACCTTTTTCTGAATGGGAAACGTTGGCCGCAGAAATGCAAGAACTGGCAAAGCCACATCGAGAAGGCGTACTCAAAGTGGTCATAACGCGTGGTTCAGGAGGTCGGGGATATAGCGCGAGCGGATGCATTCAACCTACCCGCATGATGAGTGTGTCGTCTTTCCCCGCGCATTATGCGCGTTGGCGAGAAGAGGGAATAACCCTGGCGTTAAGCCCGATCCGCCTGGGGCGCAATCCTTCGCTGGCGGGGCTCAAACATCTTAATCGCCTCGAACAAGTCTTAATTCGTTCTCATCTTGAGCAGACGGACGCCGATGAGGCGCTGGTTCTTGACAGCGACGGGTGGCTTACGGAATGCTGTGCCGCGAATGTGTTCTGGCGTAAAGGAAGCCAGGTGTTCACGCCGCGCCTGGATCAGGCGGGCGTTAATGGCATTATGCGCCAGCACTGTATGGTTATGTTGGCACGTTCTTCTTTTGATGTTGTCGAAGTATCCATGCGCCCTGATGTACTGCGCGATGCCGATGAAGTGCTGATTTGCAATGCGCTTATGCCGCTGGTACCGGTTTGTCGTTGGGATGACGTCTGTTGGTCTGAACGCGATCTTTACCATTTTTTAGCCCCATTGTGTGAGCTGCCTGGTTAGTCATGAAGAAAATGTTACGTTTTGTCCTGCTGTTAGTCGTGGTGTTCGGTATTGCCGCAGCGGCAGGTATGTGGAAAGTCCGCCAACTGGCAGATAGTAAGTTGCTTATTAAAGAAGAGACCATCTTCACCCTTGAGCCAGGAACCGGGCGAGTGGTGCTTGGCCAGCAGCTGTATGGCGATAAAATCATTAATCGTCCACGCGTATTCCAGTGGCTGCTGCGCGTCGAACCTGAACTTTCTCATTTCAAAGCGGGTACCTATCGCTTCACACCGCAAATGACGGTGCGCGAGATGCTGCAGCTTTTAGCGAGCGGTAAAGAAGCGCAGTTCCCGCTACGGTTTGTTGAAGGGATGCGCGTTAGCGACTATTTGCGTCAGCTGCGCGATGCGCCGTATGTGAAGCACACTTTAGAAGACGACAGTTACGAAACGGTCGCCAAAGCGCTGGGTCTTGAGCACGCCGATTGGGTTGAAGGTTGGTTATGGCCGGATACCTGGATGTACACCGCCAATACCAGCGATATCGCCATTCTTAAACGCGCGCACCAGAAAATGGTCGCTGCGGTAGCGAAAGCCTGGGAAGGGCGGGCGGATAATCTACCCTATAAAGATCAAAACCAGTTACTGACCATGGCCTCTATCGTTGAGAAAGAGACCGCGGTTCCTGCCGAGCGCGATCGCGTGGCGTCGGTCTTTATCAACCGTCTACGCATTGGCATGCGTTTGCAGACCGACCCTACCGTAATTTACGGCATGGGAGAGCGCTATAATGGTAAACTGTCGCGTAAAGATCTGGAGACGCCGACCGCCTATAACACCTATGTGATTAGCGGTATGCCGCCTGGACCCATAGCGGTCCCTGGTGAAGCGTCTCTCAATGCGGCAGCCCATCCGGCTAAAACGCCGTACCTCTATTTTGTTGCCGACGGAAAAGGCGGCCATACGTTCAATACCAATCTGGCCAGCCATAACCGTTCGGTTCAGGACTATTTAAAAGTACTTAAGGAAAAAAATGCGCAGTAACTATATCGTCATCGAAGGCCTGGAAGGGGCGGGGAAAACGACCGCACGCAATCTGGTCGTTGAGACACTCGAACAGCTGGGTATCCGCGATATGGTGTTTACCCGTGAACCGGGCGGTACCATCCTGGCTGAAAAACTGCGCAGCCTGGTGCTGGATATCCAGTCTACCGGCGATGAAGTCATTAACGATAAAGCGGAAGTGCTGATGTTTTACGCCGCCCGCGTACAGCTGGTGGAAACGGTGATTAAGCCTGCTCTGGCTCGCGGTCAATGGGTCATTGGCGACCGTCACGATCTCTCAACTCAGGCCTACCAGGGCGGGGGGCGCGGTATCGATCAGGGGATGCTGGCGACGCTACGCGATGCGGTGCTCGGTGATTTTCGCCCTGATTTAACACTCTATCTTGACGTGACGCCGGAAGTTGGCCTTAAGCGCGCCCGCGCGCGAGGCGATCTGGATCGGATTGAGCAGGAGTCGATGAATTTCTTCAATCGTACCCGCGCGCGCTACCTTGAACTGGCGGCTCAGGATCCGACTATCCGCACGGTGGATGCGACGCAGCCTCTGGAAGCGGTTGAGCGCGACATTCGCGCCGTTATCACTCAATGGGTTGCGGAGCAACGCGCATGAAATGGTATCCGTGGTTACGCCCGTCCTTCGAGCAGCTAGTGGCTGGCTATCAGGCAGGACGGGGTCACCATGCGTTATTACTCCAGGCATTACCGGGGATGGGGGGCGATGCGCTTATCTACGCGTTATGCCGTTTCCTGATGTGCCGCCAGCCGGAAGGGCATAAAAGCTGTGGCCATTGTCATAGCTGCCAGCTTATGCAGGCGGGGACCCATCCTGATTACTACACTCTGGTTCCGGAGAAGGGCAAGAGCGCGCTAGGCATCGATGCGGTGCGCGGCATCACTGAAAAACTCTATGAGCGTGCGCGTCTCGGCGGCGCGAAGGTGGTGTGGATCAACGATGCGACGTTGTTAACCGATGCCGCCGCCAATGCTTTGCTGAAGACGCTGGAAGAGCCGCCGGAAAATACCTGGTTTTTCCTGGCCTGCCCGGAGCCGGCGCGTCTGCTCGCCACCTTGCGCAGCCGGTGCTTCTCATATCACCTTACTCCGCCTTCTGAAGCCTGGGCGTTAGGGTGGTTAGCACGTGAAGTGACAATGTCACAAGAAGCTTTATTGGCCGCGTTGCGCCTCAGCGCTAACGCACCCGCGGCAGCGCTGGAGTTACTGCAAGAGGCTAACTGGGCTCCGCGACAACAGCTTTGCCAGGCGTTAGCCAGCGCGTTAACCAGCGGTGACTGGCTGTCATTATTGCCGGTTCTGAATCACGAACAGGCCCCGGTGCGTCTGCACTGGCTGGCATCGCTGTTGCTGGATGCGCAGAAGCGGCAACAGGGGATTACGCTTCTGAGTAATCCAGATGCCTGGACGCTGGTTAACCAACTGGCGCAAACACTTTCGGGCCCACGTCTTGAAGCTATCACGCGCGATGTTAGCGCCTGTCGCGAGCAGTTGCTGAGCGTGGTCGGCGTCAACCGCGAACTACTACTCACCGAGCGCCTCCTGCGCTGGGAACATTACCTGCAACCCGGGGCGGTTCTGCCCGTCTCACATCTCTGAGAATAAGAACATGTTTTTAGTCGATTCCCACTGCCATCTTGATGGCCTGGATTATCAAACGCTGCATAAAGATGTCGATGATGTGCTGGCGAAAGCCGCCGCGCGTGATGTTAAGTTTTGCCTGGCAGTCGCCACCACGCTGCCGGGATATCGCGGGATGCGCGAGTTAGTCGGCCAGCGAGAAAATGTCGTCTTTTCCTGCGGTGTTCATCCATTGAACCAGGATGAAGCGTATGACTTCGAAGAGCTGCGTTCGCTGGCTGCGGAAGAGGGCGTAGTGGCGATGGGGGAAACCGGGCTCGATTATTTTTATACCCCGGAAACGAAACTCCGCCAGCAGGAGTCTTTCCGCCAGCATATCCGCATTGGCCGCGAATTGAATAAGCCGGTGATTGTGCATACCCGCGATGCGCGCGCCGATACGCTGGCGATTTTACAGGAAGAAAAGGTGACGGATTGCGGTGGCGTACTACACTGTTTCACTGAAGACAGGGAGACAGCGGGTAAATTGCTGGACATGGGGTTTTATATTTCGTTTTCCGGTATCGTCACGTTCCGTAACGCGGAGCAGCTACGAGATGCCGCGCGCTATGTTCCGCTCGATCGCTTGCTGGTAGAGACCGATTCGCCTTATCTGGCGCCGGTACCACATCGCGGTAAAGAGAACCAGCCGGCGATGGTGCGCGATGTCGCTGAATACATGGCGGTGCTGAAGGGCGTGTCGCTGGAGCAGCTCGCGCAACAAACCACCGATAACTTTGCCAGCTTGTTCCACATCGACCCTGCCAGACTGCAACCCGCCTGATCTTTCTATTATTTTAAGGCTCGTAATTAATAGTTAAAGCGAGTAAAGTTCACCGCCGCGACAGAGGCGGTGAGCGCATTTTTGCAACATACAGATACACATTATGTAAATCAGTGTAAATTTTTATATGTTGACTGAATGAAACGTGATAGCCGTCAAACAATGTCCGCGTTAATTATTTTACTCTGTGTAATAAATAAAGGGCGCTTAGATGTCCTGTCCACGGCACGGTTCTCCCCCCGGGCCAATGCGTGAAAGCGTAAAAAAGTACCAAATACTCAGGAGCACTCTCAATTATGTTTAAGAATGCATTTGCTAACCTGCAGAAGGTCGGTAAATCGCTGATGCTGCCAGTATCCGTACTGCCTATTGCAGGTATCCTGCTGGGCGTCGGTTCTGCCAACTTCAGCTGGCTGCCAGCCGTGGTCTCCCACGTCATGGCGGAAGCAGGCGGTTCAGTTTTCGCCAATATGCCGCTGATCTTCGCAATCGGTGTTGCGCTTGGCTTCACCAATAACGACGGTGTATCCGCACTGGCTGCAGTCGTAGCTTACGGCATCATGGTGAAAACCATGGCGGTAGTCGCGCCGCTGGTTCTGCATTTACCTGCTGAGGAAATCGCAGCCAAACACCTGGCTGATACCGGCGTGCTTGGCGGTATTATCTCCGGTGCGATTGCAGCCTACATGTTCAACCGCTTCTACCGTATCAAGCTGCCTGAATATCTGGGCTTCTTCGCGGGCAAGCGTTTTGTGCCGATCATCTCTGGTCTCGCCGCTATCTTCACCGGCGTGATCCTGTCCTTCATCTGGCCGCCGATTGGTTCCGCCATCCAGACCTTCTCTCAGTGGGCTGCTTACCAGAACCCGGTTGTGGCGTTCGGTATCTACGGTTTCATCGAGCGTTGCCTGGTACCGTTTGGTCTGCACCATATCTGGAACGTACCTTTCCAGATGCAAATTGGTGAATACACCAACGCTGCAGGTCAGGTGTTCCATGGCGACATCCCTCGTTACATGGCAGGCGACCCGACTGCTGGTAAACTGTCTGGCGGCTTCCTGTTCAAAATGTACGGCCTGCCGGCTGCAGCTATCGCGATTTGGCACTCTGCTAAACCAGAAAACCGTGCCAAAGTCGGCGGTATTATGATCTCCGCGGCGCTGACCTCGTTCCTGACCGGTATTACCGAGCCGATCGAGTTCTCCTTCATGTTCGTTGCGCCGATCCTGTATATCATCCACGCGATTCTTGCAGGCCTGGCATTCCCGATCTGTATCCTGTTGGGTATGCGTGACGGGACGTCGTTCTCTCACGGTCTGATCGACTTTATCGTTCTTTCCGGCAACAGCAGCAAGCTGTGGCTGTTCCCGATTGTCGGTATTTGCTATGCGATCGTGTACTACGTGGTCTTCCGCGTGCTGATTAAAGCGCTGAACCTGAAAACTCCAGGCCGTGAAGATGCAACTGAAGACAGCAAATCCGCTGCGACCAGTGAAATGGCGCCGGCGCTGATTGCCGCCTTCGGTGGTAAAGAGAACATCACAAACCTCGACGCATGTATTACTCGTCTGCGCGTAAGCGTGGCTGACGTAGCGAAAGTTGATCAGGCTGGCCTGAAAAAACTGGGTGCTGCTGGCGTAGTTGTTGCAGGTTCCGGCGTTCAGGCTATTTTCGGCACCAAGTCCGATAACCTGAAAACCGAGATGGATGAGTACATCCGCAATAGCTAAGACGTAGTGTGGGGAGACTAAGGCAGCCAAATGGCTGCCTTTTTTACGTTGGTATTCTGGTCATTGTTTGGCAATACCCGGAAAATGGGGGAAATGCTTATTCCCTCAGCAGCTAAGTCTATAGTTGAATAAGAAAAACTGCATTCAGGTTGAAAGAGAGGGAGGAAGTCGCTCATACTCTTAGCTGATCCTGTGCATTCGTGTTTATCTGCAGAGGCAGGCCGGGGCACGGTATAAAACTAATAAGGAATCAGTCATGGCAGAAGAAACGATTTTCAGCAAAATCATTCGCCGGGAAATCCCGTCGGATATTGTGTATCAGGATGAACTGGTCACCGCTTTTCGCGATATCTCTCCGCAGGCGCCGACCCATATTCTGATTATCCCGAATATCCTGATTCCAACCGTAAATGACGTCACCGCCGAACACGAACAGGCGCTAGGCCGAATGATGACCGTCGCGGCGAAGATTGCCCGTGATGAAGGTCTGGCTGACGACGGCTACCGTCTTATCGTTAACTGCAACCGCCACGGCGGGCAGGAAGTTTACCATATTCATATGCACCTGTTGGGCGGCCGTCCGTTGGGCCCGATGCTGGCGCATAAAGGCTAAATCGATGCGTGCTGCTTATTCAGGCGTCCTGGTTCTGGCGGCGCTGTTGGCCGGATGTAGCTCGCACCCGGAAATTCCGGTTGGCGAGCAGCAGACGTTGGTGATGGAATCAAGCGTTCTGGCGGCTGGCATCAGCGCCGATCCGCCGTCGGTGACCGCTTCGGAAATTCAGGCCACCGCTACCTCAAGATTATTTAATGAACGGCAAGAGCCCATTACCGTGCACTACCGTTTTTTCTGGTATGACGCCCATGGGCTTGAGATGCATCCGCTGGACCCTGCGCGTAGCGTGACGGTTCCAGCACGCTCGTCCGTCGTGCTCTACGGCAGTGCCAATATTCTCGGGGCGCACAAAGCCCGCCTTTATCTTTATCTCTAAGAGGTCATCATAATGATTAAAATGTGTCGCTATGCGTTAATCACAGCACTGGCGATATTCCTGGCAGGCTGTGTGGGGCAACGTAATGAACCTGCGCCGGTCGAGGAGGCGAAGCCGAAGCCGGAACAACCTGCGCAGCCGCAGCCGACGGTGCCTGCCGTGCCGACGGTGCCAACGCAGCCGGGGCCGATCGAACACGGCGGCGAACAGCCATCGCAGCCGTCTCAGCCTGCACCGCGCGTTCGTCACTACAACTGGGACGCCGCCGTACAACCAATGGTCGGCCAGATGCTGCAGGCCGGCGGAGTGAACGCTGGCAGCATTCTGTTGGTGGATAGCGTCAATAACCGTACCAACGGATCGCTGAACGCGGCCGAAGCGACCTCCGCGCTGCGCAACGCGCTGGCGGGCAACGGCAAGTTTACGCTGGTATCGACTCAGCAGCTTGCGGTGGCTAAACAACAGCTGGGCCTGTCGCCGCAGGATAGCCTCGGCAGCCGCAGCAAAGCGATGGGGATTGCGCGCACCGTTGGTGCACAGTACGTACTGTATTCCAACGCCACCGGCAACGTGAATGCGCCGGAGCTGAAAATGCAGCTGATGCTGGTGCAGTCCGGCGAGATTATCTGGTCAGGCAAAGGTGCGGTTCAGCAACAATAAGCTTACGCGCGACGAGCTCTTGTCGCGCTTCTTTCCTCGCTATTCACCTGTCGCCGCGTTGACTGAAAACGGTCTTAGCGGCGGCAGTTGCGTTATCAGCGATGGCGTCCGTCGGCTGGTGTTGCGCCAGCCTCACGATCCGCTGGCGCCGCTCAGCCATTTTCTGCGCCAGTACCGCGCGCTTCAGCACCTTCCGGCGTCGCTTTCGCCGGCGGCGGTGTTCTTTTCGCCACGCTGGATGGTGGTGGAGTATTGCGCAGGAGAAGTGAAAAGCGCGCTGCCGGAGTGCCCTTCGCTTGCCGGGTTATTGTATCATCTGCACCAACAGCCGCGTTTTGGCTGGCGCATCGAGCTGGCGCCGCTGCTTGAGTTGTACTGGCAGCAGTGCGATCCGACCAGGCGCACCGTTTTCTGGCTGCGCTGGCATAAACGGTTATTGCGCCAGCGTGAACCGCGGCCGTTGCGTTTAGCGCCTCTGCATATGGACGTCCACGCTGGTAATATTATTCATAGCCGCGACGGTCTACGCTTGATTGACTGGGAGTATGCGGGAGATGGCGATATCGCGCTTGAACTGGCGGCGGTATGGTGCGATGCCCATACGCGTTGCCAGCTGCTCAATGAGTATTCGCGCTTTGCCCGAATTGATAAGCAGCAACTGCGGCGGCAAATACAGCGTTGGCGGCCGTGGGTACTTATATTGATGGCGGGCTGGTATGAGCGGCGCTGGCAGCAGAGCGGCGACCGGCAATTTATTGCACTGGCGGATGCGACATGGCGTCAGTTAAAAACAGAAAATAAAGGATAAGAGAGGTCTGTGTGGGTCCGGTAATGTTGGATGTCGAAGGTTTTGAACTGGATGCGGAAGAGCGTGAGATTCTGGCTCATCCTTTGGTCGGCGGCTTAATTTTGTTTACCCGCAACTACCACGATCCGGCGCAGTTGCGCGAACTGGTACGCCAAATCCGCGATGCCTCGCGTAATCATCTCGTGGTGGCGGTGGATCAGGAAGGTGGGCGTGTGCAGCGCTTTCGCGAAGGTTTTACCCGTCTGCCGGCCGCGCAGTCTTTTGCCGCGCTGCTGGGGGTGGAAGAGGGCGGTAAGCTCGCCGCAGAAGCCGGTTGGCTGATGGCCAGCGAAATGATTGCCATGGATATTGATATCAGCTTCGCGCCGGTGCTGGATGTGGGGCACATCAGCGCTGCGATCGGCGAACGCTCATGGCATGAAGACCCGCAAAAGGCGCTGGTGATGGCGCGTCATTTCATTGACGGTATGCATGCCGCCGGTATGAAAACCACCGGTAAACACTTCCCGGGCCACGGCGCGGTGACGGCGGATTCACACAAAGAGACACCGTTTGATCCGCGTCCGGCAGCGGAAATCCGTGCTAAAGATATGGCGGTGTTCAAGAGCCTGATCGATGAACAACGCCTGGATGCGATTATGCCGGCGCATGTGATTTACTCTGACATCGATCCGCGCCCGGCGAGTGGTTCAGAATACTGGCTGAAAACGGTGCTGCGCGGCGAGATGGGCTTTGATGGCGTCATCTTCTCTGACGACCTGTCGATGGAAGGGGCGGCGATCATGGGCAGCTATGCTGAACGTGGGCAAGCATCGCTCGATGCCGGTTGCGATATGATCCTGGTCTGCAATAATCGTAAAGGCGCGGTGAGCGTATTGGATAACCTGTCCCCGATCAAAGCAGAGCGTGTTACAAAATTGTATCATAAAGGTTCATTTACCCGTCAGGAACTGCGAGATTCCGCCCGTTGGCAAACGGTAAGCGCACAGCTGGAACAGCTCCATGCGCGCTGGCAAGAAGCGAAGTCTGCGTAATTAACCTGAAGGGCGTTGTTGTCTGGTGAGGATACGATGATTATCTATTTACACGGTTTTGACTCTAACAGCCCCGGTAACCATGAAAAGGTGCTGCAGCTGCAGTTTATCGACCCTGACGTGCGGTTGATTAGCTACAGTACGCTCCATCCAAAACATGATATGCAGCATTTGTTGAAGGAAGTCGACAAAATGCTGCAGCTCACTGCCGACGATCGGCCGCTGATATGCGGCGTCGGGTTAGGCGGTTATTGGGCGGAAAGGATCGGTTTCCTCTGCGATATTAGGCAGGCCGTGTTCAACCCGAACCTGTTCCCCTACGAGAACATGGAAGGGAAAATCGACAGGCCGGAAGAGTATCAGGATATCGCCACCAAGTGCGTGAACAACTTCCGCGAAAAAAATCGCGACCGCTGCCTGGTGATGCTATCACGCCATGATGAGGCGCTGGATAGCCAACGCTCGGCTGAAGTGCTGCATCATTATTACGAAATCATCTGGGATGAAGAACAGACGCACAAATTTAAAAGTCTTTCACCGCATCTGCAGCGAATAAAGGCTTTTAAGACCCTCGGCTAACCTTGTTTTCACTTTCTCAGCCCGCCGCGTGCAAACGCCGCGGGCTTTTTCTTGTCCATAATTGACGTTGTTCGTTTAAAAAATATGCGGTAAAACTTGATGCACATCAATTTTGGTATGACCAATGTTCCGTTCATGCTATTCTCGGTCCTGCTGAATGGTTTCATTGCTGCAACTTGTTGTTAACTAAGAGCTATTTGGATAACTTTTAATTAACAATTGGTTAATACTTTTAGGGGGTCTTGTGACTACGCCATTGAAAAGAATCGTTATTGTAGGTGGTGGTGCCGGCGGACTGGAACTGGCTACTCAGTTGGGTAGAAAGCTGGGCCGCAACAAAAAAGCGAAAATTACGCTGGTGGATCGCAACCATAGCCACCTGTGGAAGCCGCTACTGCATGAAGTGGCGACCGGTTCTCTGGATGAGGGCGTTGATGCGCTGAGCTACCTGGCGCATGCGCGTAACCACGGTTTCCAGTTCCAGTTAGGCTCGGTGGTAGATATCAATCGCGAAGGAAAGACCATTACTCTCGCGGAACTGCGCAACGAGAAAGGCGAGCTGTTGGTTGCCGAGCGTAAGCTGCCGTACGACACGCTGGTGATGGCGCTGGGTAGTACCTCAAATGACTTTAACACGCCAGGGGTGAAGGAAAACTGCATTTTCCTTGATAACCCGCACCAGGCGCGCCGTTTCCATCAGGAAATGCTTAACCTGTTCCTCAAGTATTCTGCAAACCTCGGTGCCAACGGTAAGGTCAATATCGCCATCGTCGGCGGCGGAGCCACCGGGGTTGAGCTGTCCGCCGAGCTACATAATGCGGTGAAACAGCTGCATAGCTATGGTTACAAAGGGTTGACCAACGAAGCGCTGAACGTGACGCTGGTTGAAGCCGGCGAACGTATTCTTCCGGCGCTGCCGCCGCGCATTTCCGGCGCCGCGCACAATGAACTGACTAAGCTTGGCGTACGTGTCCTGACGCAGACCATGGTGACCAGCGCAGACGTTAACGGCCTGCACACTAAAGATGGTCAATTTATTGATGCCGACCTGATGGTGTGGGCGGCGGGCATCAAAGCGCCTGATTTCATGAAAGAGATTGGCGGCCTTGAGACCAACCGCATTAACCAACTGGTGGTGGAGCCGACGCTGCAGACAACGCGTGATCCGGATATCTACGCTATCGGCGATTGTGCCTCATGCGCTCGTCCGGAAGGCGGCTTTGTACCTCCACGCGCCCAGGCGGCGCACCAGATGGCGACCTGCGCGCTGAATAACATTCTGGCGCAGATGAAAGGTAAAGCGCTGAAACCGTATGTCTATAAAGATCACGGTTCACTGGTCTCGCTGTCGAACTACTCCACCGTTGGCAGCCTGATGGGTAACCTGATGCGCGGCTCGATGATGGTTGAAGGGCGAATTGCGCGCTTCGTGTATATCTCGCTGTACCGCATGCATCAGATTGCGTTACATGGCTATTTCAAAACCGGCCTGATGATGTTGGTAGGACGTATTAACCGTATTATTCGTCCGCGTCTCAAGCTGCACTAAACTGTCAGCAATCAGGATAGCGCCATCGCGGCGCTATCCTGAAAACACAGCATATCCTTCTGCCAGACTCGCTAATTCCTGTTAGGAATCCTCTGAATCCCCTTGATTTGCCGTAGGTTCCCGCATTTTTCATCCGCTTTCTGATTTGCATACCCCCTGAGCAGCACGCAGAATTGCTAGTAACAGCAATGAAGGAGGAATTCCCGTGAATAAATCAATGTTGGCGGGTATTGGGATTGGCGTTGCCGCCGCGTTGGGCGTCGCCGCCGTTGCCGGTCTCAATGTATTAGATCGTGGCCCGCAATATGCGCAAGTGGTGTCCAGTACGCCGATAAAAGAAAGCATAAAAACGCCGCGTCAGGAATGCCGTAACGTGACCGTTACCCATCGTCGTCCGGTGCAGGATGAAAACCGTATTGCCGGTTCCGTTCTCGGCGCGGTCGCCGGGGGTGTGATTGGCCACCAGTTTGGCGGCGGGCGAGGGCGTGATGTCGCTACCGTGGTTGGCGCGCTGGGCGGCGGCTATGCCGGTAACCAAATTCAGGGCTCGATGCAGGATAACGACACCTATACCACCACCCAGCAGCGCTGTAAGACGGTGTACGATAAGTCGGAAAAAATGCTCGGTTATGATGTTACCTATAAAATCGGCGACCAGCAGGGCAAAATCCGCATGGACCACCAGCCGGGGGCGCAAATCCCGCTGGACAGCAACGGTCAGCTGATTCTGAATAACAAAGCGTAAAACAGCAGTTTTAAGCTATTAGCCCCTCAATCACTCAGGCTGAGGGGCTTTTTTTATTAGAACGTTAACGCGTAGTTCAGGCCGAAGGTCCGGCCACGGCCTTTATATTCGTACAGCCCGGCGCTGCCATAGGTTGGACTATACAACAGCGGCGCGCGTTGTCCCCAGATGGTGACGTAATCTTCGTTCAGCAAGTTTTCGATGCTAAAGGTCAGTTTACCCACCGGCAGCAGATAGCTACCGATAAAATCGACGGTGTTGTACCCATCAAGCTTATTGCCGCTGGCGTCGCTTAAATCAAATACCTGCTGGCTTTGCACGCGCAGCGACCATGGGTCTGGCGCCCAGCCGACCCAGGCGGTGGCTTTCGACGGCGAGGCCAGGGTGACGTCCCACTTCTGCCAACTGCCATCGGTTTTTACTTGCGATTTCAGCACGTTGAAGTTAGCGCCCAGGCTCCAGTCGCTATCAGGCACGAAGTAGTCCACCGCGCCTTCCACGCCGTAAATGCGTCGTTTATCCGATTGCACATCAATGGTCATATCGCTGCGGTTAACTACGATGGTTTTGTCTGATGTCGAGTAATAAGCGGCAAGCTGGGTGCGCAGGTTGTCGCCGGTGTAACGCCAGCCCAGCTCCCAGGAGTTAACTTTGATCCCCTGTAGCGGCGAGTCGCCGACGTTAACGCTCGAGACCAGCGGCAGATGGCCGTTGACCGCGGCGCCGTAGCTGCCGATACCGTAATATTTGCCCGGATCCGGTAGTTCGACGCCCTGAGAGAAGTTAAACCAGGTCTGCTGGCGTTCGGTAATGTGGGCGACGATCCCGGCATTAAAGAGGAAGTTATCATAATCGGTCTTACCGCCAGGAATGGCATCCGCCGACTGATATTTGCCTTTAGCGACATCCTGCTGCTGCGCGTAGCCGACAAAATCATCGACGCGGTTTTCCGTCCATTGATAGCGCACGCCGCCGCTAAGGGTGAAGATGTCGTTCAGGTCATAGCTGGTTTGCAGGAACGGCGCGAGATTGGTGATGCTGTAGCCTGGATAGCGGCCGGTGGTGTAGGCTGACTGATTATTCAGGCCGCCGGAAGCCATTGCTTTATCCAGGTCGAAGAACATTTGGTTGGAGTTGAAGGTTTCATGGTCGGCATCAACGCCCCAGGTCAGATCCCATCCCGTCAGCGGTTGGCTGTTGAAGGTGATCTTAGCGCCGTACTGATCGGTATCCTGCTGTGAAGCGGAAAAACTGCTGATTTGCCCTTTGCTCAGGGCCGGGAAGGGGTAGAAGGTCAGTGATTCGTCGCGGTAATAAATCTGGCTGACCATATTCTGGCCGAAGAAGTCGGCGTCGGAGTATTGCAGACTGATCAAATGACGCTCGGTACCAGGCACGCGATCGGAGTTAAGCCCGTTAGAGGTCCAGGCTTTACTTTCGCCAAGTACCGCAGACATATCTTTGCCCAAATTCAGACCATAATCATCGCCCTGGCTCTTATAGTACTGCGTGACAAGCTGGAGCTGGCGCTGGTCATCGATTTCGATGGTTCCGGTACCCATCACGTCGAGTCGGTCCGAATGCTGTAAGCCGGTTTGGGTATTATCGAGGATCAGCGCGTCATTGTTGCCGTCATACCAGCCGCCGAAGCGCTGATAGGCCACCGACAATCGGCCGGAAGCATGATCGGTACCCCCGCTGACGGCCGCTGCTACTCGTTCATCATGATCGTTGCTATTGGCAAAGCCGGTTTTACCACCCAGCTCCAGATCCACCTGGCGTTCCTGCTGGCCTTTTTTCGTGACGATATTAATCAGACCGCCGGTACTGCCGCCGCCGTATAACGACGTGGCGCCGGAAATAACTTCAATATGTTCGATGTTAAACGGATCGATGGCGTCAAGCTGGCGGCTATCGGTACGCGATGAATTGAGACGCACGCCGTCGATGAGCACGACGATGGCGCGTCCGCGCATGTTCATGCCGTAGTTGGTACGCCCCTGGCTGCTGACATCTATCCCGGGGATCAGCTGCGCGAGGACATCTTTAAACTCTTTGCCACCCTGAACCTGTTGCTCAATCTCCTGGCCTTCAATCACCCAGGTGGTTTGCGCCATCTCGGCGACAGTACGGTGGTTACGGTTGGCGCTGACGATAATATCGTCTTCATCGGCGGCCTGCGCGGTAAAGGCTGGCAGGGCGGTGGCCAGCAGCAGAGGATTGAGCAGCCAGAGGCGCTTGTTCATTCGCATTCCTTGATATGAGTTAGTCATTACTGTTGTTATTTTTTTCAGCCACAGGCGCGGCTGTTACAGCGTGAAACATATAGAAAGACAAATGCGAATTTTGCACATATTGATTATCGTTATCAATATCATTTACAACAAATCAACATAATGAAAATATTGAGAAAAGTAAGGGTATTCAGCAGATGGGGAAAAAACCGGCGAGCGACGGCCGCCGGTAGGGGATTAAGGTTGCAGGATTTGCGGCCACAGGCGCAGCGTCGTGTCACTAATCTGTTTCAGGGTGGCAAAATCAGCGCCTTCGCGCGCACTGATCGACATTCCTTGCAGCATGCAGTTTAAAAACTGCGCCAGCTGCAAGACATTGCCCTGCGCAGGGAGTTCGCCGCGTTGCTGACGCTGCTGTAAAAATTGCGTCAACGTTTGTTCCTGCACCGCGTGCCGCGACTTAATGGTGTTGGCGATATCGGTTGAAGAGGCGGCCAGCGCCGCGGAGGTGTTAATCATAAAACAGCCTGCCGGGGTATCTTTGCTGGTAAAGCAGGTGGCGACAGCGGTGAAATAGTCGCGCAGCGCCTGATCGACGGTTTTGTGGTCATCGAATAGCAGGGCTTCGTGTTTGGCGGCGAAGCGGGAAATGTAGCGATCCAGCACCGCGCGGAATAAGCCTTCTTTGTTCACGAACTCGGCGTATAGCGTCGGGGCTTTCGCACCGGTCGCTTCGACGAGATCGGCCAGCGAAGTTGCTTCATAGCCGTGCTGCCAGAAAAGTGTCATGGCCTTGTCCAGCGCCGCGTCCCTGTCGAACACTTTAGGTCGGCCACGGCTTTTTTTTGCGCAACTTTGAACGTCAGTTGTCATGATGCCGTTGTACCTATGTTGGGTTGTTGAACGGCCATTATAAAAATAAACGCGTCACGCTACCAGCGGCAGAAGTCCAAAAATAAATAATTCATATATGTATGAAAATTAAGCATTTTATAAATAGTTAAATGATCGTTATAAAAATGAGTTGACCTGTGACATGGATCACATTATCATTTACCTATCGATCGTTAAGTTAATTCTTGCGACCCTACTATAAAAATCATCTGCATAGGTATAATAATCATGAAAAACGTCCAAAAACTGGCACTTGCTGCCGTACTGAGCTCACTCTCATTCGCAAGTTTCGCCGCTGTTGAGGTGCAATCCACCCCAGCAGGTCAACATAAAATCGGTACCGTTTCCGCATCCGCCGGCACCAATCTGGGTTCGCTTGAAGAGCAGCTGGCGCAGAAAGCCGACGAGATGGGGGCGACCTCTTACCGTATTACCTCGGTAACCGGTCCTAATACCCTGCACGGTACCGCAGTTATCTATAAATAAATGTTGTAACCCCTGTCATGCCACTGACAAAACGCGTTCCTGACCCCCTTCAGCAGAACGCGTGTAGTAAGCAGTAAAAGTCGTTCCCTTTGTTATGCCACTCTCGCGACGCGGTCCACACCCCTTCATGGGACCGCGCCCCGCGAAACCTCGTCAGCGAAGCTGGCGATTGCCACAAAAAACCCGCCGTGCCTGGCGGGTTTTTTACATTCTACCATCCGGAAATGCACTACATGGCTTGCTCAGCGGGAAGCTGATGGCGGGTCACATCGACCGGCATTCCGGAGCGCAGCTCCATCGCGTATTCCATCACCTGCTGATTGGTCTGCGGTGCCTGTTTAAAGTTCTTCATGCCGGCATTCAGGACGATTGGCAGCGTCTGCGGATCGTCATTGATATGTTCGGACAGCGGCTGGTGGACTTCCACCAGACGGGTACCGTTTGGCTCTACCGAAACTTTGATAGGTTCGTTGATGATATTCACCCTGGTGCCCGGCGTGATTTTGTTATACAGAGACTTTATATCCGCATCGCGCAGGCGGATACAGCCTGAACTGACGCGCATCCCGATACCAAAATCGGCGTTGGTGCCGTGCAGTAGATAGACGCCGCCGTAGGCCGCGAGACGAATCGCGTGATGTCCCATCGGGTTATTCGGCCCGGCAGGGACTACGGCCGGCAAATCGATCCCCATCGCTTTATATCGCGCGCGGATGTTGGCGGTTGGTGTCCAGGTGGGGTTGGCGCGCTTATCGGAAACGGTAGTGACCATCGTCGGGGTCAGGGTATCGCCGCCAAGCTGGCCGATACCTATCGGATAAACGGTCACGCTATTCTGTCCAGGTGGATAGTAGTACAGGCGCAGCTCGGCGATATTGAGCACCAGACCTTCACGGGGGGCGTCAGGCAGCAGCGTCTGCAGCGGGATGGTCAGCACGCTACCGGCGCGCGGCACATAAGGATCGACCCCGGGATTAGCCTGCAGCAGCGCGAGAAAACCAACGTTGTATTTTTTGGCAATCGCTTCCAGCGATCCGCCGTTATCCTGCACTACATGAAACTGATTCTGCCCGACCAGACGGCTACCGCTCGGCGGTAACGGCCAGGTATTGGCGCGGGCGGGAAGGGCCAGCGTCGCCGCGAGAGCGAATGCCGTAAGCCAGGTTGAAACACGCGAGATATTTATCATTACCATAATTCCACAATAAACAAATGGTTATTTTTATAAGATAATCAATGTCAATTATGGCGCGGGAGAGTGTTGGGAAATCCAGGTGGATTGCAAAATGTTTGTAAAGTTTGCTAACTGTGACAGGTAAAGAGATGCGGTTCTGACAACCGCATCTCTTTTTTATCAAGCGGTGGCGTTTTCTTCCAGCTGACGCATAAACTGGCGTACCCAGTCCATACGTGTTTTACGCTCATCCAGCTCCTGGAAGAATTTAAGACGAGTTGGCCCATCCAGCCGGTAATGCTGCGGCTGCTTCTGCAGCAGACCGATAAGCCAGACCGGGTTCACATTATTTTTCTCGTTAAACTCGATCACGCCGCCTTTTTCATTGCACTCCAGCTTACGGATCCCCAGCTTTTGCGCCTGCTGGCGTAGGCGCGTGATATCCAGCAAATTACGCGCCGCATCCGGCAATGTGCCAAAGCGATCGATCAGCTCGACTTTGATCTCATCGAGATCGTGTTCGTTTTTGGTGCTGGCGATACGTTTATAGAACGACAGACGGGTGTTCACGTCGGGAATAAAGTCATCCGGCAGCAGCGCCGGCATGCGCAGCTCCACTTCCGTCTGCTGGCTGGTGAGATCTTCCAGTGACGGCTCGCGACCCTCTTTCAGGGCATCGACGGCGTTCTCCAGCAGTTCCATATACAGCGAGAAGCCGATGGTTTCCATCTGTCCGCTCTGACCTTCTCCCAGCAGTTCGCCGGCGCCGCGAATTTCAAGATCGTGGGTCGCGAGGGCAAAGCCGGCGCCAAGGTCTTCCAGCGAAGCGATAGCTTCCAGGCGTTTCTGCGCGTCGGTAGTCATCGCTTTCGGATGCGGGGTGAGCAGCCAGGCGTAGGCCTGATGGTGTGAACGGCCCACGCGGCCGCGCAGCTGGTGCAGCTGGGCAAGGCCGAAGTGATCGGCGCGCTCAATGATGATGGTATTGGCGGTCGGGATATCGATGCCGGTTTCAATGATCGTCGTGCAGACCAGCACGTTAAAACGCTGGTGATGGAAATCATTCATCACCCGTTCCAGTTCGCGTTCGCGCATCTGGCCGTGACCGATGGCAATTCGCGCCTCCGGCACCAGTTCCGCCAGACGATCCGCCGCTTTCTGAATATTTTCAACATCGTTATACAGATAGTAAACCTGACCGCCGCGCAGGACTTCACGCAGGATCGCCTCGCGAACCACCAGCGCGTCATATTCGCGGACAAAGGTTTTTACCGCCAGACGGCGAGCTGGCGGGGTGGCGATAATGGACAGATCGCGCATTCCGCTCATCGCCATATTAAGCGTACGCGGAATAGGCGTGGCGGTCAGCGTCAGGATATCGACGTCCGCGCGCATCGCCTTGATGCGTTCTTTATGACGCACCCCGAAGCGGTGTTCTTCATCGACGATAAGCAGACCCAGGTCGCGCAGCTTGACTTCATTTTGCAGCAGCTTATGGGTGCCGATCAGAATATCGATTTTACCTTCTGCCGCCTGTTCGAGGATCTGCGCCTGCTCTTTGGCGCTGCGGAAACGCGATAGCATCTCAATGCGTACCGGCCAGTTGGCGAAGCGGTCGCGGAAGTTATCGTAGTGCTGCTGGGCGAGCAGGGTGGTCGGCACCAGCACGGCCACCTGTTTGTGGTTTTCGACGGCGAGGAAGGCGGCGCGCATCGCCACTTCGGTTTTCCCGAAGCCAACGTCGCCGCACACCAGGCGGTCCATTGCCAGCGGCTGGCACATATCGCTGAGAACGGCGTTGATCGCCTGCGCCTGATCCGGCGTGGTTTCGAACGGGAAACCATCGCAGAATAATTGATACTGCTCGCGGTCATGCTTAAAGGCGAAGCCTTCTTTGGCCGCGCGCTGGGCGTAGATATCCAGCAGTTCGGCGGCGACGTCGCGCACTTTCTCCGCCGCTTTTTGCCTTGCCCGCGCCCAGGCATCGCCGCCCAGTTTATGTAGCGGCGCATTTTCTTCCGCCCCGCCGGCGTAGCGGCTAATCAAATGCAGTGACGATACCGGGACGTACAGTTTGGCGTCGTTGGCGTAGGTCAGCATCAGATATTCGCCTTTGATGCCCCCGGCTTCGAGGGTGGTCATCCCCGCATAACGACCCACCCCATGTTCAAGGTGCACCACCGGCTGTCCGATATGTAGTTCCGCCAGGTTGCGAATGAGCGTATCGGGGTTAATGGTACGGCGGGAATCCTGACGACGGCGGGCGACGCGTTCGCCCAGCAGATCGCTTTCGCAAATCAGCGCCAGATTAGCCTGGCTGTCGATAAATCCGTGCTCGGCGGCGCCGATCATCAGGAAACGACCATTTCCGCTGGCTTCCTGCAGGCGCAATATATGTTTTGGCGCAACTTTGATGCGCGCCAGCATTTCGCCCAGCGCCTCGCGGCGGCCTTCGCTTTCAACGGAGAAAATCACCGGGCCGCTGAAGGATTCAAGGAAGCGTCGCAGGTTGTCCAGCGGCGCTTTATTCTGCGCCTGAATCGCCAACTCGGGCAGGGGTTGATAGCCGAGATTAGTATGAGCGGCTTTCTCCGCCAGACGCTCGGTTTTTAACTGGACCCGCGGCCATTTTTTCAGCTCGCTAAAAAGTTCGTCGCTGCGCAGCCACAGTTGTTCCGGCGGTAGCAGCGGGCGCATCGGATCGACGCCGCGGTTTTCAAAGCGGGCGCGGGTTTCATTCTGGAAACGCTCGGCGCTGTGCTCCAGATCGCCGGTATTCACAATCAGCGTACTGGAGGGGAAATAGCTAAACAGCGGCGGCAGCGGCTCGTTGAAGAACAGCGGTTGCCAGTATTCGATCCCGGCGGGCAGGGTACCTTTGCTTACCTGCTGGTAGATATGTTCCGGATCGCGCTTCACGTCAAAGCGATCGCGCCACTGGCTGCGGAACAGTTCGATCGCCGCCTGGTCGGTTGGGAACTCATGCGCCGGCAGCAAATTGATGGCCTCGACTTCTTCCAGAGTACGCTGGCTATCAACATCGAATAACCGCAGGCTGTCTATTTCGTCATCGAAGAAATCGAGGCGATAGGGCTGCTCGCTGCCCATCGGGAAGAGGTCGAGCAGGGCGCCGCGGGTCGCGTATTCGCCGTGTTCCATTACCTGATCGACATGGCGGTAACCGGCGCTGTCCAACTGCGTGCGTAGCGCATCGCGCGACAGACGTTGCCCTTTTTTCATTACCAGCGCGTGACCGTGCAGATAATTATGCGGGCAGACCTTCTGCATCAGAGTGCTGACCGGAACGATAAGCACGCCGCGCTGCATGGTCGGCAGCTGGTATAAAGTCGCAAGGCGCGAAGAGATAATATCCTGATGTGGCGAAAAGCTATCGTAGGGCAGGGTTTCCCAGTCAGCGAGGCCGATCACCATGCTATCGGTAAATTGCCTGATTTCATCATTCAAACGCAGGGCGTTTTGCATGTCAGGCGCCACCAGCACCACCGGGCCATGATGGCGTTCGGCCATTTCGGCTACCAGCGTGGCGCAGGCGGCGCCGGTGAGTTCGCCAAGCTGGCGCTGATCGCCGGCTTTGACCGGCAGAGTATAGCGATATTGTTCAGGCATAACGGTTGTCAGGATCCCTTAGCGCCTATCCCATCAGGCGATTGTGTGTACTGTTTGGCCGCAGTCGGCCAACTCGCTCTTCGATGTAGGGGCAAATTGCTGATATTCAATGTCTCTGATTATCCGCAATTGGTCTGATTTCGCCAACCCGAATGGCCTTCTGCGCCATGTTTTCTACAGCGTGTGGCGATTGATAAATATACACACTCTAAATTAACTTTCTGATTTAAAACTATTATTTTGTTATTTTGGCGAAAAAATCTACCGTATCAGCGATTTACGCGTTGGGCTATGCCATATATACTCGAACATCGGCTATCAGCAACCAGATGGATTACATGTACCAACCTGCCGCACTATTTATCGGCCTTCGCTACATGCGCGGGCGCGCAGCCGACCGCTTCGGCCGTTTCGTTTCCTGGCTTTCGACCATCGGCATTACGCTTGGCGTGATGGCGCTGGTGACCGTCCTGTCGGTGATGAACGGTTTTGAGCGCGAGCTGCAAAACAACATCCTGGGGCTGATGCCGCAGGCTATCATTAGCGCCCAGCAGGGCTCTATCAACCCGCAAAAAATGCCGGAAAGCGCCGTTAAGCTGCAGGGCGTGACGCGCGTCGCGCCGATCACCACCGGTGATGTGGTGCTGCAAAGCGCCCGCAGCGTCGCCGTCGGCGTGATGCTGGGTATCGACCCGGCGCAAAAAGATCCGCTGACGCCTTACCTGGTGAACGTGAAACAAAGCGATTTGCAGGCCGGCAAATATAACGTCATTCTCGGCGAACAGCTGGCGGGTCAGTTGGGGGTTAACCGCGGCGATCAAATTCGCATCATGGTGCCTTCCGCCAGCCAGTTTACCCCGATGGGCCGTGTCCCGAGCCAGCGTTTGTTTAACGTCATCGGCACCTTCGCCGCCAACAGCGAAGTCGACGGCTATCAAATGCTGACCAATATCGATGATGCCTCTCGTCTGATGCGCTATCCGCTGGGCAATATTACCGGCTGGCGACTGTGGCTTAGCCAGCCGCTGCAGGTTGACACCCTCAGCCAACAGACGCTGCCGGAAGGTACCAAATGGCAGGACTGGCGTGAGCGTAAAGGCGAGCTGTTCCAGGCCGTGCGGATGGAAAAAAATATGATGGGGCTGCTGCTGAGCCTGATCGTCGCCGTTGCCGCTTTTAACATTATTACCTCGCTTGGCATGATGGTGATGGAGAAGCAGGGCGAGGTGGCTATTCTGCAGACCCAGGGGCTGACGCCGCGGCAGATCATGGCCGTCTTTATGGTACAGGGCGCCAGCGCCGGGATAGTGGGCGCGCTGCTTGGCGCGCTGCTCGGCGTGCTGTTGGCCAGCCAGCTGAATAATTTAATGCCGATTATCGGCGCGTTTTTGGACGGCGCGGCCCTGCCGGTGGCGATTGAGCCGCTGCAGGTGATTATTATCGCTCTGGTGGCGATGGCGCTGGCCCTGCTGTCTACGTTGTATCCTTCCTGGCGCGCCGCCGCCACCCAACCCGCTGAGGCTTTACGTTATGAATAAGATCCTGCTGCAATGCGACAACCTGTGCAAACGCTATCAGGAAGGCAACGTGCAAACCGATGTGCTGCACGATGTCAGCTTCAGCATTCAAGAGGGTGAAATGATGGCGATTGTCGGCTCTTCAGGCTCCGGCAAAAGTACGCTACTGCACCTGCTTGGCGGGCTGGATACGCCGACCTCCGGCGATGTTATTTTCTCCGGTCAGCCGATGAGCTCGCTCTCCGCCGCGGCTCGCGCCGATCTGCGTAACCGCGAACTCGGCTTTATCTATCAGTTCCACCATCTGCTGCCGGATTTTACCGCGCTGGAAAACGTGGCGATGCCGCTGCTGATTGGCAAGAAAAAAGCGGCGGATATCGAACGTCAGGCGAAAGCGATGCTGCAGGCGGTCGGCCTGGAGCATCGTAGCCATCATCGTCCGTCGGAGCTTTCCGGCGGCGAGCGCCAGCGCGTGGCGATTGCTCGCGCGCTGGTGAACAAACCGCGGCTGGTACTGGCGGATGAACCGACCGGCAACCTCGACGCCCGCAATGCCGACAGTATTTTTGAGCTGCTGGGCGAGCTCAACGTGGCGCAGCGTACCGCTTTCCTGGTGGTGACCCATGACCTGCAGCTGGCGAAACGCATGAACCGCCAGTTGGAGATGCGCGATGGCCGCCTGACGGCTGACCTGACCCTGATGGGGGCCCAGTAATGGCTTCACCGTTATCGTTACTGATTGCGCTGCGTTTTAGCCGCGGCAGACGCCGCGGCGGTATGGTCTCGCTGATTTCCGTCATCTCTACTATCGGCATCGCATTAGGGGTGGCGGTACTGATCGTCGGCCTGAGCGCGATGAACGGTTTCGAGCGCGAGCTCAACAACCGCATTCTGGCGGTGGTGCCGCACGGCGAAATCGAGCCGGTTAACCAGCCGTGGAATAACTGGAACGAAGCGCTGACGAAAGTTGAAAAAGTGAAAGGCATCGTCGCCGCTGCGCCTTATATCAACTTTACCGGGTTGGTGGAGAGCGGCAGCAATATGCGCGCCATTCAGGTCAAGGGCGTCGATCCGCAGCAGGAGAGCCGCCTGAGTTCGCTACCAAACTTTGTGCAGAACAACGCATGGGCCAACTTTAAGGCCGGCGAGCAGCAGGTGATTCTGGGTAAAGGCGTCGCCGATGCGCTGCACGTGAAGCAGGGCGATTGGGTGTCGATCATGATCCCCAATTCAGATTCCGAGCACCAGCTGTTGCAGCCGAAACGCGTCAGGCTACACGTGACCGGGATTCTGCAACTGAGCGGCCAACTGGACCATAGCTTCGCGATGATCCCAATGGCGGACGCCCAGCAGTATCTGGATATGGGCAGCAGCGTGACCGGCATCGCCATTAAAGTCACCGACGTGTTTCACGCGAATACGCTGGTACGCGACGCCGGCGAAGTGACCAACAGCTACGTCTATATCAAGAGCTGGATCGGCACTTATGGCTATATGTACCGTGATATTCAGATGATCCGCGCCATTATGTATCTCGCCATGGTACTGGTTATCGGCGTCGCCTGTTTCAACATTGTCTCGACGCTGGTGATGGCGGTGAAAGATAAAAGCGGCGATATTGCGGTGCTGCGCACGCTTGGCGCGAAAGACGGCTTAATCCGCGCGATTTTCGTATGGTATGGTTTATTGGCCGGTTCGGTCGGGAGCCTGATCGGGGTAGTGATCGGCGTGATAGCCGCGCTGAAGCTGACATCGATTATCAACGGTATCGAAGCGTTGATCGGGCATAAATTCCTTTCCGGCGACATCTATTTTATTGACTTCCTGCCGTCTGAATTGCACTGGCTGGATGTCGTTTATGTGCTGGTGACAGCACTGTTGCTGAGTTTGCTGGCCAGCTGGTATCCCGCCCGCCGCGCCAGTCGTATTGACCCGGCGAGGGTGCTGAGTGGCCAGTAATTTATCGTCGTGGCCCGTCAAACGCCGCATCCCTTAGGCCAGTGC
Organism: Klebsiella sp. JN_Kp122; assembly: GCF_040062085.1. Taxonomy (NCBI): domain Bacteria; kingdom Pseudomonadati; phylum Pseudomonadota; class Gammaproteobacteria; order Enterobacterales; family Enterobacteriaceae; genus Klebsiella; species Klebsiella sp. JN_Kp122. The sequence continues at coordinate 63,345 of NZ_JBEAHW010000016.1, forward strand.
TGTGAAAGCAGATACAGCCCAAAGGATGAGGGGTTGGGGCCAATAAGAGGAATGGCTGAAATGTACTACGGATTTGACATTGGCGGCAGCAAGATAGCATTGGGCGTATTTGATAACGCCCGGCAACTGCAGTGGGAAAAACGCGTCCCCACTCCAACGGAAAGCTATGAGGCTTTCCTGCAGGCGATTGAAGCGCTGGTTCGCGAAGCCGATCGGCGCTTTGGCGTGGAGGGCGCGGTCGGTATCGGTATCCCCGGCATGCCGGAAACCGCGGAGGGCAAGCTGTATGCCGCCAACGTACCCGCCGCCAGCGGCCAACCGCTGCGCGTTGATCTCAGCGCGCGCCTGGGGCGTGAAGTGCGTCTTGATAATGACGCCAACTGTTTTGCGTTATCTGAAGCGTGGGATGATGAATTTACCCAATATCCGCTGGTGATGGGATTAATCCTCGGCACCGGCGTGGGCGGCGGGATCGTGCTTAACGGTAAATCGATAACCGGCCACAGCTACATCACCGGCGAGTTCGGCCATATTCGTCTACCGGTAGACGCCCTGGAAGTGGTGGGGCGCGATTTTCCGCTGACCCGTTGCGGCTGTGGTCAGCTCGGCTGCATCGAGAACTATCTTTCCGGCCGCGGATTCGCCTGGCTGTATCAGCATTTTTATCACCAATCCTTAACTTCGCCGCAGATCGTCGATCTGTGGCTGCAGGGTGATGCGCAGGCGCGGGAGCACGTCGAGCGTTATCTCGATCTACTGGCCGTTTGTCTGGGCAATATCCTCACCATTGTCGATCCGGATCTGCTGGTGTTGGGTGGCGGATTATCTAATTTTACTGCTATAACCGAAGGGCTGGCGCAGCGCCTGCCGCGTCATTTGCTTCCGGTCGCCCGGGTGCCGCGCATTGAGCGCGCGCGTCATGGCGACGCCGGAGGTATGCGCGGTGCGGCCTTCCTTCATTTGACTCATTAATTACAGGGGTAGCTATGCTGTCGCGCCGCTTACATCGCTTAAGCCGTTTCCGCCGTAAAAAACGCCAGTTACGCGATCGCTTACGGCAACGTGTCTTCTTCGGCGAAGACAAAACGCCGCCGCAGGCAATAGACAAACCGCGGGTGGTGGTGTTAACCGGCGCCGGTATTTCGGCAGAGTCGGGGATTAAAACCTTCCGCGCCGCCGACGGCCTGTGGGAAGAACACCGGGTAGAGGACGTGGCGACACCGGAAGGTTTTGCCCGCGACCCGGCGCTGGTGCAGGCGTTTTATAACGCCCGCCGCCGCCAGTTGCAGAGCGCAGAAATCGCGCCTAATGCCGCGCATCTGGCGCTGGCGAAGCTGGAAGAGGTGCTTGGCGATCGTTTTCTGCTGGTGACGCAGAACATCGATAATCTGCACGAGCGCGCGGGTAACCGCCGGGTTATCCATATGCATGGCGAGTTGCTGAAAGTACGCTGTTCGTGGAGCGGGCAGGTGCTGGAATGGACCGGTGACGTGACGGTGGATGACAAATGCCACTGCTGCCAGTTCCCGGCGGCGCTGCGCCCGCACGTGGTATGGTTTGGCGAGATGCCGCTGGGGATGGATGAGATCTACAGCGGGCTGGCCGAGGCCGATATCTTTATTGCTATCGGAACCTCTGGTCACGTTTATCCGGCGGCGGGTTTCGTCCATGAAGCCCGTCTGCACGGCGCGCATACCGTCGAGCTAAACCTTGAACCCAGCCAGGTCGGCAGCGAATTCGCTGAGAAACATTACGGGCTGGCAAGCGAAGTGGTGCCCGAGTTCATTGATAAGCTGCTGAAAGGGCTGTAACGGCTTAACGTCAAACCGCCGCGTCTGACGCGGCGGTTTTATAGCGCTTTTTGCATATTGATAACCGAGCGGGCATTTGAGGCGCTGGTCGCCAGCACATCTATAACCCCGGTACGGAGCGCGCCGAGGATGGCCGTCGCTTTAGTGCTTTCCGAAGCAATGGCGATAACGCAAGGAATGGAACGCAGTTGCTCGAGGCTCAGGCCGATCACCCGGTCATTCATTACTGTATCAACCGGCTTACCCTGAATATTGAAAAAGCTATACCCTGCAAGGTCGCCAACCACGCCCTGATCCTGCCGCGCGGAAGCGATTTCCTGCGGTGTGAACCATCCGAGTTGGACCATAAAGCTGTTCTCGTTCATATCGCCAAGGCCAATGATGGCGACGTCGGCTTTGCTGGCCTGCTCCAGCGTGGCTTTGATCAGGCGGTTTTGCATAAACGCCGAACGTAGCTCCGGGGTTTCGACATAGGCTGGCGCATACAGCGTTTCACTAAAGCCGTTAAATTTGCGCGCCAGATTCCGGCTGATATGGTCGGCGTCAATGAGCTGGTTATCGCGCTTGGTGCCGCCGATGCCGCAGATGAAGCGGCAGTTGCGCTCCGGGAATACGCCAACGTGATTAGCGACGGCCGCCACGTTCCGCCCCTGACCGACGGTGACGGTCATATCATTCTTTAACACGCCGGCAAGATAGTTGCTTACCAACGCCGCCACCTGCTGGCGCTGCTCATCTTCATCATGATGATCGAGGGCAATCAGCGCGCGTTTAATCCCGAAGTGCGAAATAAACTGCTGTTCAATCTGCGAACTAAAGACCGGGTGGTACTTAACGCTTATCTCAACGATGCCTTCCTGACGCGCTTTTTTCAGTAGTCGCCCCACTTTGATGCGCGAGATCCCGAAACGTTTGGCTATCTCTTCCTGCGTCTGTTCCCGATCGTAATAGGCGACTGCGATTTCAGTGAGCAGCGCGTAATCTGAGTCTTGTTCATTCATAGCGTGGAATTTCCATCTCTGGTGTCCCCTTAATACTACTGCGCCTGAAGAATAAATTCCTGTGTAACGCGTTGAACAATTTCACAATAGCCGTTGGCGTCCCATGCCGCGCGGCCGATAAACAGGCCGTCGATATCCGGCTGGCGCAGTAGTTCTACCGCATTTTGCAGATTGACGCTGCCGCCGTAGAGCAGGGGAATACGTTGCCCGGTCTCATCGCCGAAAGTCGCGCATAGCGCCTGACGCAACGCCTGATGCACCGCCGCGGCCTGTTCCGGCGTCGCCGGCGTACCCTGTTCGCCGATAGCCCAGATGGGTTCATAGGCCACCAGCGTTTGCAACACCTGACTATCGCTCAGGCCATAGAGGGCGATTTTCATCTGCCGCACTACGCTTTCTTGAGACACCTGCCAGCGCTTTTCATCAGCGCTATCGCCGATGCAGATCAGTGGGCGTAATCCATGGCGCAGGGCGCTATGCACCTTTTGGTTAATGGCCGCGTCGCACTCATTGAACGCGCCGCGTCGTTCTGAGTGGCCAAGTTCGACCAGTGTCGCCCCGGTTTCCTGCAACATGGCGGCGGAAATCTCGCCTGTCCACGCGCCGTTCTCCGCTTCATGCATATTTTGTGCGCCGGTCAGACACGGCAGATGGTGCTGCTGGATAAAGCGGCTGACGGGATGAATGGCGGTAAAGGGGGGAATAACAAAGGATTGAATATCAGGATGCGTCACCTGCGGTAAACGTTGCGCCAGGGTTTCGCACCAGGCTAGCGCCTGCGATAGCGGTTTGTTCATCTTCCAGCTGGTTCCTAACCATATCGGTTTCATCTTCACTTCTCCTGATTAATAAAATCAATAGCTTGTCACATCGATTTGTGCTGATAGCACTGAGATTGAACTTTTTATCATTGTGTGAACACATGTTAGATCACGTTTTTTGATGAAATAAATTCTCAGATTATTTTATGTGATCGGCATCACTAATGGTTACGCGATCATCAGGTAATGTTTTGAACATCTGATTTGATAGTGAACATATGAACAACTAACTTCTACCACGAGAGGCTCACGATGTCACAAGAGAAAAAACCCGTTGTTGCAATCACCATCGGCGATCCGGCAGGGATCGGCCCGGAGATCACCGTTGCCACCATGATGGACAAAGGCGTCTATGACGAGTGCAACCCTTTTCTGATAGGCTCGGTTGCTATCGTCGAGCGGGCGATGAAGATCATGGGCTGCGATTTTGCCATCAACCGCATTACGCATCCGGAACAGGCCCGTTTCCGTTGGGGCACGCTGGATATCATGGAGACTGGCGAATACGACTGCGACAGCATCGAATGGGGTAAAGTGCAAAAACTGGCGGGCGAGATGTCGCTGGATTATGTGATGAAATCTATCGAGCTGGGGATGGCAGGGCTTATCGATGTGGTATCTACCGCGCCTATCCATAAAGAGGCGATCAAGCTGGCGGGCTGTAAATTGCCGGGCCATACCGAAATCTATCAGGTTGAGACCAAATCCGACTACGGGCTGACTATGTTCCATGTGCATAATCTGCGCGTGTTCTTCGTCAGCCGTCATATGGCGCTGAAAGCCGCCTGTGATTACGCCAACAAAGAGCGTGTGCTGGCCTGTGTGCAACAAATCCACCATGAATTTAGCGAACTGAATATTCGCAACCCGCGCATTGCCGTTGCCGCGCTGAACCCGCATGGCTCTGATAACGGTCTGTTTGGTCATGAAGAGGCCGATAACCTGATTCCGGCGGTGAAAGCGGCGCAAGAGCTAGGTATCAATGCCATTGGCCCGGTACCGGCGGATTCGGTGTTCCATCTTGGTAAACAGGGCCGCTACGACGCCATTCTCTCCCTGTATCACGATCAGGGGCATATCGCCTGTAAGACGCTCGATTTTGAACGTTCGATCACCATTACCTTCGGTCTGCCGTTTATGCGCAGCTCCGTGGATCACGGTACGGCCTTCGATATCGCCGGTACCGGCAAGGCGGGCACCGTCAGTATGCTGGAGTCGACGCTGGTGGCCGCGCGTTACTGGAAAATGAAGCATCAATAATCGCTGACGTTAATGCAAATCAAAAGGACAGAGAGATGGAAAAGCATCTGTTGATTAGCAAAGGCAGTAAAGGCTGGGGCGGGCCGCTGACGGTAAATATCGGTCAGGCGAAAAAGATTGCGTATATCACCGGTGGGATGTGTCCCCCGGTAGTTGAGCGCCTGTGTGAGCTGACCGGCTGGCCAGCCGTTGATGTATTTAAAAATGGCGAGCCGCCGGAAGCGGAAATTGGCCTGATGGTGATTGACTGCGGCGGCACCCTGCGCTGCGGCCTGTATCCGAAACGCGGGATCCCGACCATCAATTTACACCCCACCGGAAAGAGCGGACCGCTGGCGGAATATATCCACGAGGAAATATATGTCTCCGGGGTCACGCCTGCCGGTATTGAGGTGGTGTGGCCGCAGGGAGAAGGCGGCACGCTGGGTATCGTCGCAGACGATCTCACCGGCGCGACGACCCTTGGCGTCCTGCTGGCGCGTAGCGGCCTGAAGACGGCGGCTTTCTTTGATACGGAGTCCTTCTCGCGCAATGAGGTGGAATATCCGGCCATGGTTGTTAGTAGCGACAGTCGGCCGCTGCCGAAAGCCGAAGCCCAACACCAGGTGAGCGCGGCGGTACAGCAGTTACAGGCGCGCGGCGCGCACTATTTTACCAAGCGCATCGATACCACCTTGCGCGGCGGCATCGGTTTTGAAATTGACGCTATGCTCGAACAACTGCCGCTGGAAACGGTGGCGGTCGTGGTGCCGGCGATGCCGCAGTCGCGGCGGATCCTCGTGGGCGGCTATTCGGTTATTGATTCAGTCGCGCTCTCGCGTACCGACGTTGCCCGCGATGTCCGCACGCCAGTAACGGAATCCTGGGTGCCGGGGCTGTTGGCGGCGCAAACGCATCATCAGGTTGGCCATATTTCTCTCTCTTCGGTAATGAAGGGCGAGTCGCAGATTGAAATTGATCTGCAGGAGCAACAGCAACGCGGAGTACGAGTTATCGTTGTTGACGCGATCACCGTCGAGGATGTTGATGCGATTGCCGGGGCGGTGGTTGCGTTGAACTGGAATGTACTGGCCGTCGACCCGGGCCCCTTTACCGAACGGCTGGCGGTGCGCCGTGGCCTGATGCGTGAAGCTCGCGTCGCAGCGCTGGCTCCGCAGACCGCAGAGCAGCAGCGTGGTTCGATTCTGGTGGTGGCGGGCAGCGCCACGCCGGTGACCAAAAAACAATTACAGTATTTGATCGCCAACGATCCGCGGGTATGCCACATCCCGGTGGATGCGGAACTGCTGGTGGATAAAAAGAATGCCGCGGAAATTGAAGTACAGCGGGTGGTACAGCATGCCCGTCATTGCATTCCGCAGCAGCAAAACGCCTTATTCGTCTTTGAGTCGGCGTTGACCGGGCGGCTTCTGGATCTCCAGGAGGAGGAGCGGCGTTTCGGGCTCTCTCACGGCCAGGCGGCGGAGAATATCAACCAGGGACTGGGCAGCATCGTGCGTGAGGTGTTGAACTGCGCCGGTGGGGAAATAAAAGGGCTTTATATGACCGGAGGCGACACAATGGTCAACGTCCTGAAAGAGCTTGGCGCAACCGGTATTGAAATGATTGACTACGTGATCCCGCAAACTGATATGGTGCGAATTATCGGCGGTGATTATGCTGGGTTAATTTGCGTCGGCAAGGGCGGATTAACCGGCCCGGAAGATATTATTAGCACCATTGTCGAACGGATTTATAAAGAAGCACAAAATTAATAATCCAAGGCGACGTAATTGTAGTCCGGGTGGTATTGCGTCGTTTTCTCTCTGTGCCCTAAATACTTTAAGTTATCAGCCGTAATTGCATTATTCGTCGATACAACTTGAAGAGGGCTGGATATATATAACTAAGATGAGCTACCCTATGAATATAAATATCCTGGATAAAATGAATAAGGTACCCGGTGGATTAATTATTATCCCACTGCTTGCCGCCATTCTTATTAATACTTTTGTGCCGCAGGTATTGGCGATTGGCGGCCCGACAACGGCACTGTTTAAAGTTGGCTCCAGCGCCATGATGGGGATTTTCCTGCTAATTTGCGGAACCTCGATTAATATTCGCCAGGCCGGTTTGCCATTGTATAAAGGCGCGGTGCTGCTGTTCCTTAAATGTCTTGCTGGGGCGCTGGCGGTATGGGCGGCAGGGGCGATGTTTGGTCCGGCTGGTTTCCTTGGTATTTCGACTCTGGCGCTGATTGCCTGTTTAACCAGCTCTAACAGTTCACTGTATATCGCGCTGTGTAGCAACTATGGCGATGCCAGCGACGCCGGAGCGATATCGGTGTTTTGCATTAAAGACGGTCCCTTCGTCACCATGGTGGTGTTGGGTGTCAGCGGTCTGGCTAATATCCCCTTTGCCGCGCTGCTGTCGATGCTGATCCCGCTGCTGATCGGCATGCTATGGGGGAATCTCGATGAGAGCTTCAAACAGCTTTGCGCCGCGGCGCAGCCGCTGATTATCATCATTATGTCGTTTGCCATTGGCGCTAACTCAAGCATTGATACCGTGTTTACCGCCGGGCTGTCAGGCATTCTGTTGGGCGTTATCTCGGCCATCACCGGCATTATTTTCTATTTCCTGTATAACCTGTTTCTTAAGAGGAAGACCGCATTGGGCGCAGCGCTCGGCACCACGGCCGCCAGTTCCGCACTGACGCCAGCTCTGGTGGCGCAGGCGGATCCGTCGCTGACGATGTACGTTGATGCCGCCACCGCGCAGCTGGCTACCGCCAGTATTATTACCATGCTCACCGCGCCGGTTCTGGTGGCCTGGTTTGACAAACGTCTGAAAAAGCGCGCCCCGCAGGTAGAGGATACGCCAGTAAAAGAAGATGACAAACCGGTGTCGCTACCATCGCATGCGCCGCGGGGGAATAAATAATATGCCATCACCGTTGTATTCGTTGTCAATTACCGCCGTGGGAGAATACGTCACAAATTATCTCGCGGAAAATAAATTAATTCTCTTTGCTGAACCGGCACCTGCGGATATTGCCATGTATTGTGCGCTGCACCGCGCCAGTGATTTATCGGCGGAATTAGCTCCCGGACAGATACTATCGCTAAATAATACTCAGTATCGCATCACCGCGGTGGGCAGCGTGGCAACGGCGAATTTAAAACGGCTTGGCCATATTACCTTGAGTTTTGATAACGCCGCGCAGGCTGAATTACCTGGGATGGTTCACCTGGCAGGCAGTTCACCCAAAATAATAAGTGAGGGTGACCAAATTTCAATTTATACACTTTAAATTAAATCTGTTATTAATCTAAGGAATTAACTATGAAAACGATCGCTATTGGTGCGGATGATGCCGCCTATGCATTTCGCGATGTCATCGTCGCTTATTTGCAGGAGTCAGGAATAAACGTTGCGGATTACAGCAGCGATAAACGCCAGGGTAGCACGGTATATCCGGATGTCGCTCACGCGGTGGCGATGTCGATTAAGCAGGGTGAACACGATCGCGGGATCTTAATTTGCGGTACCGGCATTGGCATGAGCATTGTGGCGAATAAAGTTCCGGGTATTCGCGCCGCGCAGTGTCACGATACTTTCTCCGCCGAGCGGGCGCGCAAAAGCAATAATGCGCAGATTATCACCCTTGGCGCGCGGGTTATCGGCACGGAATTAGGCAAAAAAATCCTCCAGGCGTGGCTGGCGGCAGAATACGAGGGCGGCGGTTCAGCGCCGAAAGTTGAACGAATCGATTATTACGAACACCAGCATGCCAGAGATTAATTCCCGGTTTTTTTGAAAGGAACAGACTATGAACCAGCTTGATACCCTGAAATCCTATACCGTGGTCGTTGCCGATACCGGCGATATTGAATCGATTAAAAAATTTTCGCCGCAGGATGCTACGACCAATCCGTCATTGGTGCTGAAGGCTGCCCAACTTCCGCAGTACCAGGCGCTGATCGCCGACGCCATCGGTAAAGCGCGCCGTCAGGGCGGCAGCGAACAAACCCAACTGATTAATGCCTGCGATCAGGTGGCGGTGGATATCGGCAGCGAAGTACTGCGCCATGTACCCGGGCGTATCTCCACCGAAGTCGACGCGCGTTACGCCTGGGATCGTGGCATGTGCGTCGCGCAGGCGCGCAAGCTAATCCAGATGTATGAAAAAAACGGTATCGGCGCCGAACGGATCCTGATTAAGCTGGCGGCGACCTGGGAAGGGATCCGCGCGGCGGAGGAACTGGAGAAAAGCGGCATTAACTGTAACCTGACGCTGCTCTTTTCCTTTGCCCAGGCACGCGCCTGCGCCGAAGCGGGGGTCTATCTGATTTCGCCGTTCGTCGGGCGGATCTACGACTGGTATCAAAAGCATCAACCCCAGACGGAATATCAGGCCGACCTCGATCCGGGCGTCGTTTCCGTACGCCAGATTTATCAGTACTACAAATCCCACGGCTACGACACCGTAGTGATGGGCGCCAGCTTTCGCCGTATTGAGCAAATTCAGGCGCTGGCGGGCTGCGACCGGTTGACGATTTCCCCGGCGCTGCTCGATGAGCTGGCGGCTAACGACGCACCGCTCAGTCGTCAGCTCCAGCCCGGTTACGTCAGCGAAACTCGACCGTCGCCGATGAGCCAGGCTGAGTTTCTCTGGCAGCATCATCAGGATCCGATGGCGGTGGAGAAACTGTCGGAAGGCATTCGGCTGTTTGCCGCCGATCAACTGAAACTTGAAAACCAAATTCGCCAGATGCTGTAAGCAGCAGGGAAGACCGCTATGAATAACACTCTTGTCGTTCGCCGCCGCTGCGCCAACGCGCTGCGCGCACTCTCGATGGACGCTGTACAGAAAGCCAAATCCGGCCACCCTGGCGCCCCGATGGGCATGGCTGACATTGCCGAAGTCCTGTGGCGTGATTTCCTGAACCATAACCCGCAGAACCCGTCCTGGGCCGATCGCGACCGCTTCGTGCTGTCCAACGGTCACGGCTCCATGCTGATTTACAGCCTGCTGCACCTCACCGGTTATGATCTGCCGATTGAAGAACTGAAAAACTTCCGTCAGCTGCACTCCAAGACTCCGGGCCACCCGGAAGTCGGCTACACCGCAGGCGTGGAAACCACCACCGGCCCGCTGGGCCAGGGGATCGCTAACGCAGTCGGTATGGCTATCGCGGAAAAAACGCTGGCGGCGCAGTTTAACCGTCCAGGACACGACATCGTCGATCACTTCACCTACGCCTTCATGGGCGACGGCTGCATGATGGAAGGCATTTCTCACGAAGTGTGCTCCCTGGCCGGTACTCTGAAACTGGGTAAACTGGTGGCGTTCTATGATGACAACGGCATCTCCATCGATGGTCACGTTGAAGGCTGGTTCACCGACGATACCGCGAAACGCTTTGAAGCCTACGGCTGGCACGTGGTGCGCGGCGTTGACGGTCACGACGCTGACGCCATCAAACGCGCGGTAGAAGAAGCGCGCACGGTCACCGACAAACCGTCCCTGCTGATGTGCAAAACCATCATCGGCTTCGGTTCGCCGAACAAAGCAGGCACCCATGATTCCCACGGCGCGCCGCTGGGCGACGCGGAAATCGCGCTGACCCGCGAAGCGCTGGGCTGGAAATACGCTCCGTTTGAAATCCCGTCTGACATCTATGCGCAGTGGGATGCGAAAGAAGCTGGCCAGGCGAAAGAAGCGGCGTGGAACGACAAGTTTGCCGCCTACGCGAAAGCCTTCCCGCAGGAAGCAGCCGAATTCACCCGCCGTATGAAAGGCGAAATGCCGTCTGACTTCGACGCCAAAGCTAACGAGTTCATCGCTAAGCTGCAGGCCAATCCGGCCAAAATCGCCAGCCGCAAAGCATCGCAGAACGCCATCGAAGCGTTTGGCCCGCTGCTGCCGGAATTCCTCGGCGGTTCTGCCGACCTGGCGCCGTCCAACCTGACCCTGTGGTCCGGCTCTAAGCCGATCAACGAAGACACCGCCGGTAACTACATCCATTACGGCGTACGTGAATTCGGTATGACCGCGATTGCCAACGGTATCTCGCTGCACGGCGGTTTCCTGCCGTACACCTCTACCTTCCTGATGTTCGTGGAATATGCGCGTAACGCGGTACGCATGGCGGCGCTGATGAAACAGCGTCAGGTGATGGTCTACACCCACGACTCCATCGGTCTGGGCGAAGATGGCCCGACTCACCAGCCGGTAGAGCAGGTGGCTTCCCTGCGCGTCACGCCGAACATGTCCACCTGGCGTCCGTGTGACCAGGTTGAATCCGCGATTGCGTGGAAATATGGCGTAGAGCGTCAGGACGGCCCGACCGCGCTGATCCTCTCCCGTCAGAACCTGGCGCAGCAGGAGCGTACCGCAGAGCAGCTGGCAAACGTGGCCCGCGGCGGTTATGTGCTGAAAGAGTGTGCCGGCTCGCAGCCGGAACTGATCTTCATCGCCACCGGTTCAGAAGTGGAACTGGCGGTTGCCGCGTGGGACAAACTGACCGCTGAAGGCGTGAAGGCGCGCGTGGTCTCCATGCCGTCCACCGACGCGTTCGACAAGCAGGATGCGGCCTATCGTGAATCCGTACTGCCGAAAGCCGTTTCCGCTCGCGTGGCGGTAGAAGCCGGTATCGCGGACTACTGGTTCAAATACGTTGGCCTGAACGGCGCCATCGTTGGCATGACCACCTTCGGTGAGTCTGCGCCGGCAGAGCAGCTGTTTGAAGAGTTCGGCTTCACCGTTGACAACGTTGTCGCCAAAGCGAAAGCACTGCTGTAATCGTCTCACCGCTATCGCCCGGAACGTTGCCGGGCGATACTCATAATGTGTTATTTTTTAGTTGCAATATTGTGACTACCGAAGCGATATGCTGCCGTCGTTTATGGCATATTCTTACTCTCTGGCGACCAAGAAGGAGCGTGAGATGCCACCTGAGTACGTTGATTACCTGATCCTCGGCGACGAGCACCATGGCGAAACTTACAGCGATATTAAATCTACCCGCCTGGCCGTACGTTCAAAGTATGCCTCAGATGCTAAACGCACCGTTGATGATGAGCCGATGGTTGCGCCGAAAATGGTGAACTATCATGTTCACGAATATCCAGCGCAGGATGGCCGTTTCTACCTGGTGGCCAGCAACTATCCTTTAAGCCATTTCGATGTTGAGGACGCGTTGATCAAATCCCGCGTCCATCCGCTGCGCGCGTAGCACCTGGCGTTTATCGGCGGGCAGCTTCCGGCTGCCTCGTCATCAATCCCATCTTTATCCTGTCTCTGCCGCGGTGTTGATCGTTATCGTGGAAGACCCTGCGGCGATTCCATCCGCCATGCCCATCAGCCTGTATAAGGAGAGCCTGTGATGCCTTCGCCGATGATTTATCAGCACTTAACTACCTCAGCGCTACTCGAACACGCGGCGCAGTATCATCGCGAGACGGAAATCGTCTCGGTGAGTACTGCCGGAGAAATAGAACGTAGCAGTTGGGGAGAAGTGGCCCGCAACGCCCGACGACTGGCCTCGGCGCTGGCGACGTTGGGCCTGCCCGCTGGCGCCCGCTGCGGTACGTTAGCGTGGAATAACCGTCGTCATCTCGAAATCTATTTCGCCGTCGCGTCTGGCGGTTGGGTGACGCACACGATCAATCCGCGGCTGTCGGTCGAACATCTGTTGTATATCATCAATGATGCCGCCGATGAGGTGCTGTTTATTGACCAGACTTTCCTGCCATTAATACGGCAACTGCAGCCACAACTACCGACGGTTAAACATATTGTATTGATGGAGCCGCATAGTGAAGACGCGCAGGATTTGCTGCCGTCATTACGCTTTTTTGACCAGCTGTTACAGCAGGGGGATGCCGACTATTGCTGGCCTGGGTTGAATGAGCTGACGCCTGCTTCGCTTTGTTATACCTCAGGGACCACCGGCAGGCCGAAAGGCGTACTGAATACCCATCGCTCGCTGGTGCTGCATGCGCTAAGCGGCAACCAGCCGGACGGTGCAGGCATTTCAGCGCAAGATTCGCTGTTGCCGGTAGTGCCGATGTTCCACGTCAACGCCTGGGGAACGCCGTTTATTGCCGCGATGGTCGGCGCGCGGCTGGTGTTGCCGGGGCCGCACCTGGATGGCGATAGCCTGTTGCGTCTGCTGAGCGCCGAGAAGGTCAGCGTGGCTTTTGGCGTGCCGGTGATTTGGGCCGGACTGCTGGCGGCGCTGCGTAAATCGGATCTTCGCCTGCCTTATTTCAAGCGCTCCTTCGTCGGTGGCTCGGCGTTACCGCCATCGATGAGAGAAGCGTTTAAGCGCGATTATGATATTGAGCTGATCCATGCCTGGGGGATGACGGAAACGTCGCCCATCGGCACGATCAATACGCTGCTCAGTAAGCACGCCGCACTCCCGGCGGAGCAGCAGCGTCAGCAGAGTGATGGGCAGGGACGGCCGATTTTCGGCATCGATCTACGGGTGGTGGATATCGACGGGAAACCGCTACCCTGTGATGGCAAAAGTCAGGGATATTTGCAGGTTCGCGGCCACTGGGTGGTCGATCACTATTTTGGTCGCGATGAGAGTGCGCTGACCGCTGATGGCTGGTTTGATACCGGCGATATCGGCACCCTCGACGTTAACGGCTATCTGGTTATCCACGATCGGGCGAAAGATATTATTAAATCTGGTGGGGAGTGGATCTCGACCGTCGAGCTGGAGAATATCGCCATCGCCCATCCAGCGGTGCGCAGCGCCGCAGCGATTGCCGCACGTCATCCGCGTTGGGATGAACGCCCGGTGCTGCTATGCGTCCGCGCTGAAGGGGGCGAAGTCGAAGAGGCCGATCTGCTGGCCTGGTATCAGGAGCGGGTGCCGAAATGGCAGATCCCCGACCGCATAATTTTTATCGATGCGTTGCCGGTTAGCGCCACCGGTAAGGTGCTGAAGAATCGCCTTCGTGACGAGTACGGCCAGATTTTAATGCGCGAGGAAAGATGACCACCGCTGAGTCTGTGCATTGTCTACAGCATCAGGCGGGTAGGGGGAAAAAGGCGGAACCAGGGTTCCGCCTTACGGGGTTAGCGCCCGGCTTTCAGTTTCTGGTAATACTCTTCATAAATGGCGCTGGCGCTGCCGACGTCATTTTGCCATTCGCCTTTTTCGATAGTGGCGGCATCCGGATACAGCGATTTATCGTTGGCGACTTCCGGGCTGAGCATTTTGCGCGCTGCCAGGTTTGGCGTCGGATAGCCGATAGTTTCGGCTACCTGTTTCGCGACATCAGGGCGCAGCAGGAAGTTAATCAACTTCAGCGCGCCGTCAACGTTTTTGGCATTCGCCGGAATCGACAGGCTATCCATCCAGAAAATGCCGCCTTCTTTTGGCCAAATCACTTCCAGCGGGGTACCTGCCTGACGCGCGACATAAGCGGAACCGTTCCAGACCATGCCAAGGTTCACTTCGCCTTCCATATACGGGTTTGCCGGGTTATCGGAGTTGAACGCCGCGACGTTTGGCATCAGCTTTCTCAGTTCGTTATAAGCCGCTTCAATCTCTTTTGGATCGGTGGTGTTGCCGGAATAGCCCAGTTTGCGCAGCGCCATCTGGAACACCTCGCGGGCGTCATCGGTCAGCAGCAGGCTGCTTTTATATTCCGGTTTCCACAGGTCGGCCCAACTGGTTACGGTTTTCGGGTCGATAGCATCGCTATTGACGCCGATTGCCGTCGCGCCCCAGATGTAGGGAATCGAGTAGTCGTTATTTGGGTCGAAAGGTTTGTTCAGCATCTGCGGATCGAGGTTGCTGAAGTTACTCAGCTTGCTCTTATCAATCTTTTGCAGCATGCCTTCTTTGCGCATTTTGTCGACGAAATAGGTTGATGGCACCACCAGATCGTAAGCGCCGTCTTTATAGGTTTTGAGCTTGGCGTACATGGTTTCATTCGACTCGTAGGTCGAATAGATCACCTTGATGCCGGTCTCTTTGGTGAACTGTTCCAGCAGGCCTGGCGGCACGTATTCGGTCCAGTTATAGAAGTAGAGCGTTTTGCTATCGTCCGCCTGCGCGGCGCCCATGCCCAAAGCCAGAGCGCCCGCAGCGAGCAGGTGGCGTGACCATTTTTTCATTTTAACGTCCCCTGAGTTTTATCACGTGCAATTAACTGACTGGCGATAACCATCACCAGCGAAAGAACCAACAGAATCGTCGCCAGCGCGTTCACTTCTGGCGAAACGCCGACCTTCACCATGGAGTAGATCTTCAGCGGCAGGATTTCATAACCCGGACCGGTGACAAACGAAGAGACCACCACGTCATCCATCGACAGGGTAAAGCTCAACAGCCACCCGGCCGCTACCGCCGGCAGCGCCAGCGGCAGGATGATTTTGCGCAGGATGGTCATCTCGCTGGCGCCGAGATCTTTCGCCGCTTCCAGCATGCGCACATCAAAGCCTTTCAGGCGAGAGAACACGGTCACCACCACGAATGGCAGGCAGAAGGTGATATGCGAAAACAGCAGCGACCAGAAACCCAATTGAATACCGATCAGCATAAACAGCACCAGCAGGGAGATAGCCATCACGATATCCGGGGACATCATCACGACGAATAGCATTCCGCTGACGAACGGCTTACCGCGAAAACGGTAGCGATACAGCGCCACGGCGGTGAGCGAGCCGATAAGCGTGGCGAAGGTTGCCGACAGCACCGCCATGGTCAGCGAGTGCTGGGCGGCCTGCAGCAGGCTATCGTTATTCATCAGCAGGCTATACCAGTCGGTGGTGAAGCCTTGCCAGTTAATACCAAAGCGTGAACGGTTAAACGAGTTAACGATCAGAATAATAATAGGGATGTAGAGATACGCGTAAATGGCGGTCATAAAGCCGCCGCGCAGCAGTCGACCGATCATTCCAGCTCCACCTTTTTATTCAGCAGACGCGCCGCGCGCCAGTAAATCAACAACATCAGCCCCATCACCAGCGTTAAGGTAATACTGGTCGCCGCGCCGAACGGCCAGTCGCGGATATTAAGGAACTGACTCTTGATAACGTTGCCGATCAGCAGGTTTTTGGCGCCGCCCATCAGGTCTGAGACGTAAAAGAGCCCCATTGCCGGCAGCATCACCAGCAGACAGCCGGCGATAATTCCCGGCATGGTCAGTGGAATAATGATGCGGATAAAAGTCTGCAGCTTGCTGGCGCCGAGATCTTTTGCCGCCTCCAGCAGCGGGCGATCCAGTTTCTCAATGCTGGAGTAGAGCGGCATCACCATAAACGGCAGCAAAATATAGACCAGGCCGATGATCACCGCTGACGGCGTGTACATAATGCGTACCGGCGTATCGATAACCCCCAACCACAGCAGGAACTCGTTCAGATAGCCTTTGGTACTGAGGAAAATCTTCAGCCCATAGATACGGATTAGCGAGTTCGTCCAGAACGGGACGATCAGCAGGAACAGCAGCAGCGGGCGTATCTTTTGCGGCAAGCGCGCCAGGAACCACGCGAACGGATAGCCCAACGCCAGGCAGGCGAGGGTCGCCATCAGCGCCATATTCAACGAATGCAGCAGCACATCGTAATAGAGCGGATCCAGCAGCCGCGAGTAGTTATCCAGCGTGAAGACCATTTTGACGAAGTTCGCATCGTCGCGGGTCAGGAAGCTGGTGGCGATGATCATCAGGTTGGGCAAAAAAACGAACAGCACAAGCCAACCCACGATAGTGGCGATCACCACATTCTGGAATTTACTGGTGTTCTTCATCGGCCAGCACAACCTCCCAGCTTTCTACCCAATTAATCGCCATTTTCTGGTCGAGTGAGTGGTCAAAGTCCGGATCGTCTTCATTGAAGAATTCGCTGACCATAACCATCTTGCCGTTTTCCAGCTCAACAACCGACTCAAGGGTCATCCCCTTGTAGTTGCGCTCACGCACGTAGCCGATAAGCCCGTCAGCTTCGCTGCCGTGATGAATTTCATCCACGCGGAGATCTTCCGGACGGAGCAGTACGTTCAGCTGTTGCCCTTTTTCAACGGCGAAGTTGACGTAGATATTGCACTCGCGGCCTTCGACGCAGGCGCGCACGCGCTGTTCATCCAGACGTTCAATGACGGTCGCGTTGAAGATGTTGATTTCGCCAATAAAACTGGCGACGAACAGATTCTTCGGCTCTTCGTAGATTTCACGCGGAGTGCCGTCCTGCTCGATTTTGCCATCGCGCATCACCACAATGCGGTCGGACATCGTCAGGGCTTCTTCCTGGTCATGGGTGACGAAAACAAAAGTGATGCCGAGCTTGCGCTGTAGCGCTTTGAGTTCGTTCTGCATCTGCTTACGCAGCTTGTAGTCGAGCGCCGAGAGGGATTCATCAAGCAGCAGCAGACGCGGTTTGTTGACCACCGCCCGGGCGATGGCGACACGCTGCTGCTGGCCGCCGGAGAGTTGGTGGGGCTTACGCTGGGCAAACGCCTCCAGCTGTACCATTTTCAAAGCGTCCATCACCCGCGGGGTGATTTCTGCCGCCGGGGTTTTCTGCATCCGCAGGCCGAAGGCGACGTTTTCAAACACGGTCATGTGCGGGAAAAGCGCATAGCTTTGGAATACGGTATTGACGTGGCGGTTTTCCGCCGGAACATGGGTGATATCCTGGTCTTCAAGGTGGATACGTCCGACATCGACGCTTTCCAGACCAGCGATTAGACGAAGAACGGTTGTTTTACCGCAGCCAGAGGGGCCAAGCAGGGTGAGAAATTCACCATTATTGATGGTTAAGTTGAGATCGGAGATAACGGTCTTACCATCAAAGCTTTTGCGAATTCCCGCCAGTTGTACCAGCGGAGAAAGCGAACGCGGTTGTATATTCAATTTTTGACTCTGTCCCATGTAGACGCAACGGAAAAGGGATCGCTGCGGGGTTTGTGATTAACCACCTTTGGGGTTGCACATAATTAATAAGGGCCAGCATTTTACGGCAAACGATTGTAATCGCCAATCATTGTTGTACCGCGGTGTACCACCTTTACACATAATGCATGTAAATGTATTAAATTTTGGTTTACGGGCTAAAAATGACCTGACGCAATATTTGTCTTTTCGCCCTTATTGATAATGTTGTCACAAAAAAAGAGGGTGGCCACATGGATAAATTGCTTGAGCGTTTTCTGCAGTATGTTTCTTTAGATACGCAATCGAAGCCTGGCGTGCGTCAGGTTCCCAGTACCGAAGGGCAGTGGAAGCTGCTGCGTTTGCTGCAGAGCCAGTTGGAAGAGATGGGGCTGGTCAACGTGACGCTAAGTGAAAAGGGCACGGTGATGGGGACGCTGCCGGCCAACGTCGCAGGCGAAATCCCGGCCATCGGTTTTATTTCCCACGTTGATACCTCGCCGGATTTCAGCGGCAAGAACGTGAATCCGCAAATTGTCGAAAACTACCGCGGCGGCGATATCGCCCTCGGCATCGGCGATGAAGTGTTGTCGCCGGTGATGTTCCCGGTCCTGCATCAGCTGTTAGGCCAGACCCTGATTACCACCGATGGTAAAACGCTGCTCGGCGCCGACGATAAAGCGGGCATCGCAGAGATCATGACGGCGCTGGCGACGCTGCAGGCGAAAAAGATCCCTCACGGCGATATTCGCGTCGCCTTTACGCCGGATGAAGAAGTCGGCAAAGGCGCGAAGCACTTTGACGTCGCCGCGTTTGATGCCCGCTGGGCGTACACCGTGGATGGCGGCGGGGTCGGCGAACTGGAGTTTGAAAATTTCAATGCCGCGTCGGTAACTATCAAAATCGTTGGCAATAATGTGCATCCCGGCACGGCTAAAGGGGTGATGGTTAACGCTTTATCGCTGGCGGCGCGTATTCACGCCGAAGTGCCGGCCAGTGAGGCCCCGGAAACCACCGACGGTTATGAGGGTTTTTATCACCTGACCAGCATCAAGGGCAGCGTCGACCGGGCGGAGATGCACTACATTTTGCGCGATTTCGATCGCAAGCAGTTTGAAGCGCGCAAACGCAAAATGATGGAGATCGCCAAAAAGGTCGGTAAAGGGCTACATCCGGATTGCTACATCGAACTGGTGATCGAAGATAGTTATTACAACATGCATGAGAAGGTGATTGCCCATCCGCATGTAGTGGACATCGCGCGTCAGGCGATGGTGGACTGCGATATCGAGCCGCAGATAAAGCCAATCCGTGGCGGTACGGACGGCGCCCAGCTCTCTTTCATGGGCTTACCGTGCCCGAACCTATTTACCGGCGGCTACAACTATCACGGTAAGCACGAGTTTGTCACTCTGGAGGGCATGGAGAAAGCCGTGCAGGTGATTGTGCGGATTGCGGAGCTGGCGGCAAAACGTTAAACCCAGATCCCGGTCCTGCAGGCCCGGTAAGGCGTGAGCCGCCACCGGGCAAAAAGAGTCCATATAAGCTGAAGAGGAGGGAACCTCTGATGTCAAATTATCGCCGTAGTTATATCCCCGGCGGCTGCTGGTTCTTCACCGTAAACCTGCAAAATCGGCACAGCGATCTGCTGACACGACATATTGATCATCTTCGTGCCGCGATAGCCTGTGCTAAACGTAAAAGACCTTTCCAGATTAACAGTTGGGTTGTGTTACCTGAACATATGCACTGTATCTGGACGTTGCCGGAAGGCGATTCCGATTATTCCGGTCGTTGGCGGGAAATTAAAAAGTCTTTTACGCGTGCGTTAGCGCAAAACCAGATCTGGCAGCCGCGTTTTTGGGAACATGCCATCCGTAATGATGAAGATTATCGGCGCCATATGGATTACGTTTATATCAATCCAGTGAAATATCGGCTTGTTGGATGCGTGAGGGATTGGCCATATTCAACGTTCCACCGCGATGTGAGGAAAGGGTTATATCCTGAAGATTGGGCTGGGGATACGGTCGAAATAGATGCCGGAGAGCGGCGGTAATATGCCGGATGGCGGCTACGCCTTATCCGGCCTACGGTACCGATGCCATTTGTCGGCCCGGTAAGCGCAGCGCTACCGGGCAGGGTGTGGGTTGATGTGGTTTGTAGGCCCGGTAAGCGTAGCGCCACCGGGCAGGGTGTGGTTGATGCCGTTTGTAGGCCCGGCAAGCGCAGCGCCACCGGGCAGGATGTGGGTTGATGCCATTTGTAGGCCCGGTAAGCGTAGCGCCACCGGGCAGGGTGTGGTTGATGTCGTTTGTAGGCCCGGTAAGCGCAGCGCCACCGGGCAGGGTGTGGTTGATGCCGTTTGTAGGCCCGGTAAGCGCAGCGCCACCGGGCAGGATGTGGGTTGATGCCGTTTGTAGGCCCGGTAAGCGTAGCGCCACCGGGCAGGGTGTCGACTCAGTCCTCGAAGAACCAGTATCCGCTGTTGACCAGCGCCGCCAGCATGGCGAGGAAAGATGGGTCTTCCAGCGCATCGCCGAAATGTTCGGCGCGTAGCGACAGATGCGTTGCCAGGGCGTCAAGCGCCGGGCGGTGCGGAGAGTCGATTTTCTCGCCGTTGACGAACACTTCGCCATCGATCCGCAGCACGCGAAGGCCGCCAAGGCGGGCGAGCTTATCGCCCTGCTGCAGCGCATCGTAAATTTCATCCGGCTGGTATGGCGGCTCCGGCGGCGCTACGTCAAGCTCGTGGCGGGATTGGGTAATGAACTCACCAAACCACTGCTTAAAGTGTTCAGGTTGGTTAATCAGCCCCAGCATCATCTCACGCAGGCGATCCAGTTCAACCGGCAGAATATCGGCCGGATGGTCGCGGGATGGCACGTCCGGATCGGCATAGCGCTGGCTGCCCAACTCTCGTTGCAAAATATAGTCAGCAAAACCGCTGAACAGCTCGCGGGCATTCGGCGCACGATAGCCGACCGAATAGTTAAGCGAATTTTCCAGCGAATAGCCTTCATGTGGGAATCCTGGCGGAATGTAGAGAATATCGCCAGGTTCCATCTCTTCATCGATGATGGCCTCGAATGGATCAACCTGTAGCAGATCGGGATGCGGGCAGTGCTGCTTCATCGGCACCTTTTCGCCCACGCGCCAGCGTCGGCGGCCGGTGCCCTGAATAATAAACACGTCGTATTGATCAAGGTGTGGACCCACACCGCCGCCGGGAACGGAGAAAGAGATCATCAGGTCATCGATACGCCAGTCCGGCAGGGCGCGGAAGGGATGCATCAATGCCGCCGTCGGCTCGTGCCAGTTGTTCACCGCTTGCACCAGCAGCGACCAGTTGTTCTCGCTAAGATGATCGTAGCTTTCAAATGGACCATGGCTGACCTGCCATTTTCCGTCCTGATGGCTCACCAGGCGGCTGTCGACCTCGCTCTCCATGGCCAGGCCGGCCAGTTCATCCGGGCTGATTGGGTCGATGAAATTGGCGAAGCCGCGCTTTAACACTACCGGGCGTTTTTGCCAGTAGCGTTCGATGAAGTCGGGCCAGTTAAGCGTTAATTGATAGTCCATATTTATATTCCACAGCAGGTGTCTGTCTGGGATTATAACGGATGCGGCGCCGCGGCGATGCAGGCGCCGTTAAAAAACTGTTGCGTTAGCTCTCTTTATCATCAGGAAGCTGGCGGCCAAAGATAACTTCCATGCAGGCGCCGCCGAGCAGGCTGTCACCGGTCAGGATATCGCCGTCGTACTGTTCGACGATATCGCGGGCGACAGACAGGCCTACCCCCTGACCCGGACGCAACGTATCGGCGCGCTGGCCGCGATCGAACACCGCCGTGCGCTGGTTGCGGGGGATACCGGGGCCGTCGTCCTCCACCAGAATATGCAACTGGTTGTCGTTGGTCTGGCGTACCGAGACTTCGACAAACTCCAGACAGTACTTGCAGGCGTTATCGAGAACGTTGCCCATCACTTCCATAAAGTCGTTCTGCTCGCCGACAAAGCTTATCTCCGGCGAAATATCCAGCGTGATGTTGACCCCTTTACGCTGGTAGACCTTATTTAAAGCAGAGGTCAGGCTATCCAGCAGCGGGGCGATGGGGTGCAGTTCCCGGCTGAGAAGCGCATTGCCGCTGCGCATGCTGGCGCGGTGCAGATAGTAGCCGATTTGCTGCGAGATGCGGCTAATCTGTTCCAGCATTACCGGCTCAGCTTCGCTGACGCTGATTTTCTCGCCGCGCAACGAGCGTAGGGTGCTTTGCAGCACCGCCAGCGGCGTTTTCAGGCTGTGGGTTAAGTCAGTGAGGGTGGTTCGGTATTTGTCATAGCGGTCACGCTCGCTTTTCAGCAGGCGATTGAGGTTACTGACCAGGCCGGTAAGTTCACGAGTGGTGTGAGAATCGAGCCTCTCACGATGATGTTCTTCCAGCTCGCGGACCTCTTTCGCCAGGGATTCGATAGGGCGTAAACTCCACCAGGCGGCAAGCCACAGCAGCGGAATGACCAGCAACAGGTTGGCCGCCAGCACGTAAATAAACCAGCTCCACACCATATAAGAGCGTTTTAGCTCCACCGGAATGGTGTCGACCACCACAATACTCAATTGCGGCATCGTCGCGGTGGCTGGATAGAGATTAATCGCCACCGAGTGCGTCATCTCCGAGGAGTCGTCTTCCTCGCGGATGGCGTCAAGCTGTTCGCGCATTTCATCATTATTGCGCAGCAGCAGACTACTGCTGCCAACATCGGCTTCTATTTCATGAAAGCCGTTGCTTTTCAGCCATTCAGGTTGGATCCGCTTCACCAGCCACGGGACGTCATGCTGCGCCCACAGCAGTTTACCTTTGGCGTCGTAAATCAGCGTCACCGTCGGGCTCTGCATGTTCAGGTGTTCGGGGATATCGACATCGATGTGGTTATTTTCCCACTTCGCCAGCATGTAGAACAGGTTGCTCTCACCGCGCAGCAGGCGGAAGGTGGTTTTATCAAAGCTCACGCTGTAGCCTACCAGCGCAACCATGCCGTACGCCAACGACAGGATCAGTACCACGGCGGCGGTCGCCAGCAGAAAGCGGACGCGCAGAGAAAGCGGAAGAATATGTCGTAACACGCTTTTCATCCGCGCAGTTCGAATAAGTAGCCCTGGCCGCGCACGGTGGTGATCACGTCCTGCGGATATTGCGCCTGGATTTTCTTACGCAGCCGCCCCATCAACACATCGATGGTGTGGCTTTCGCGGAGTTCGGCATCCGGGTAGAGCTGCAGCATTAGCGAATCTTTGCTCACCACTTTGCCGCGGTTACGGATCAGCGTTTCCATGATGGTGTACTCAAAGGCGGTGAGCTTGATCGGCTGTTCATTGACCGATAACTCGCGGCGCGATAAATCCACCTGGAACGGCGGGATCGAGATAACCTGCGAGGCCAGGCCGCTATTGCGACGCAGCAACGCCTGCATGCGGGCGGCGACCTCTTCGATATGGAAGGGTTTGGTGACGTAATCATCGGCGCCAGCGCTCAGCACCTCAACTTTATCCTGCCAGCCTTCACGGGCGGTCAGCACCAGTACCGGTACCGATACGTCGTGACTGCGCCAGCGGCGGATTAGCGACAGACCGTCTTCATCCGGTAGGCCGAGGTCAACGATGGCGACATCCGGAATATGCTCGCCCAGGTAGTAGTCTGCTTCCTTTGCATCTTCCGCAGCATCCACCTGATGCCCCAATTCCTGTAGCTGGACCTTGAGGTGATGGCGC
The DNA here is from genome assembly GCF_040062085.1 of Klebsiella sp. JN_Kp122. NCBI lineage: Bacteria > Pseudomonadati > Pseudomonadota > Gammaproteobacteria > Enterobacterales > Enterobacteriaceae > Klebsiella > Klebsiella sp. JN_Kp122. Next base: position 86,890 of record NZ_JBEAHW010000016.1, read on the forward strand.
AGCAGAGCATTATCCTCAACGACGAGTACGCGCATGCCCATTCTCCATTTCATTTTCGATTTTAATAGTTTAACGCCATTATGTGGGGCTGGGGGTAAACATTATTTAAACCAGGCGGGAGAGCGTGTTTTTCTGCGTGGAAAGCGGGGGATTGCCAGGTAGCATGCGCGAAGAGATTGCCCATGCTACCTGAGTCAGGCCGGTTACTTCAGCTCGTCGACCATGGTGGTCGCGCGGCCGATGTAGTTAGCCGGGGTCATCGCCTTCAGGCGGATTTTTTCTGCTTCCGGCAGCGGCAGGCCGTCGATGAACTGCTGCATGCCTTCGGCATCAACGCGCTTACCGCGGGTCAGCTCTTTCAGCTTCTCGTACGGTTTTTCGATACCGTAGCGGCGCATGACGGTCTGGATCGGCTCAGCCAGCACTTCCCAGTTGTGGTCCAGTTCGTCCAGCAGACGATCCTGGTTCAGCTCCAGTTTGCTCACGCCTTTCAGCGTGGATTGGTACGCGATTAGCGCATAACCGATACCTACGCCGAGGTTACGCAGCACGGTGGAGTCGGTCAGGTCGCGCTGCCAGCGGGAAACCGGCAGTTTGCTGGCCAGATGCTGCATCACGGCGTTCGCCAGGCCGAGGTTGCCTTCGGAGTTTTCGAAGTCAATCGGGTTCACTTTATGCGGCATGGTCGAAGAGCCGATTTCGCCGGCGATGGTTTTCTGTTTGAAGTGGTTGAGCGCAATGTAGCCCCACACATCGCGATCGAAATCGATCAGGATGGTGTTGAAGCGCGCCATGCAATCGAACAGTTCGGCAATGTAGTCGTGCGGCTCGATCTGGGTGGTGTACGGGTTCCATTGAATGCCAAGCGAAGTAACGAACTCTTCGCTGAACTGATGCCAGTCAACTTCCGGATAGGCAGCGATGTGGGCGTTGTAGTTACCGACCGCGCCGTTGATTTTACCGAGGATTTCCACCTGATTCAGCTGACGGTACTGGCGCTCCATACGGTAGGCGACGTTGGCCATCTCTTTGCCCATGGTGGACGGGGTAGCCGGTTGACCGTGGGTACGAGAAAGCAGCGGTACGTCACGGTATTGGGTCGCCAGATCTTTAATCGCGTCAATCAGCTTGCGCCAGTACGGCAGCACCACTTCGTCACGTGCGGTTTTCAGCATCAGCGCGTGCGACAGGTTGTTGATGTCTTCAGAAGTACAGGCGAAGTGAATGAATTCTGACACCGCGTGCAGCTCGGCGATATCGGCGACTTTTTCCTTGAGGAAATATTCTACCGCTTTCACGTCGTGGTTGGTGGTGCGTTCGATGGTTTTGATACGCTCCGCGTCCTCTACGCTGAAGTCGGCAACGATTTTATCAAGGAAACCGTTTGCGTCGGCAGCAAAAGCAGGAACTTCCTTGATCGCTGCGTGCGCGGCCAGTTTTTGCAGCCAGCGGACTTCTACCTGTACACGGAATTTCAGCAAACCGAATTCGCTGAAGATACCGCGCAGCGCGCTGACTTTATCGCCGTAGCGGCCGTCTACGGGGGAAACGGCGGTCAGTGAGGATAATTCCATAAATCATAACTCCGGGGTTAAATGAGCAAGAATTTGTTTTGCCTGGTTAACCAGACGATTGCGAGAAAACATGAGCTGCAGACGTCCGCCGCCAACCTGATGCCAGAGCACGGCGGAACGAATGCCGGCGAGCAGGGTAGAACGGACTTTCGCCTGAACCTGCGGGCTTTGCAGCACGGCAGGGGAACCTGTGACCTGAATGCGCGGCCCCAGCGGGCTGATGACGTCAACGTAAATGCCGGCCATCGCGCTGAGCAGCGTTTCAGATTGTAGATCAAAATGTTCTAACTGACGGCGCAGGCCGCCGATGCGGTTGCCGAGGGTATCCATCGCCCCTTTGCTGGCGGCGAGTTTACGTTCCAGCACCATCAGGCTTAATGTGTAGCGGGTGAGTTCCGCGTTGAGGCCCTGACGGCTGCTGGTATTCAGCACGCCGAGCAGAGTCTCAAGCCCGAGACGAAGATTGGCTTCACTCCCACCGAATACCGCCAGGGTTGAATCCGGGTCGAGATCGATGATGCTGTTCAGCGAAACGTGCAGGGCGTCGCTGTCGCAATGCCCCTGATGCGCCAGTTGCTGAACCAGCCGCGCCGCCTGGCATACGCCCGCCAACGCCAGAGTGATGTCATAATAATTCTTCGCCACGCTTACTCCTTGTAACCCGCCGGGCGTTAATCAGGCATCCGGCGGAAAATGGTCGATCAAGACGCCAGCGGCAGACGCTGTTCGATAATTCCGCCGCCGAGACACACTTCGCCGCTATAGAAAACAGCCGACTGTCCCGGCGTCACGGCGGCGACGGGTTCATCAAAGATAACCTCGATGCGGTCGTCATCCAGCGCCTTCACGGTGCAGGGGATGTCGGTCTGGCGGTAGCGGGTTTTCACCGTGCAGCGAAGGGTGCCCTGCAGCGGCTGACGATCGACCCAGTGTAACTGCTGGGCAATCAGGCCGACGGACATCAGACGCGGGTGATCGTGACCCTGGGCGACGATCAGCACGTTGTTTTCCACGTCTTTATCGACCACATACCACGGATCTTCGCTACCTTCTTTGGTGCCGCCGATGCCGAGCCCTTTACGCTGGCCGAGGGTGTGATACATCAGCCCCTGGTGTTCGCCGATCTCATCGCCGTCGACGGTGATGATTTTGCCCGGCTGCGCAGGCAGATAGCGGCCCAGGAAGTCGCGGAACTTACGCTCGCCGATAAAGCAGATGCCGGTAGAGTCTTTTTTCTTCGCGGTGATAAGATCCAGCTCTTCGGCGATTTTACGCACCTGCGGTTTTTCCAGCTCACCGACCGGGAACAGACTTTGCGCGATTTGTTCGTGGCTGAGGGTGTAGAGGAAATAGCTCTGGTCTTTATTGCCGTCGAGCCCGCGCAACAGTTGGCTTTTGCCGTTGACATCGGCGCGGCGCACGTAGTGACCGGTGGCGATGTAGTCAGCGCCGAGGTCTTCTGCGGCGAACTCAAGGAAGGCTTTGAATTTGATCTCTTTGTTGCACAGGATATCCGGGTTCGGCGTACGGCCTGCTTTATACTCTTCGAGGAACAGCTCGAAGACGTTATCCCAGTATTCTGCGGCAAAGTTGACGGTATGCAGTTCAATACCGAGCTTATCGCAGACGGCTTGCGCGTCGGCGAGGTCGGCAGCGGCGGTGCAGTATTCCTCACCGTCGTCTTCCTCCCAGTTCTTCATGAACAGGCCTTCCACCTTATACCCTTGCTGTTGCAGAAGGTAGGCGGAAACAGAGGAATCGACGCCGCCGGACATGCCGACGATCACTTTTTTTGGACTTTCTGACATTGGAATACTCACCACATTGAACTTCAAGGCGGCGTATTCTAGCACGCGTCAACCGTTCAGGCACCCCCTGTGAACGGCCAGTTAAATTCCGCAATCAGCGACAGCGGATGCCGCGGATCCTGCTGATAGCTGCGAATGCTTTCCGCCACCAGCGGCGAGCGCAGGTTTTTAGCGTTAAGAATTTCCTCAGCGCTGAGCCACAGACAGCGGTCGATGTCGCTGTCGTGCGGTTCAGTAGCGCACGTATCGTTAAGCTCAATGGCAAACAGGAAGCGCAGGAACGGCGTATTATCCGGGGCCTGCCACTGGTGCATGCGGATGAAGTGCTGCGGCGCGGCGCGAATACCGGTCTCCTCCCACAGTTCGCGTTCGGCGGCCTGCGCCAGGGTCTCATTGGCCTCAAGATGACCAGCTGGCTGGTTCCATAGCGCTTTGCCGTTAATCGTCTCTTCAACAATCAGGAATTTGCCTTTGGCGTGAACCACGCAGGCGACGGTGACGTGCGGTTTAAACATCGAGCTTCCTTATGAATGCGGTTATTCGGTTTGACGCCACTCGCCGTTGGCTAAACCATCAAGCGTATAGCCGCCCATGGCGTAGCGAATTAGCCTTAGCGTCGGAAAACCGACGTGGGCGGTCATCCGGCGAACCTGACGGTTGCGCCCCTCATAGAGGGTGATTTTTAGCCAGCGAGTGGGAATCGATTTACGCTCGCGAATCGGCGGATTGCGCGGCCAAAGCCAGGCGGGTTCATCCACCAGCTCCACGCCGGCGGGTAGGGTGAGTCCATCGTTTAGCGTCACTCCGTCGCGCAGCGCGCGGATCGCTTCTTCTGTAGGTTCGCCTTCCACCTGAACGTAGTAAATTTTGCCGGTGCGCTTACCGGGCTGGGTCAGTTTTGCCTGTAGCGCGCCGTCGTTGGTCAGCACCAGCAGACCTTCGCTGTCGCGGTCAAGACGACCGGCGGCGTAAACACCGGCGACAGGGATAAAATCCTTCAGCGTGCGGCGCCCGGACTCGTCGGTAAACTGCGGCAACACATCGTAGGGTTTATTGAACAAGATCACAGTTTTAAGCTGGCGTTCTTTACGTTGTCTGGTCACTTGTTGTGTGCTGAATCGCTCAACGCGATGTTTTCTAAATGAAGTTTTCTGCATGGTATTTTCAGGCTCTCTCAATTGCCGCATTATAGCCTAATTACGAATGCCTTTCATGGACGCAAACATTCAGGTAGTATTGACATGCTCATTACAAATTATTAACAAAAAATTGCTCAAACCGATTCGCAATACAGGCAGGAAGGCAACACGGACGCGAATCTCCGGTTAGCGGGGCAACCCGGTACTCAGGAGTAGGCCGACTAAGCCAACACCAGGCTCGCGTGAAGAGGAAAGAGCAGAACCAGAAGCGCTCGAAGGAGAGGTTAATGGAAAGCAAAGTAGTAGTTCCGGCGGAAGGTCAGAAAATCACCCTGCAAAACGGCAAACTGAACGTCCCTCATAACCCGATTATCCCGTTCATTGAAGGTGACGGTATCGGTGTTGACGTTACCCCAGCGATGCTGAAAGTGGTTGATGCCGCCGTTGAGAAAGCCTATAAAGGCGAGCGTAAAATTTCCTGGATGGAAGTTTACACCGGTGAAAAATCTACCCACGTTTACGGCCAGGATGTCTGGCTGCCTGCTGAAACCCTCGATCTGATTCGTGATTACCGTGTTGCTATTAAAGGTCCTCTGACGACGCCAGTTGGCGGCGGCATCCGTTCTCTGAACGTGGCGCTGCGTCAGGAGCTGGATCTCTACGTTTGCCTGCGTCCGGTACGTTACTATCAGGGCACCCCGAGCCCGGTTAAACACCCGGAGCTGACCGATATGGTTATCTTCCGTGAAAACTCCGAAGATATTTATGCGGGTATCGAGTGGAAAGCAGACTCTGCCGAAGCTGACAAAGTTATCAAATTCCTGCGCGATGAGATGGGCGTGAAGAAAATTCGCTTCCCGGAACATTGCGGTATCGGCATCAAGCCGTGCTCTGAAGAAGGAACCAAACGCCTGGTACGCGCCGCTATCGAATATGCGATCACTAACGATCGTGATTCCGTGACCCTGGTGCACAAAGGCAACATCATGAAGTTCACCGAAGGCGCGTTCAAAGACTGGGGTTACCAGCTGGCTCGCGAGGAGTTCGGCGGTGAGCTGATCGACGGCGGCCCGTGGGTGAAAATCAAGAACCCGAACACCGGCAAAGAGATCGTGGTTAAAGACGTGATCGCCGATGCGTTCCTGCAGCAAATCCTGCTGCGTCCGGCTGAATACGATGTTATCGCCTGTATGAACCTGAACGGCGACTATATCTCTGACGCCCTGGCGGCGCAGGTTGGCGGTATCGGTATCGCGCCGGGCGCCAACATTGGCGACGAGTGCGCGCTGTTCGAAGCCACCCACGGTACCGCGCCGAAGTATGCCGGCCAGGATAAAGTGAACCCAGGTTCCATCATCCTGTCTGCAGAAATGATGCTGCGCCACATGCAGTGGTTCGAAGCCGCAGACCTGATTGTTAAAGGCATGGAAGGCGCCATCGCCGCCAAGACCGTGACCTATGACTTCGAACGTCTGATGGAAGGCGCTAAGCTGCTGAAATGCTCTGAGTTCGGCGACGCGATCATCAAAAACATGTAATCCATTTTTCTGGATTAATGCGAAACGGGAGCCTAAGGGTTCCCGTTTTTATTTGTTGTGTACCGGGTTATCCATAATTAAATAACAGTGAGCTATTCATGCCCGCTGCCGCTTGCTACGGTAAATCATCCATTGGCTGTATTTATTGCCATATTTTGCCTGGTTTTTTCAGGTTATTATTATTAGAGGTGATATTATGAAAAAGATTATTCTGACCCTGGTATTAGCATCAGCAAGTATTTCTGCCTTCGCGGGTTACCATCCGGTCGCAAGGACCGCAGCTGTAGCCTCAGCCGATCATCCGGTGGCGGTCGCGGCGGCAACCAGCGATAATGGCAACCATCCGGTGGCGCGTACTACGGCTGTCGCCACAGCGGACCATCCGGTGGCGGTGGCGGCGGCAACCAGCGATAACGGTCGCCATCCTGTAGCGCGTACCACGGTTGTCGCTTCAGCGGATCATCCGGTCGCGGCGGCGGCAGTGACCAGCCATTAATAATCATCTTCCCGGCGCCACGCCGGGATTTTGCCCCCGCCCACCTCAGCGCATCGATTTCCTTTCCTGCTCCGTTTTACGCTATATTGGCGCTATTATCGTAAATTATCTCTTTATCACAGGTAACATCTGCCATGGCTTTGATCCCCAAAAACTACGCCCGCCTGGAAAGTGGCTATCGCGAGAAGGCGCTTAAAATTTATCCATGGGTATGCGGACGTTGCTCGCGCGAATTTGTCTACTCCAACCTGCGTGAACTGACGGTACATCACATCGATCACGATCATACCAATAACCCGGAAGATGGCAGCAACTGGGAGCTATTGTGCCTCTATTGCCACGATCATGAGCACTCCAAGTACACTGAGGCCGACCAGTACGGTACCAGAGTGGTGGCCGGTGAAGATGCGCAAAAGGATGTCGGTGAAGCCACCTACAATCCTTTTGCCGATTTAAAAGCCATGATGAACAAGAAGAAGTAGTCACGCTTCGTCGTAATTGCACACCGCCTGGCGGTTAATTAACACCCAGGCGCAGGGCTAAAGCCTGCGGGTAGGGATCAAAATAGTTTTGCGTCTGCAGATAGCGATCAGGATACTCGGCCAGGTAATGCTTAAGCAGCGTAAGGGGCGCCAGGATTGGGAGCAGCCCCGCGCGATAATGCAGTATCACGTCACGCAGCTCGCCGCGCTGGCGGCTATTCAACCGTTCGCGGAAATAGCCCTGAATATGCATCAGCACATTGGTGTGGTTTTTCCTGGAGGCGGTGTTTTTCAGGATCGCCATCAGCTTATCGCGGTAGGCGACGAAAAAGGCATCCAGGTCTTGCCATTGATGCATCGACGCGACGAAAGGGCCAATTTCTCGATAGCCGGCCTGATGATGCGCCAGTAGCTGCAGTTTATAGCGGCTATGAAAATCCATTAACGCCCGACGGGTCAGGCCATTGGCCCGCAGCGTATTCAGTTCATGCAGGGCGAAAAGACGCTCGACAAAATTCTCTCTTAACTGCGGGTCGTGCAGTCGTCCATCCTCTTCTACCGGCAACCACGGATAGGCTTCCATCAACGCGTGGGTAAACAGGCCGGTTCCTTCTTTGCGCCCGCGGTTGCCTTTTTCATCATACAGGCGCACGCGTTCCATGCCGCAGCTCGGTGATTTGGCGCAGACGATAAAACCTGCTAATTCGCCAAGCCCAGGCAGGTAACCGGCGGTAAAGTCCGCCATTTTGCCTGTGACATCGTCATGCGGATCGCTGCTAAAACGCATCTGAATCTCACCTTCGTCGGTCCGCACCAGGCGCAGAGCCGGACGTGGAGAGCTGAGACCGATGGCCATTTCCGGACAAATGGGTTTGAAGGTTACCCACGGCGCCAGTTCATCCATCGCAAATGGCAATCGTTTATGTCCGCCATCAAAGCGCACGGACGAGCCGGTTAAACAGCCGCTGATGCCAATGACAGGTTGCTTATTCATGGCGTACTCCTCGCTTTGCTCTCACTGGATGGGCCATCGCGCAAAAACGTTTAGCCCGATACATTAAACTTACACAATCACGTATTTTTGTCCAAGTTTTTGGCGTGCTTTTTTAGCGGAGAACATGGCGTAGGGGAGCAAAGCTTTTTTACAAGGAGATAACGTCCAGAGAAATAACCAATTGACGCCAGAGATCTATCTGTCTCTGGCGTGCGGCGGTGAGCTGGCCCGTGGTCACCAGCAACCAGTGGCGTTGAGGAAATATTTCCGGGGCCAGCGCGGTGGCCGGCATCGGCAGCACATCAATGCGATGACCTTGTCCGGTACGCATGAGCGCTTCCAGCCAGATTTCACATGGGTCGCTCAGGTGCCAACCGGTAATCAGAGAGTTATCGCCCGGCGCGCGTTTATCGCCTTCAAGACAAAAAGAGGTGTAGGAGATAATGATGCCGTCGAGGATCTCACGCAGGGTCTGCATCGCCGGCACATTAGCCGATACTTTACTGCGTAATGGGCGCAATACGTTGGTAATCAGCTCAGGGCGGGGATTTTCCCGACCGGCATCGTAGATCAGCTGGCGCAGGGATTCGATTTTTCCCTCTTTCAGCCGCTGCAGCATATTGTCCTGCAGGACAAGCCAGTTATCACCAGGGCCGGCGTCAGAGCGGGTCAATAGCGGTTTAACCTGGCTTACAGGCACGCCTTTTTTTACCCAGTCGAGAATTTTTAGCGCCAGTTGGACATCATCATCGTTATAGAGGCGGTGGCCTCCATCGGTACGCTCGGGTTTCAGCAGGCCGTACCGGCGTTGCCAGGCCCGCAGCGTGGTCGCATTGATGCCGCAAAGACGGGAAAATTCGCCGATGGAGTAGGACATTCCGTATACCTGATAACAGAGATTGTTTTTAATATACTACGAATTACGGTCGGTTGAATGCCATGCTGCTGGTAATAAAGCGCTAGTCTTATGCTTTAAAATCGATACTGGTATTTTTAAACGTCTGATAAGCGTCATCATCCGGCGCGGCGGGAATGTCTGCTTGCATAAATGCGGCTACAACAGTGTTGCATAGTTCTTCATCCCCCTTTTCCACGGTAGCGGAATTTACGGTGCCATCACGCTGCAGCGACAAACGAATCCGACAGGTTTGCCCGGGATACTCCACGGAATCAGGCATTTTTGCCCTGATGGCGGTCATTATCTGTCGGGCGTAGGTAGCCCGACTTGATGGTTTCGACGAAGGGAGGCTGGCGAACAGATCGTCTACTTCAGTGGCGCTCGCCGCCGCGCGCGGCGTGGGCTGATGATGGTGACAACCTGCCAGCAGTAAAGGGAACAATAACAACACCAACGGCGATTTGTTCAGCATGGTAACGCGTCCTTGTTTGTTTGGTATGGGCCAATCATAACGGTAGGCGCTACGCCCTGATAGCTGCTAAACATAGGTGCTTCTACTGTTCGCTCGCCGAATCCCTGAGGACGATTATCACGACGGTTATCACGACTGTTAGCGTAAATGCTGTGTTTCTGCGCCGCAGATACTGCGTCGCCAGGCGCCGGGCGCCTGGCCATACTGGCGCTTGAAGCTACGGTTAAAGGATTGCTGGGAGTCGAAACCCAGTGCGATCGCCACGTTTAAAATAGGCTCGTCGCTGTTGGCTAAGCGTTCGACCGATCTTTGTAGCTTATGCATGCGAATATATTCAGCGAGAGGGTAACCGGTGTGCTCCTTGAAGATCCGCTGCAGGTGCCATTTCGAATAGCCCGCACGCCTGGCAACGGTCTCAATATCCAGACGGCTCTCGAGATTGTTGTCGATCCAATCGAGTAGATCGTGAATAACCGCAGCAGTGTTCATCTTGTTGCTCCACGCAGATAATAAAAGCATCTTTAATTGTTGCATTTAAGGTGGCCCGTTTTAGCATTAATTGCAAGTTTTATTGTTGCAATTAATTCCCTGCCTGAAATGGGCTTTTTTCGATCCAGAAGAATAGCACATAAAGTGCAACAATTATTCTTGCACTTAGTTTAGCGCCTTCCTACAATCGCCGCGATAGTGTATTCGCAACTGTTACAGTTTTGTGGCGATGAACGACACAAATGGCCTCAAGCCTGCCCGGACAAAGGAAGTGGCGCAGCGTCTCCCGCAGCGTCTTGCCCGGCGGCGACAATTACCGGAATAAAAATAATGAGCCTGCAAAAAACCTGGGGAAAACGTCATCTGACTGCAGTAGGTATGGTGCTACTCTCGGCGCTGCTCGCCGGCTGCGATGAAGGCGTCGCGCAAAACGCCGCGCCGCAAGCGCCTGCCGTCAGCGCCGCTGAGGTGGTGGTGAAATCCATTAGTCAGTGGGATAGCTTTAATGGCCGGATTGAGGCGGTGGAAAGCGTGCAGCTACGTCCCCGCGTTTCTGGTTATATTGATAAAGTGAATTACACCGACGGTCAGGAGGTGAAGAAGGGGGAGGTGTTATTTACCATTGACGATCGAACCTATCGCGCGGCGCTGGAACAGGCGCAGGCAACCCTGGCGAGAGCGAAAACGCAAGCAAGCCTGGCGCGAAGTGAAGCAAACCGCACCGATAAATTAATCAATACCAATCTGGTTTCCCGTGAAGAGTGGGAGCAGCGCCGCTCCGCTGCGGTCCAGGCGCAAGCGGATATTCGCGCCGCCCAGGCGGCGGTTGATGCCGCGCAGCTTAATCTGGACTTCACCAAAGTGACCGCGCCTATTGATGGCCGCGCCAGTCGCGCGTTAATCACCAGCGGTAATCTGGTCACCGCTGGCGATACCGCCAGCGTCCTTACCACGCTGGTGTCGCAGAAAACGGTTTACGTCTACTTTGACGTGGATGAGTCGACCTATCTTCACTACCAAAATCTTGCCCGCAGGGGGCAAGGGGCCTCCAGCAGCCACCAGGCATTACCGGTTGAGATCGGCCTTGTGGGCGAAGAGGGCTACCCTCATCAGGGTAAAGTGGATTTTCTGGATAATCAGTTAACGCCGAGCACCGGTACGATCCGCATGCGCGCGCTGCTGGACAATTCGCAGCGTCTGTTCACGCCGGGACTCTTTGCCCGTGTCCGCTTGCCGGGCAGCGCTGAATTCAAAGCCACGCTTATCGACGACAAAGCGGTACTGACCGATCAGGACCGTAAATATGTCTATATCGTTGATAAAGAGGGTAAAGCCCAGCGTCGCGATATTGCGCCGGGGCGGTTGGCTGCCGGTTTACGTATCGTCAAGCAGGGGCTGAACCCAGGCGACAAAGTCATCGTCGATGGTTTGCAAAAAGTGTTTATGCCGGGAATGCCGGTTAACGCGAAGACCGTTGCCATGACCACCAGCGCCGCCCTCAACTGATCCCTTATCTGAGAATCCGCCATATGGACTTTTCCCGCTTTTTTATCGACAGGCCGATTTTTGCCGCCGTGCTGTCGATTCTGATTTTTATCACCGGCTTGATCGCCATTCCGCTGTTGCCGGTCAGCGAATATCCTGATGTCGTACCGCCTAGCGTGCAGGTGCGGGCGGAGTATCCCGGCGCCAACCCGAAAGTGATCGCCGAAACCGTGGCGACGCCATTGGAAGAAGCCATCAACGGCGTCGAAAATATGATGTACATGAAGTCCGTCGCAGGCTCTGACGGCGTACTGGTCACTACCGTCACGTTCCGTCCGGGAACCGACCCCGATCAGGCGCAGGTTCAGGTGCAAAACCGGGTCTCGCAGGCCGAGGCTCGTCTCCCGGAAGATGTGCGCCGTTTAGGCATCACCACCCAGAAGCAATCGCCAACGCTGACGTTGGTGGTGCATCTGTTTTCACCCGGCGGTAAGTACGATTCACTGTATATGCGTAACTACGCCACGTTGAAAGTAAAAGATGAACTCGCGCGTCTGCCCGGCGTCGGGCAGATCCAGATTTTTGGCTCGGGTGAATATGCGATGCGCATCTGGCTGGATCCCAATAAGGTTGCGGCGCGCGGGTTAACCGCATCGGATGTGGTGACGGCGATGCAGGAGCAAAACGTTCAGGTTTCCGCCGGACAGCTGGGCGCCGAGCCGCTGCCGAAAGAGAGCGATTTTTTGATCTCTATTAACGCCCAGGGGCGTCTGCATACGGAAGAAGAGTTTGGCAATATTATTCTGAAAACGGCGCAAGACGGTTCGCTGGTGCGCCTGCGCGACGTGGCGCGTATCGAAATGGGCTCGGGTAGCTATGCGTTACGTTCCCAGCTTAACAATAAAGACGCGGTCGGGATTGGTATTTTCCAGTCGCCGGGGGCGAATGCTATCGATTTGTCTAACGCCGTACGCGCGAAAATGAACGAACTCTCCACCCGTTTCCCGGAAGATATGAAATGGGCGGCGCCGTACGATCCGACCGTGTTTGTGCGCGATTCGATTCGCGCGGTGGTGCAAACGCTGCTGGAAGCGGTAGTGTTGGTGGTGCTGGTGGTGATTTTGTTCCTGCAGACGTGGCGCGCGTCGATTATTCCGCTGATCGCGGTGCCGGTATCGGTGGTGGGCACCTTCAGCATTCTTTATCTGCTGGGCTTTTCGCTGAATACCCTGAGTCTGTTCGGGCTGGTACTGGCGATCGGTATCGTCGTGGATGATGCCATCGTGGTGGTGGAAAACGTTGAACGAAACATCGAAGAGGGGCTGGCGCCACTAGCGGCGGCGCATCAGGCGATGCGCGAAGTCTCCGGGCCGATTATCGCTATCGCGCTGGTGTTGTGCGCGGTGTTTGTGCCGATGGCGTTCCTCTCCGGGGTAACGGGGCAGTTTTATAAGCAGTTTGCGGTGACGATTGCGATATCGACGGTGATCTCCGCCATCAACTCCCTGACGCTCTCGCCAGCGCTGGCGGCGCTGCTGTTAAAACCGCACGGCGCGGCGAAAGACTTCCCGACCCGGCTTATCGATCGCTTGTTCGGCTGGATTTTCCGTCCGTTTAACCGTTTTTTCCATCGTAGCTCAAACGGCTATCAGGGGCTGGTAGGCAAAACGCTCGGGCGACGCGGCGCGGTGTTTGTGGTCTACGTCCTGCTGCTCTGCGCCGCTGGCGTGATGTTTAAAGTCGTACCCGGCGGGTTTATTCCGACGCAGGATAAACTGTATTTAATTGGCGGCGTGAAAATGCCCGAAGGCTCTTCACTGGCGCGCACCGACGCCGTGATCCGCAAAATGAGCGAAATCGGTATGAATACCGAAGGCGTGGATTATGCGGTGGCTTTTCCGGGGCTTAATGCGCTGCAGTTCACCAATACGCCGAATACCGGGACGGTCTTTTTTGGTCTGAAACCGTTCGATCAGCGAAAACACACCGCAGCGGAAATTAATGCCGAGATTAATGCCAAAATCGCGCAAATTCAGCAGGGCTTTGGTTTCTCGATTCTGCCGCCGCCGATTTTAGGACTGGGTCAGGGGTCCGGCTATTCACTGTATATTCAAGATCGCGCCGGTCTGGGTTATGGCGCGTTGCAAAACGCAGTGAACGCGATGTCGGGTTCGATTATGCAGACGCCGGGGATGCATTTCCCGATCTCGACCTATCAGGCGAACGTGCCGCAGCTGGATGTGCAGGTCGATCGAGATAAAGCGAAAGCGCAGGGCGTGTCGTTGACCGACCTTTTCGGGACGCTGCAAACTTATCTGGGGTCATCGTATGTGAATGACTTTAACCAGTTTGGGCGTACCTGGCGCGTAATGGCGCAGGCTGACGGGCCGTTCCGCGACAGCGTGGAAGATATTGCTAATTTACGTACCCGCAATAATCAGGGCGAAATGGTGCCGATTGGCAGTATGGTGAATATTAATACCACCTACGGACCGGATCCGGTGATTCGCTACAATGGTTATCCGGCGGCGGATTTGATTGGCGATGCCGATCCCCGCGTGCTCTCGTCCACGCAGGCGATGACGCTGCTGGCAGGCATGTCTAAGCAGATACTGCCGAATGGGATGAATATTGAGTGGACGGATCTCAGCTTCCAGCAGGCCACGCAGGGCAATACGGCGCTAATCGTCTTCCCGGTCGCGGTACTGTTGGCGTTCCTGGTGCTGGCGGCGCTATATGAAAGCTGGACGCTACCGCTGGCGGTGATCCTTATCGTCCCGATGACCATGCTCTCCGCGCTGTTTGGCGTCTGGCTGACCGGCGGCGACAATAACGTATTTGTGCAGGTGGGGCTGGTGGTGCTGATGGGGCTGGCCTGTAAAAACGCGATTCTGATTGTCGAGTTTGCCCGCGAACTGGAAATTCAGGGCAAAGGGATTATGGAAGCGGCGCTGGAAGCCTGTCGTCTGCGTTTACGTCCGATTATCATGACCTCGATTGCCTTTATTGCCGGGACGATTCCGCTGATTCTTGGCCACGGCGCGGGGGCGGAAGTGCGCGGCGTCACCGGGATCACGGTGTTCTCCGGTATGCTCGGCGTGACGCTGTTTGGGCTGTTCCTGACGCCGGTGTTTTACGTGACGCTGCGAAAACTGGTGACGCGCGGCGAACCGGTTAGGGACGTCCTGCCTGAGTAGGTCGCTGCTAATAACAAAAAACCGCCTTTTCGTTTAAAGGCGGTTTTTTTTCGCAACAAGAAAAGTTAATGCGCTTCTTTATAGCGGGCAGTCAGCTCAGGCAGCGGATCGCAGCCGCTGGTATCGGCTTTTTTGACCTCTTCCAGGGCGCTCGCCACGGTGTGGCGAGCTAACACCGCGAGCGACGCCTGCTCGGCTTCATCGGCTACGGACTTAAAGTACCAGCAAGCGTTGGCGCTGACCACGCAGCGAGCCGGGACGTCAGGGCGAGACGCCCACAGTTTTTTATCTTCAATAACGGAAAGATAGATATCACGCAGCGTGATTTGATCGGCAGGACGGCCAAGATGAATAGAGCCGTTGCGGCCAAGTGTGGAGACGATGATGCCGTCGCGGGTGAGCGGAACCATGAGTTTACGGATAAAGCTCGGGTTGGCTTCCAGGCCGTAGGCCAGGATCGCACTCGTCGAACGTTCACCCAATTGCTCCGCCATCGCTACGCTGAGAACCATCTGCAAAGCTGTCGGGAAGCGGTAATCTAGCATTTTCTTGTCCTGGGTTGCGGTGAATCTTGTTCTTTTTGGCACCGCAGAGGTAAATAATCAGTGAGTAACACTATAACAAATACGGTAATTTTTTTGAAGCAATCTTAGCCAGGCCCCTCGCTTCCAGCCGCCAGCAGCGGCACGACGACATCGCTGATGGGGGTGGCAACGCCCAGCGTTCGGCCATAGCGCTGTATGACTCCGTTGCGGATGTCCCATTCCAGCGGACGATTGGCCTGACGGTCGGCAAGTATCGAGGTGCTTAAATCCGCCGGTGCCTGATGAAACCCATCAACAATTTCCTGCGGCACGCTATCGGCGAGTACCGCCCCTGCGGCGCGCGCCACCGCCAGGCACTCGTGCAGATAGGCCAGCGCCAGCCCGGTGATGTCCTGGCGCGAAAACATCCCGGCGCGGCGATTCGCCAGCACCATCAGGCCAGCGACGGCATTTTGCAGAAGTTTCCGCCAGGCGACCGATGTGAAATCAGCCGTCAACTCAACCGCGCAGCGGGTACCGTCGAGAACCTCGGCTATTTTCTGCCCTTGCGGCGTATCGGGTAGCGTCAGGCGCGGTTTGGCGCGTAACCATACCGAAGCATCCGCCTCTCGTTGTGCCGGAAACCAGACAACCGAAGGCAATACCTTTGCGCCGTTAACATAGGGGTTAAGCAGGCTTTCCTGTTCGACACCGTTCTGTAGTGCGCAGACCACCGTGTTTTCATCGCACAGCGCGTTAAGCCAGCCCGCGCAATCCGCTACCTGGGTGGTTTTCACCGCCACAAACAGCAGCTCAATCGGGTGTTCCAGCGTATGTGGATCGGTCAATACTGGTCCTGGAATGATCGTTTCGCCGTCTTCGTGGCGCAAAACCAACCGTTGATGCGCGGTGCGCCCGCAGAGCAGCGGTTTGCGGCCCGCTTCATGCAGTACGGCGGCAATGGTCGTGCCGATAGCGCCAGGACCTAGCAACGCAACGGAGGGTAGATTAGGCATCATGCATTCTCCTGAATGAACCGTACTCATTAATGAATCAAATTTTCGGCAAAAGCCAGGATCAATTGCCGATATCAGGCAACACTTAGAGCAAAGGCATGGTCTACGCTGACATTGTGCTTTAAACTGCGCGCTGCAAAATTGAGTAGATAAACGATTAATCAGGCGGTAATGGCGATGAACGGTACGATCACAACGTGGTTTAAAGATAAAGGTTTCGGATTTATCAAAGATGAAAATGGTGATAACCGCTATTTTCACGTGATTAAGGTCGCCAATCCGGAGCTGATTAAGAAAGATGCGGCGGTCACGTTTGAACCTACGACCAATAATAAGGGCCTATCAGCTTACGCGGTGAAGGTCATCCCGGAAAGCAAATATCTGTATATTGCCGGTGAGCGCCTGAAGCTGACATCGATTAAGTCTTACCTGGTCTACAGTGAGGAAGTGCCAGCAGATACGCATATCGACAAGGAAAATGCGGTGCTCTCCGTGGGGCTGCTGATGAACAGCATCAAGCCCAAAGCGAGCGTGAAGCCGGGTGAAATGCGTACGCTGAAAAAGCTGGCGATCACTACCTTTCAGGGCACCACGCTCATCTTCTCTGAAGATGAAATCGACATCGACGCCACGGTGAAGCTCCTGAAAGTCTGACCCTGATTTACCGTATCCAAAACATCATTCAAACGATTGTAGAAACGACGATGACAAAACTTACCTTACAAGAGCAGATGCTGAAAGCGGGTCTGGTCACCAGTAAAAAGATGGCTAAGGTTCAGAGAACGGCGAAAAAGTCACGTGTTCAGGCGCGTGAAGCCCGCGAGGCCGTTGAGGAAAACAAAAAAGCCCAGCTTGAGCGCGACAAGCAGCTCAGCGAGCAGCAAAAGCAAGCGGCTTTAGCAAAAGAGTATAAAGCGCAGGTTAAGCAGCTGATCGAAATGAACCGAATCACGATTGCGAAAGGCCATATCGCTTTTAACTTTACGGATAATAATCTCATCAAAAACATTGATGTGGATAAAACCACCCAGGCGCAGCTCATTAGCGGCCGTCTGGCGATTGCCCGCCTTGCTGTTGATAATAACGGTAAATATGAATACGCGATTATCCCTGCCAGCGTGGCGGATAAAATCGCCCAGCGCGACGCCGAGAGTATTGTGTTGAACAGCGCCCTGAGCCAGGAAGCAGAGGACGAAGACGATCCGTACGCTGACTTTAAAGTACCTGATGATTTGATGTGGTAATCAGGAGCAATGCGTTGCTGCCATTCATTGTGCGCCTTTCGTCATGGGGCGGGGGCGCAATTTCAGATACCGATCACAATTTTCCCGTTTATAAATATCCTTTCTGTCACTGGATGTTATCATCCAGCCGGTAAATACCTTTCAACTCTACCGAGGCTTTGATGCTGGAGAATGTAATCATCTGATAATCAGTTTGCCGACCTTTCAGGCCGGGCTGGTTATCACTGCGCTGAAATCGAATGCGGACACCGCTGCGTGTTTGCACGTTTTGCACATGATGATTAAACAGGTTTTCCAGTATGAATTTATCCCGTCAGGAACAACGTACCTTACACGTTCTCGCGAAAGGCGGACGTATTGCGCACATTCGCGATACATCAGGCCGCGTCATTGCCGTGGAGTGCTATAGCCGCGAAGGGCTACTGCTCAGCGACTGTACGCTCGCCGTCTTCAAAAAGCTCCGCACTAAAAAACTGATTAAATCCGTTAACGGCCAACCGTACCGCATCAACACCAGCGGGCTGAATAACGTTCGCGCCCAGCCGGATAACCGCTAAGGAGAGTGACATGACCACAACTATCGATATCCCACGTATCTTTACCATCAGCGAAAGTGAACATCGTATCCATAACCCCTTCACGGCGGAAAAATATGCCACGCTTGGCCGCGTACTTCGCCTGCAGGCAGGGGCGCAGATCCTCGACCTTGGCAGCGGTTCTGGTGAAATGCTCTGCACCTGGGCGCGGGACCATGCTATCGGCGGTATGGGCATTGATATGAGCCCATTGTTTACCGCGCAGGCAAAACAACGCGCCGCAGCACTTGGCGTTAGCGATCGCGTCACTTTTCTCCATAGCGATGCGGCAGGTTACGTTGCCGAACGGCAATACGATGTGGCGGCCTGTATCGGCGCGACGTGGATAGCCGGCGGCGTCGCTGGAACCGTGGCGCAGTTAGCCCGCAGCCTTAAGCCTGGCGGTATGCTACTTATCGGGGAACCCTGGTGGCGTAAGGTACCCGCCACAGAAGAACAGGCGCGCGCCTGCGGCGTTTCTGCGGTGGCCGATTTGTTGCCGCTTCCAGCGCTGGTCGCCACTTTTGGCGAACTGGGCTATGACATTGTTGAGATGGTGCTGGCTGACCGCGAAGGGTGGGACCGTTATGAAGCCGCTAAATGGCTAACGATGCGCCGTTGGCTGCAGGCGCATCCGGATGATGAATTTGCGGTTGAGGTCCGTGCGGAGCTCAATGCCGCACCGCTTCGCCATGTCACTTATACCCGGGAATATTTCGGTTGGGGCGTTTTTGCGCTGATGCAGAAATAACTCTCGTAATATTTGGTCAATTTATTTGAACTATTCTGTTAAATAAACGCCATTTATACATTTTGGCTAAGGGGTAGAGTAGGAGAACCACAAGCAGACGCGGAACGTTATCTCCGCGTCTGCTGAATGTTTTGCCAAATCAGGGTCTATCCTCATGAAAAAGATTGGATTTTTGTCATTTGGCCACTGGACGCCATCGCCGCAGTCGGCGACTCGTTCCGCTGCCGACACGCTTTTACAATCCATCGATCTGGCAGTTGCCGCCGAAGAGTTAGGCGCGGACGGCGCCTATTTTCGGGTGCACCATTTCGCCCGCCAGCTCAGTTCACCGTTCCCGCTGCTGGCCGCTATCGGCGCGAAAACTAAAAAGATTGAGATTGGCACCGGCGTTATCGATATGCGCTACGAAAACCCGCTATATATGGCGGAGGATGCCGGCGCTGCAGATTTGATAGCCGGTGGGCGTTTACAGCTTGGCATCAGCCGGGGCTCGCCGGAACAGGTGATTGATGGCTGGCGTCATTTCGGTTTTCAACCGCAGGATGGCGAGTCTGACGCTGATATGGCGCGGCGCCACACTGAGGTCCTGTTGGACGTGCTGCGCGGCGAAGGTTTCGCTAAACCTAACCCGCAACCGATGTTCCCCAACCCGCCGGGATTGCTGCGCCTTGAGCCGTATTCTGCCGGACTACGCGAGCGTATCTGGTGGGGCGCGGGCTCTAATGCCACGGCGATGTGGGCGGCGAAGCTCGGTATGAACCTGCAGAGCTCGACGCTGAAAGATGATGAGACGGGCGAACCATTCCATATCCAACAGGCGAAACAGATCCGCGCTTATCGTCAGGCCTGGACGGAGGCGGGGCACACGCGTACGCCGCGGGTATCGGTCAGTCGGAGTATTTTTGCCCTGATGGACGATCGCGACCGGATGTATTTTGGCTCCAGCCGGGATAACAGCGATAGTATTGGTTTTCTTGATGAGAAAACCCGCGCCATTTTCGGCCGCAGCTATGCCGCTGAACCCGATAAGCTCATCGAGCAACTGAAACAGGATGAGGCGATCGCAGAAGCGGATACTTTATTGCTGACGGTGCCGAATCAGCTGGGCGTGGATTATAACGCTCACGTGATTGAGTCTATTCTGAAGCACGTTGCACCGGCAATGGGTTGGCGTGATTAAAAGAATGCCACGCGGGGCATTAATTGATGCTCCGCGATGACATAAAAATATTAGCTTTGTTTATCTTTTGAACAAAAAGTGTGATCTTGATCAAGCCATACCCGCGCGGACTTAAAGAATATTGCAATGCTGTAACAATATTATTCATGGCGAGGGATTTATGGCAATTAAGGACTTTTTTGTACAAACTGCACCAGGTCGGCGTCGCTATGGCGTCGCATTATTAGTTGGGGTTATTGCCGGAATTATGTCGGCATTCGTTAAGTGGGGGGCGGAAGTACCTCTGCCGCCGCGAACATTTTCCGGTGGGCGTGATGAATTTAATCCTCCTTATCTCTTTTTACGCGACTATCTTGGCATTGACCCTACACATACCGTGTACACCTTCTCTGAGCATATCATCAACCCGGTAATGGTCACGCATATCATCTTTTCGCTGGTGTTCGCGATTGGCTATTGCGTGGTGGCGGAGATATTCCCAAAAGTTAAATTATGGCAGGGAGTATGGGCCGGTATTGTCGCCACCATTGCGGTACACTGGATTTCATTTCCGCTATTAGGACTTACGCCGTCGTTATTAAACATTCCGGCTGATGAATATATTTCTGAACTGCTTGGCCATATTTTTTGGTTCTGGGCAATTGAAATGATTCGTCGCGATCTGCGTAACCGAATTACCCACGAGCCTGACGCAGAAATTCCGTTAGATGCGCCATTCAGATAATTTAAAGCCTCGCGAGTCATAAAACCTGCGAGGCTTTGAAATGAAAAATCCGCGCCGGGGCGCGGATTTTATCGTCCGGGATTAGACGTTGAACAAGAAGTTCATTACGTCGCCATCTTTAACGATGTAGTCTTTCCCTTCCGCACGCATTTTACCGGCTTCTTTCGCGCCTTGTTCACCTTTATAAGCAATGAAATCTTCATAGGCGATGGTCTGGGCGCGGATAAAGCCTTTTTCGAAGTCGGTGTGGATTTTACCGGCAGCCTGCGGCGCGGTCGCGCCAACCGGAATAGTCCATGCGCGAACTTCTTTGACGCCGGCGGTGAAGTAGGTCTGCAGGTTCAGCAGAGCGTAGCCTGCGCGGATCACGCGGTTCAGGCCCGGCTCTTCAAGGCCCAGCTCGGCCATGAACTCGTCACGCTCTTCGTCGTCCAGCTCGGCAATGTCGGATTCAACGGCGGCGCAAACCGGAACCACCACGGAACCTTCTTGCTCAGCGATAGCGCGAACCTGGTCGAGATACGGGTTGTTTTCAAAACCGTCTTCGTTAACGTTGGCGATGTACATGGTCGGCTTCAGGGTCAGGAAGCTCAGATAGCGGATCGCTTCTTTCTCTTCTTTGCTCAGATCCAGCGCGCGCAGCATGCCTGCTTTTTCCAGCTGCGGCAGGCATTTTTCCAGCGCGGCCAGTTCAACCTTAGCGTCTTTATCGCCGCCTTTGGCCTTCTTGGACACGCGGTGAATGGCGCGTTCGCAGGTGTCGAGGTCGGACAGCGCCAGCTCGGTGTTGATAACGTCAATATCTTCCGCCGGATCGACTTTACCCGCGACGTGGATAATGTTGTCATTTTCAAAGCAACGCACTACGTGGCCGATGGCTTCGGTTTCACGAATATTGGTCAGGAACTGGTTACCCAGACCTTCGCCTTTGGACGCGCCTTTAACAAGACCGGCAATATCAACGAATTCCATGGTCGTCGGTAGGATACGCTGCGGCTTGACGATCTCAGCCAGTTTGTCCAGACGCGGATCGGGCATCGGTACGACACCGGTGTTCGGCTCAATGGTACAGAACGGGAAGTTGGCCGCTTCAATACCTGCTTTGGTGAGCGCATTGAACAGGGTGGATTTGCCGACGTTGGGCAAACCGACGATACCGCATTTGAATCCCATGATTTAAATCACCTTAATCTTTGGATAATCAGTCTGTTATGAATAACAGACTGTAGAAAAGTAAATAGCTTCGCCTATTATACACGGTGTGCGGCAAAAATTCCGCACGTCGGACGCTTATTGCGCTTTAAAGGCGTGTAAACGGTTGGTAGCTTTGGTTAAACCGTCTTTCAGCCACACCTCTGTACAGCGCGCCGCTTCATCAACCGCTTCGTCAATTAGCTTCTGTTCGCTGGCCGGTGGTTTACCCAGCACAAAGCCGACAACTTTATTTTTATCGCCCGGATGGCCAATTCCGACGCGTAAGCGGTGAAAGTTTGGGTTATTACTCAGCTTGCTGATAATGTCCTTCAGGCCATTATGACCGCCGTGCCCGCCGCCAAGTTTGAATTTAGCGACGCCGGGGGGTAAATCGAGCTCGTCGTGGGCGACCAGAATTTCATCCGGATTAATACGGTAAAAGGTAGCCATCGCGGCCACGGCTTTGCCGCTGAGATTCATAAAGGTGGTCGGCACCAGCAGACGCACGTCTTCCCCCGCCAGGTTCAGGCGCGAGGTATAGCCGAAGAATTTGCTCTCTTCTCGCAGCGGCGCGCGGTGGCGCTCCGCCAGTAAATCTACGTACCAGGCGCCGGCGTTATGGCGCGTTGCCGCGTATTCCGCTCCGGGGTTAGCCAGGCCGACAATCAGTTTTATCGTCACTTTTTATTCCTGCATAGGCGTACTTTGCCGCGTAGTGTACTGCCTGCGTCGGCGCTTGACAAAATTCTGCCAGCGAAACGCTACCGTTGCTGATAATTTCCACTTTGAACCATTAGAATTTGATGTTGTTCAGTGGCTTATTTGTAAACTTTTGTTGATCAGATGTTCCCGAATGTGATCACTCACGCAATCACTCATATCCCTATTGTCTATACTTAACCTATAAATTTTGGGGATATTCCCATGTAGCCCAAGGTCCGGAGGTGACATATGAAACGCAGAAACGCTTCGTTACTCGGTAACATACTGATGGGTTTAGGGTTGGTTGTGATGGTGGTCGGCGTTGGTTACTCTATTTTAAACCAGCTTCCACAATTTAACCTGCCGCAATTCTTTGCTCATGGCGCGGTGTTGAGTATTTTCGTCGGCGCCGTTTTATGGCTGGCGGGCGCTCGCGTTGGCGGTCATGAAAGAGTCTCCGACCGCTATTGGTGGGTACGCCACTACGATAAACGCTGCCGTCGCGACCAGCATCGTCACAGCTAACTGAATTCAGCTCGCCGGATCTCCCTTCCGGCGAGCCTCTCTTTTATTGCGTTAATTCAATATCCGCCAGCGCCGCGGTACGGTCCGGGTAGAAGCTCAGGCGTCCCGGAATCGGCTGGACGCCTGCGCGCGCTAAAGTACGCAGCGGCTGGAACTCAAGGTTCGATACCCGCAGCTCGCAGCCTTCCGGCAGGCGCTTCACAAAGCGCAAGAAAGCGTCAAGACCGCCGGCGTCCAGCACCGGCACCGCATCCCACTTCAGCACCACCACGCGTTTGCCTGCAATCCGGCTTTCCAGATCGGTAAACAACCCTTCCGCCGCAGCGAAGAACAGCGGGCCGATCACCCGTAGCACCAGAACATCGTCCGGCACTTCAACGTTGACCGGCGCCAGTCGCGTCATGCGCGCGATGCGGCGCATAAACAGCAGCGAAGCCAGCACGATACCGACGCTAATGGCGATGACCATATCGAACAGCACGGTCAACGACATGCACATCAACAGCACAACGATGTCGTCTTTTGGCCCGTGGCGTAGCAGGTTAATCACCTTATGCGCCTCGCTCATGTTCCACGCTACCATCAGCAGCAGGGCAGCCATGGCCGACAGCGGCAGCCACGAGAGCAGCGGGGCGAGGATTAGCAGCGCGAGGATCACCAGCAGGGCATGGATCACCGCGGAAATCGGCGAGGTCGCGCCGGCGCGCACGTTAGCCGCGGAGCGAGCAATCGCCGCGGTGGCGGTAATGCCGCCAAAGAATGGCGCGATGATATTGCCCAGGCCCTGGCCGACCAGCTCGCTATTCGCTTTGTGTTTGGTGCCGGTCATACCATCGAGCACCACCGCGCAGAGCAGTGATTCAATGGCGCCCAGCATCGCCATAGAGAAGGCGGCAGGCAGCAGCGCGCGCAGCGACGACCAGCTCAGGGTGAACTCCGAGCCCGGCATATCCCACGGCAACACCAGCTGCGGCAGCAATTGCGGGATACCGTTGCCCTGGCTGCCATCGGCGAGGATATAGTGGAACTGCGAGCCGATGGTCGCCACATGTCCGCCGAGTAAATTAACGATGCCCATCACCGCACAGCCCGCCAGCAGCGCCGGCAGGTGCCCCGGCAGGCGGATGCCCAAACGCGGCCAGAAAATCAGAATACCCAGCGTCACGATACCGATGGCGGCATCGCCAACGTTAATTGTCGGCAGCGCCATCACCAGCGCGCCGACTTTCTGCAGATAGTGCTCTGGGACATGCGCCATCTGCAGACCAAGGAAGTCTTTAATTTGCATGGTACCGATGGTGATGCCGATACCGGAGGTAAAGCCAAGGGTGACTGAAAGCGGGATATATTCAATCAGACGGCCAAAGCGGGCGAGGCCGAAAAGGATCAAGAAGATACCCGACATTAGCGTCGCCACCAGCAAGCCGGCCAAGCCAAACTGTTGTGACACCGGATAGAGGATCACCACGAAGGCCGCGGTGGGGCCGGAAACGCTAAAGCGTGAACCGCCGGTCAGGGCGATGACAATCCCCGCCACCGCCGAGGTGTAGAGTCCATATTGAGGCGCTACGCCGCTGCCAATTGCTAACGCCATCGCCAGCGGGATAGCGATGATCCCGACGGTTATCCCGGCGATGAGATCGCGGGTAAAGCGCGATGCGGTGTACTTTTCTTTCCAGCAAGCGTCGATGAGGGCGCGGAAAGGCATCACATGTGAGGAAAATAATCTATTCACAATAATGTTTCATCCATGAGCGCATCATCTGTCAACTGAATGGCAGGTGAAGGAGGCATTAGTCATACAAATATGAACCAGAGACAAAAAAACCCGCCGCAGCGGGTTTTTCGGCTGGGCTCGATTAGTGCTCGAACATAGCGGAAATGGATTCTTCGTTGCTGATACGACGAATCGCTTCGGCCAGCATACCTGATAGGGTCAGGGTGCGGACTTTGTCCAGCGCTTTGATTTCCGGCGTCAGCGGAATGGTATCGCAGACGACGAATTCATCAATCACAGAGTTTTTAATGTTCTGGATAGCATTGCCGGAGAAGATCGGGTGAGTCGCGTAGGCGAAGACACGTTTCGCACCGCGCTCTTTCAGCGCTTCCGCGGCTTTACACAGGGTACCGCCGGTATCGATCATGTCATCAACCATCACGCAGTCACGGCCAGCGACGTCGCCGATGATATGCATCACCTGAGAAACGTTAGCGCGCGGGCGGCGTTTATCGATGATCGCCATGTCGGTATCGTTCAGCAGCTTCGCGATAGCGCGAGCGCGAACCACGCCGCCGATGTCCGGAGAAACCACGATCGGGTTGTCCAGATTCAGCTGCAGCATATCTTCGAGCAGAATTGGGCTACCGAATACGTTATCAACCGGAACATCAAAGAAGCCCTGAATCTGTTCAGCGTGCAGGTCAACGGTCAGTACGCGGTCAACGCCGACACTGGACAGGAAGTCAGCGACGACTTTAGCGGTGATTGGCACACGAGCGGAACGTACGCGACGGTCCTGGCGGGCATAGCCGAAGTAAGGGATAACAGCGGTGATACGACCTGCAGAAGCGCGACGCAGGGCATCAACCATAACAACCAATTCCATCAGGTTGTCATTGGTGGGAGCACAAGTGGACTGGATGATGAAAATATCACCACCGCGTACGTTTTCGTTGATTTGTACGCTGACTTCGCCGTCGCTAAAACGACCTACAGCGGCGTCGCCAAGAGAAGTGTACAGGCGGTTGGCAATACGTTGTGCTAGTTCCGGGGTGGCGTTACCAGCAAAAAGCTTCATATCAGGCACGAGAAGAACCTCAGGCATGCGTCCAGTGGTGGATGAAACGGGCCATTAAACTGTGCGGGCCGGCGCCATCTCATCCAGGCGGTGTATTAAAGAGCACGATGCAACGTCTGGAACAGGGTGACGTTGTCACCGATACTCTGTTTGCCCGGCAAACTTGCCGTTATTCATGCAAAAAGCAGAATTACTTCAGTAGGGCTTGCTTCAGCGGCGAGACATTTATTCCTCGCGCAACAAAGCCTTGCAGCCATTCCGGGGCTTTTTCCAGCACCTGACGAGCGGCGGATTCGGTGTCAAATTCAGCAAACACACAGGCTCCTGTGCCAGTCAGGCGCGACGGCGCGTATTCTAACAGCCAGGAAAGCGTTGCATCAACCTCACGAAAACGTTTTCTTGCGATAACCTCGCAATCGTTGCCGAATTCACAGTTTAGTAAGGTATTAATTGACCTGCTCGGGGTATTTCGTGGTAACTCCGGATCGCGAAAAATGATCGGCGTCGGGATACTCACGCCCGGGTGGGCGACCAGATACCATTTTTCCGGCGGATCGACCGGGGTGAGAATCTCGCCAACCCCTTCGGCAAACGCCGCGTGACCGCGAACGAAAACCGGGACATCGGCGCCGAGCTGTAGCCCAAGCGTCGCCAGCTGGTCTTCGCTAAGCCCGCAGCCCCACAGATGATTGAGGGCTACCAGCACCGTCGCGGCGTTAGAAGAGCCGCCGCCTAAGCCGCCGCCCATCGGCAGGCGTTTGTCGATGCTGATATCCGCGCCGCTGCCTGCGGGGAGTTGACCGTGAGACTCCGCCGCTGCCATCAGCAATCTGGCGGCGCGGATAATCAGGTTCTCTTCATCCGGCACGCCGGCGACCGGCGTTAACAACCGCAGTTTCCCGTCGCGGCGCGGTTCAATGGTCAGCGTGTCGCCATAGTCGAGAAACTGAAACAACGTCTGCAGCGTGTGATAACCATCGGCGCGTTGACCGGTGATATACAAAAACAGATTCAATTTTGCGGGGGCGGGCCAGCGACTCATCATTTCACAATCCAGTTATCCATTTTCAGCTTGATGCGCTGGCTGCCGTTGTTGAGTTCCATATTAGACGGCAGGGCGGGTTTGGTGTCGCTGGTGTAGCCGCTGTAGGTCACGTGCCAGGTTTTACCGTTCTGCGTGTAGTTGAGTTCGCGCAGGCGGTACTGGTCATCCAGCGAATAGTCGGTGGCATCGCCCGGCAGGCCGATAATCCACTGACGCAGGCTGTTAAGCGGGATCGGCATGCCGGTCAGGCGGCCAATCATCTCTTCGGCATCGGTGGCGTTGTAGGTCTGGCCTTTGTTGTCAATCAATTGGACGCCGCCCGGCTGCGCGGTTAATGACAGTTCGGTGCTGCCAAGCGGGTTGGTCAGCAGCAGGCGGTAGCGGTCCTGGCCGGTTTGTTGCCAGAAGAAACGGGCATACACTTTCTGCTCATCGGAAAGATAGGCAAACGCCCCGCGGGTCTGGAACTGGTTAAGGTTGCGGACATCCTGCTGGTGCTGGCGCCATTGCGGGGAGTCCGGGCTTTTGCCTGGCCCTTGCGGCGGAGTATTGATTGCACAGGCGGTCAGAACGAGGCTTGCCAACGGCAGCAGGCGGAACAGTCGATTCATAATGATGACAAATCCTTGATGTCTACAGTGAAATGCGGCGACTGATGGTTCGCACACCGATTTGTGTAGCGGGTTGCAATAATAACCCTTAATGCTAGCGTCGCTGGCCGATAGCGTCTACGTTCAAGTTGTCTGAAATCAAAAAATTACCGTTAGTGGCTATTAAGCCCTGACTATTACTCCAAAAGGGGGGCGTCTCTTTTATTGAGTACGCGCATCCTGTATGATGCGCTCAGACTAACCTTAGCAACGCTGGTACTATTCCCTCACCATGACCCTTTTAGCTCTTGGCATCAACCACAAAACAGCTCCGGTAGCGCTGCGAGAACGCGTAACGTTTTCGCCGGATACGCTCGACAAGGCGCTGGAGAGCTTATTGGCTCAGCCGATGGTGCAGGGCGGGGTGGTGTTATCAACCTGTAATCGCACGGAGCTGTATCTCAGCGTTGAAGAGCAGGACAACCTGCAGGAAGCGCTGATTCGCTGGCTATGCGACTTCCACGGCCTGAATGAAGAAGACCTACGTAAAAGTCTTTATTGGCATCAGGATAATGACGCCGTCAGCCATCTGATGCGTGTCGCCAGCGGCCTGGATTCACTCGTGCTTGGCGAGCCGCAAATCCTCGGGCAGGTGAAAAAAGCGTTTGCGGATTCCAGCCGCGGCCATCTGAACGTCAGCGAACTGGAGCGTATGTTCCAGAAATCGTTTTCGGTAGCTAAGCGCGTGCGTACCGAAACCGATATCGGCGCCAGCGCCGTTTCCGTTGCCTTCGCCGCCTGTACGCTGGCGCGACAAATTTTTGAATCGCTCTCCAGCGTCACGGTGTTACTGGTTGGCGCGGGGGAAACTATCGAACTGGTCGCCCGCCATCTGCGCGAACATAACGTTCGCAAAATGGTGATTGCCAACCGCACCCGTGAACGCGCCCAGGCGCTGGCGGATGAAGTCGGCGCGGAAGTTATCGCCCTCAGCGATATCGACGAGCGCTTAAAAGACGCCGATATTATTATCAGTTCTACCGCCAGCCCGCTGCCGATCATCGGCAAAGGGATGGTCGAGCGCGCGCTGAAGGCGCGCCGCAATCAGCCGATGCTGCTGGTGGATATCGCGGTGCCCCGCGACGTCGAGCCGGAAGTCGGCAAGCTGGCCAACGCCTATCTGTACAGCGTTGATGACCTGCAAAATATCATTCAGCACAATCTGGCGCAGCGTAAGGCCGCGGCGGTGCAGGCGGAATCGATCGTCGAGCAGGAAACCAGCGAATTTATGGCCTGGCTGCGCGCCCAAAGCGCCAGCGAGACTATCCGCGAATATCGTTCCCAATCCGAGCAGGTTCGCGAGGAGCTGACGGCGAAAGCGCTTGCCGCGCTGGAACAGGGCGGCGATGCGCAGGAAATTATGCAAGATCTGGCCCGTAAGCTGACCAACCGCCTGATCCACGCTCCAACCAAATCTCTTCAGCAGGCTGCCCGTGACGGGGATGATGAACGCCTGCATATTCTGCGCAACAGCCTCGGGCTGGAATAGCGCACATTTCTCTATTTAAAGACAGGGTGAATTCACGCCTATGAAGCCTTCTATTGTTGCTAAACTGGAAGCTCTGTACGAACGCCATGAAGAAGTTCAGGCGCTGCTTGGCGACGCCGCCACCATTGCCGACCAGGACCGTTTCCGCGCGCTGTCGCGCGAATATGCGCAGCTTGGCGATGTTGCCCGCTGCTATACCGACTGGCGCCAGGTGCAGGACGATATCGAAACCGCGCAGATGATGCTCGACGATCCGGAAATGCGCGAAATGGCGCAGGAAGAGCTGCGCGATGCCAAAGAAAAAAGCGAAGCGCTGGAACAACAGCTGCAGGTGTTGCTGCTGCCGAAAGATCCGGACGATGAACGTAACGCTTTTGTCGAAGTTCGCGCTGGTACCGGCGGCGATGAAGCGGCGCTGTTCGCCGGGGATCTCTTCCGCATGTACACCCGCTACGCCGAAGCCCGCCGCTGGCGGGTCGAAATCATGAGCGCCAACGAAGGCGAACATGGCGGATTTAAAGAAGTGATTGCCAAGATCAGCGGCGATGGCGTCTATGGGCGGCTGAAATTTGAATCCGGCGGCCATCGCGTCCAGCGCGTTCCGGCGACCGAATCCCAGGGGCGTATCCACACCTCCGCCTGTACCGTGGCGGTGATGCCGGAGCTGCCGGAAGCCGAAATGCCGGATATCAACCCGGCGGACCTGCGTATTGATACCTTCCGCTCCTCGGGCGCGGGCGGTCAGCACGTCAACACCACCGACTCCGCTATCCGTATTACCCACTTGCCGACCGGTATCGTCGTTGAGTGTCAGGACGAACGTTCACAGCATAAAAACAAAGCCAAGGCGCTGTCGGTGCTGGGCGCGCGTATTCGCGCCGCCGAAGTCGCCAAGCGTCAGCAGGCGGAAGCGTCTACCCGCCGTAACCTGCTGGGCAGCGGCGACCGCAGCGACCGCAATCGTACCTACAACTTCCCACAGGGGCGCGTGACCGACCACCGTATCAACCTGACTCTTTACCGTCTGGATGAAACCATGGAAGGCAAACTGGATATGCTGATCGAACCGATTGTGCAGGAATTCCAGGCTGACCAGCTGGCGGCGCTTTCCGAGCAGGAATGATGACCTTTCGACAGTGGCTTACTCAGGCAATAGCCCGGCTCGGCGCGAGCGACAGCCCGCGTCGCGACGCCGAGATCTTACTGGGGCACGTCACCGGCAAAGCGCGGACCTGGATCCTCGCTTTTGACGAAACCGTATTGACGGCGGAACAGTTGGCGGAGCTGGAAGCATTGCTGGCGCGCCGCGCCAACGGCGA
Source organism: Klebsiella sp. JN_Kp122 (assembly GCF_040062085.1). Lineage (NCBI taxonomy): Bacteria > Pseudomonadati > Pseudomonadota > Gammaproteobacteria > Enterobacterales > Enterobacteriaceae > Klebsiella > Klebsiella sp. JN_Kp122. The sequence goes on from NZ_JBEAHW010000016.1 coordinate 117,198, forward strand.
GCCGGTGGCTCATCTGGTTGGTCAGCGCGAGTTCTGGTCGCTGCCGCTGTTTGTCTCGCCGGCGACGCTGATCCCGCGGCCCGACACCGAATGCCTGGTCGAGCAGGCGCTGGTACTCTTGCCGCAGACGGCCTGCCGTATCCTGGATCTTGGCACCGGCACCGGCGCTATCGCCCTGGCGTTGGCCAGCGAGCGGGCGGACTGCAAGGTCACTGCCGTTGATTTTATGCCTGACGCCGCGGCGCTCGCCGCGCGCAATGCCGCCCATCTCGCTCTCAACAACGTGACCGTGCTGCAGAGCGACTGGTTTAGCGCGCTCAAGGGGCAGAGGTTCGCGATGATTGTCAGTAATCCCCCCTATATCGATGAAACCGATCCGCATCTTGCCGAGGGCGATGTCCGCTTTGAGCCGAGAACGGCATTGGTCGCCGCCGACCAGGGGCTGGCCGATTTAGCGCATATCATCCGTGAAGGGCGTCAGCACTTGTTACCCAACGCTTATATGCTACTGGAGCATGGCTGGAAGCAGGGCGAGGCGGTACGCGCATTGTTTAATGAAGCAGGTTATCTCGATGTCGAGACCTGCCGCGATTATGGCGATAACGAACGCCTGACTCTCGGGCGTTGGCCGCACAAGGAGCAAGCCGGCGAATGAATTTATTTACTGCAGTACTCTATTTGCATATTGCCTGCGTGGTGACATCCGTCGGGCTTTTCGTGCTGCGTTACTGGTGGACCTACAGCGGCAGCGCGATGCTCAACCAGCGCTGGGTGCGTATCGCGCCGCATTGTAGCGATACGCTGCTGTTTCTCAGCGGCGCGGGATTAATGGCGATTACGCACTATCTGCCGTTTACCGAAGATGGCGCATGGCTGACTGAAAAGCTGTTTGGCGTTATCATTTACATCGCATTAGGATTTATTGCGTTGGGCCGACGTCGCCCTCGCCGCCAGCAGACCCGGTTCATCGCCTTTCTGCTGGCGCTGGTGGTGTTGTTCTTCATCGTTCAACTCGCCATCACAAGAATACCGTTACTGGGGTAAGGCATGAGGTCATTAGCTGATTTCGAATTTAACAAAGCGCCATTATGCGAAGGCATGGTCCTCATTTCTGAATTGATCCGCGACGACTTTCCGACGCACTTTGTGCAGGATGAGCTGCAGCGGTTGTTAACACTGGCGCAGGAAGAGATTGCCACCTCCTGGGATCAGGAGCGTCAGCTCGACCGGCTGCTGGAATTGTTCTATCACGAGTGGGGCTTCGGCGCGTCGCAGGGCATTTATCGTCTGTCCGATGCGTTATGGCTGGATAAAGTGCTGGTGAATCGCCAGGGGAGCGCCGTGTCGCTGGGGGCGATTCTGTTATGGATTGCCCAGCGTCTGGATTTACCGGTGGTACCGGTTATTTTCCCCACGCAGATGCTGCTGCGCGCCGACCCGGAAGCCAGCGAAGAGATGTGGTTGATTAATCCATTCAACGGCGAGACGCTTGATGAACACACGCTCGAGGTGTGGCTGAAGGGGAATATCAGCCCGGTGGCCGAGCTGTTCAATGAAGATCTCGATGAGGCCGATAACGCCGAAGTGATCCGCAAACTGCTCGATACGCTGAAATCGGCGTTGATGGAAGAGCGGCAGATGGAGCTGGCCCTACGCGCCAGCGAAGCGCTGCTGCAGTTTAATCCCGAAGACCCGTATGAAATTCGCGACCGCGGGCTTATCTATGCCCAACTGGAGTGCGATCACGTGGCGCTGCTGGATCTCAATTATTTCGTTGAGCAGTGTCCGGAGGATCCGATTAGCGAGATGATCCGTGCGCAGATCAACACGATTTCACATAAACAAATTACATTGCATTAGTCTGGAACCATTCCGGTTACACCCTGATAAGGCGATCTTATGAAACAAAAAGTGGTTAGCATTGGTGATATCAACGTAGCAAACGACCTGCCGTTCGTGCTGTTTGGCGGAATGAACGTGCTGGAGTCCCGCGATCTTGCGATGCGTATCTGCGAACATTATGTGACCGTCACGCAAAAGCTGGGCATTCCGTATGTGTTCAAAGCCTCTTTTGATAAAGCCAACCGTTCTTCCATCCACTCCTATCGTGGGCCGGGTCTGGAAGAAGGGATGAAGATTTTCCAGGAGCTGAAGCAGACCTTCGGCGTGAAAATCATCACCGACGTCCACGAAGCCAGCCAGGCGCAGCCGGTGGCCGATGTGGTTGACGTGATTCAGTTGCCAGCGTTCCTCGCGCGTCAGACTGACCTGGTGGAAGCGATGGCTAAAACCGGCGCTGTCATCAACGTCAAGAAACCGCAATTCGTCAGCCCGGGCCAGATGGGCAACATCGTTGATAAATTTATTGAAGGCGGGAACGACAAAGTGATCCTGTGCGATCGCGGTGCTAACTTCGGCTACGACAACCTGGTCGTTGATATGCTCGGCTTCGGCGTAATGAAGAAAGCGTCCAACAACTCGCCGGTCATCTTTGACGTGACCCACGCCCTGCAGTGCCGCGACCCGTTTGGCGCTGCTTCAGGCGGTCGCCGCGCTCAGGTGACGGAACTGGCTCGCGCCGGGATGGCGGTGGGTATCGCCGGTCTGTTCATTGAAGCGCACCCGGATCCGGATCACGCGAAATGTGACGGCCCGTCCGCGCTGCCGCTGGCTAAACTGGAACCGTTCCTGAAGCAAATGAAAGCGATCGACGATCTGGTGAAAAGCTTCGACGAGCTGGATACCAGCAACTAAGTTTCGCTGAGCTGTAAAAAAGCCTGCCGGTTTCGCCGCCGACAGGCTTTTTTTTGGGCTTTATTACTGATTACCCGGTCAGGCAAATATCGTCATCAGGTAGGCGGCGAACAGCGCCAGATGCGCCGCGCCGTTAAGGACATTGGTGCGCCCGGTTGAGAACGAAATGTGGCACAGCACCAGCGACGCCACCATCACCACCATTTCCGGCGCTCCCAAACCGAAGCGGAGTTCATTGCCGGTAAGGAAGGCGATAAGCGTGACGACAGGCACCGTCAGGGAAATCGTCGCCAGCACCGAACCGAAGAACAAATTCATCGCGCGCTGTACCTGGTTGTTCAGCACCGCTTTCAAGGCGCCGAGTCCTTCCGGCGAGAGAATCAATAGCGCCACCAGGAAACCGGTAAAGGCCACCGGCGCGTTCATGCTGGTCAACAGCGTTTCCAGCGGATTAGCGTTCATTTTGGTAACGGCGATAACCGCCACCAGGTGTACCAGTAACCAGGCCGTGTGCCAGCCGCTGCTATGCGCCGAGGGCTTACCGTGATGCGGGTCGTCATCGTCGCTGTCATCTTCATGCTCGTACACAAACAGGCTCTGGTGCGTTTTGGTCTGAATGAGCAGGAATACGCCATACATGGCGGCGGAAATCAGCGCCACCAGTAGCGCCTGGCCGGTGCTGAAATTGGCGCCCGGTAACGCCATCGGGAATACCAGTACGATAATCGCCAGCGGGAAGAGGGCGATCAGATACTGCTTGATACCAAACAAATTCATATACTGCGTGGCGAATTTACGTCCGCCCAGCAGTAAAGAGAAGCCGACCAGACCGCCGGTGACGATCATAATGATTGAATATAACGTATCGCGCATTAGCGTTGGCGCGGCGTCGCCGGTCGCCATTAATGCGGAAATGAGGCTCACTTCAAGAATGACCACTGACAGGCTCAAAATTAATGAACCATAGGGCTCGCCGAGGCGGTGAGCAAGAACGTCGGCATGGCGAACCACGCTAAATGCGCTACTCAGAATCCCGACCAGCGCCAGAATATTAATCGCAACGACCACTGGTAGTGATTGACTGCTTCCCCAGAGAAACAGCACCACCAGTGCTAAAACCGGAAAAACGAGGGAGGTCTCCTTGTGGCGGGTCTTAACCGCCTCATGTGCATGTGTCATGAACCATCTCCATTTATGCAGGTGTTATAATTATAGATAACGTAAGTTGATAAAATAACAGACATTGATAGGTTTAATTTGTATTTTTACTTAAATTTACCACTCTTGCATAAGAAATTCGTTGGTCTGCTAAAAAAGGCTATTACGTATGTTTTATACATACTTTTCAGACGATTACTAAAATTCATTTCTCAATATTCCTGTCATTTGCCAACCCGGGAATTGTGTTCCAGACTTAGCTTTTACCCTGATTCTGGAGGTCATTATGCCTTACCGTAGTAAACAAGAACTTCCCGATAGCGTTCAGCACGTCTTGCCGGAACACGCGCAGGAAATTTATAAAGAAGCTTTCAATAGCGCGTGGGATCAATATAAAGATAAAGCCGACCGTCGCGATGATGCCAGCCGTGAGGAGACGGCGCATAAAGTCGCCTGGGCGGCGGTGAAAAATGATTATCAAAAAGGCGATGACGACAAATGGCATAAGAAAAAGTAATCACTTTTGCGATCTAATTTTTTGTCAGCCCCCTTGTCAACGCTCCGTTAATTGCTTATTGAGTAATAAAGCTGGATAATAATTCAGCAATATTCACGGATGGCACAGATTATCGCCGGGAAGCAGGCAGTGGCGGAGGTAGTAGAAAGTGTTAACTCGTGATTTCTTAATGAATGCGGATTGTAAAACGGCGTTTGGCGCGATTGAGGAATCGCTGCTGTGGTCGGCTGAGCAGCGGGCGGCCTCGTTGGCGGCGACTCTGGCCTGTCGTCCGGATAACGGTTCGGTGTGGATTTTCGGCTACGGTTCGTTGATGTGGAACCCGGCGCTGGAATACAGCGAATCCTGCACCGGTACGCTGCCGGGTTGGCATCGCGCGTTTTGCCTGCGCCTGACCGCCGGTCGCGGCAGCGCACATCAGCCGGGCAGGATGTTGGCGTTGAAGGAAGGCGGGCGTACCACCGGCGTGGCCTATCGTCTGCCGGATGAGACGCTGGAGCAAGAGCTGACGCTTCTGTGGAAGCGGGAAATGATCACCGGCTGCTATTTGCCAACCTGGTGCCGTCTTGAGCTGGACGATGGGCGTACGGTGAATGCGCTGGTGTTTATTATGGATCCGCGCCACCCACTGTATGAATCTGATACCAGCGCACAAACCATCGCGCCGCTGATAGCCCGCGCCAGCGGGCCGCTCGGCACCAATGCCCAGTATCTCTTTTCGTTGGATCAGGAATTACGCAAGCTTGGCATGCGCGACGCCAGTCTTGACGATCTGATTATCCAGGTGCGACATCTGGTCGGCGAGGCGAGCCAACCTGGGCTCGCATAAAACGCCCGGTCTACCGGGCGTGGAGATTCAGGCGGGAACGTAGCTAATGGAGTGCTCGAGGGACTGACTATGGCTGTCGATCAGCACGTTCCAGGTGCCGCTGTAGGGCACGGTGAGATAAGCGCTGTCCCTGTCCTGCACGCTAAAAATATCGGCGTGGCTGTCGCCGGCGGCCTTGGCGCTCATTAAGTGAATATGACAGCGCTCTGAACAGCGCACCACCAGCGTATCACCGCCGAATAACGTTAAACTTGCTTTTACCATTGCCATTTTCATACCCCGTTTCTGTCTCTGAATTCATCAACCCGCGCGTGATATCGTTCACACTTTGCTCGTTGCATAACACCAAAGGGGGAGCATGTGGATGATGATTTCGATCAACAAAATGGATAACGATTAAACAAAAATGACAATCTTCCTGAAAGCGTTCAGCTGGCGTACTTTTGCATCAGCAATGCCCACCAGCCTGACATTTAATCCTGTTAATGACGGTTAATTCAGAAGGTCAGCACTTTATCCGCCGCCAGCGTCCACTGCGCCAGCTCGACCAGCGTTCCCACTTCCACGCCATCTACTAATGGCAAATGGGTGATCCCGCGTCCGTCCGTACAGGTCTTGCAGAGTTTTACCGGCACATTCTGCGCGGTGAGGATCTCCAGCATCTGCTGGATGTTATAGCCTTCCGCCGGTTTCTGTCCGCGAAGCCCGGCGGTCACCGCATCGGACATTAAAAACAGCTTCAGATCGAGGTCTGACTCCTGCTCACGCAGGGCGATAGCCAGGCGCAGGCTATTAAACAAGGATTCACTGCCGTAAGCGGCTCCGTTGGCGACAATCACAATACGTTGCATAAAGACTCCTTTTATCAGGCATGGTTATTGCTTAGCTTTATCTAAAGACGTAATTCGGGAGGGGGTATGAATAATACGACCGGCATGACGCCTGAAGCAATCGGCTGGTTCCATTATGCGCGCCAACTACAAAAACAGCAGCTCCGTAAGCTAACGCAGCAAGGGACGCTGGCGAGCGAAATAAGTGGGTTGGTCCATATGCTGCAGTGCGAACGCGGCGCCTCCAATATGTGGCTCTCTTCCGAGGGCCGCTTGTATGACGCCGAGCGTCGGGCGGGCGGGGCGCTGGTGGACGCGCGCTTAAGCGCTTTTTATGCCGCGCTGCAACCGGCGCGGGAATCCGCCAGCAGCGCGCTGTGTTGGCGTATAGCCAGCGCGGTGTGGTATCTGGCGCAGCTTCCGGCGCTGCGAACGGCGGTGCAAGGCCGCGCGGTGGACGCTCAGGAGGCCACTCAGCGCTTTAGCCGTATTATTCGCCATTTATTGAATATTGTGCCGCAGTTGAATGACACCATAGACGATCCGCAGATCGCCGGGCGCATGGTCGCCCTGTACAGCTTTATGCAGGGTAAAGAGCTGGCGGGCCAGGAGCGCGCGCTGGGAGCGTTGGGCTTCGCGCGCGGCCAATTTAACGGCGAGCTCCGTCAGCAGTTGGTTGACCGCATTGACGGTCAGCAGCCCTGTTTTGACAGCTTTCAGACGCTCTCCGGTCTGCCGCGGGCGCTTGAGCTGCTGCAGGGTTGCGAAGCCGGGCGCGAGATTGAGCAACTGCGGCGCATAGCCTGTACCCGCCAGCCCTCGGCGGACGAAGGGGCCGCGGCGCAGCGCTGGTTTAGCCTGCAAACTGAACGGCTAGAGCAGATGCGCAGTCTGGAGGAGGCGTTGATTGCCGACCTGCTCAGCGCGACCCGGCAACTGCTCGAACGTGGAGAAGACGATATGCCGCCGCTGCAATGGCCTGAAGAAGAGTGCGGCGATAGCCTGACTTTGCGCCTGGATAAGCAGCTGCTGCCGCTGGTCCGCCAGCAGGCGTGGGAACTTGAGCAACTCTCCGGCCAACTGGCCTCGCTGCAAGCCGCGTTTGAGGAGCGCAAGATTATAGATAAAGCGAAATCGCTGCTGATGAGCCATCAGGGAATGCAGGAAGAACAGGCCTGGCAGGCGTTGCGTAAAATGGCGATGGATAAGAACCAGCGGATGGTCGAAATCGCCCGCGCGCTGCTGACGGTGAAAGCTCTGCTGCCGGACTCATCGTCAAATTGAATGCACAATCAGCGGGCAGGCATTGCCTGACGATGGTGCAATAGTTGACGCGGAGAGCGGTAAAACAACGTCTGGCGGGCAATAACACAAATTGGCATCCGCTTTGCATTACTGAACTTGAGTGAATCAACAATTTGAGACAACGGACCAACGGCGGTCTGAAGGTCTTTGGATAAAGGCGTCCTGCGGTGCGAAAGCACTGCCGGGCGCTTTTTTTTGCGCGTTCTGGAGCGGCTATGGGCGATAAAGTTTTCATTTCACGACGGCGCTTTTTGCAGGCCGGGGCGGCGCTGAGCGGCGCTATGCTGCTGCCCGGCGTGATGCAGGCGGCGTGGGCGGCGGGTTCCGATAAGCCGGAGTTGGCCACCGTGCGGGTCGGATTCATCCCGCTAACCGACTGCGCGCCGCTGGCGATTGCGGCATTGAAAGGATTCGATAAAAAGTATGGCATCAGCCTGCAACCAAGTAAGGAGGCTAGCTGGGCGGCGGTGCGCGATAAGCTGGTTGCCGGCGAACTCGATGCAGCGCATATCCTCTACGGCATGCTGTATGGCCTCGAGCTTGGTATTGCCGGCAAACCGCAGCAGATGGCCAACCTGATGACCCTGAACCGCAACGGTCAGGCGATCACCCTCTCTAGTGACCTACAGGCGCAAGGCGTAAGCGATGGTCATGGGCTCAAGCGGCTGATCGACCAAAAAGCGCCGGGCAGCTACACCTTCGCCCACACCTTTCCTACCGGCACCCATGCGATGTGGCTCTATTACTGGCTGGCGAACGCCGGTATCGACCCCTTCGCCGATGTGCGCACGGTGGTCGTGCCGCCGCCGCAAATGGTGATGAACATGCGCATCGGCAATATGGTCGGCTTCTGCGTCGGCGAACCGTGGAACGCGCGGGCGATCAACGATCGCATCGGCTTTACGGCGGCAACCAGCCAGCAGATCTGGGCGGATCATCCGGAAAAAATCCTCGGCGCGCGCAGCGATTGGGTGGCGCGCTATCCAAATACCGCAAGGGCGCTGGTGGCGGCGCTGCTGGAGGCCCAGCGCTGGATTGAAGCGTCTGCCGACAACACCCGCGAAACCGCGCGGATCCTCGCCAGACGGGCGTGGCTCAACACCAAAGAACAGTACCTTAGCGGGCGCATGCTTGGCGAATACGACAATGGCATCGGCAAACGCTGGCGCGACGCTCATCCCATGCGCTTCTTCCAGCAGGGGGAAGCTAGCTATCCGTGGCTCTCCGACGGCATGTGGTTCTTAACCCAATTCCGCCGCTGGGGCCTGCTGAAAAGCGCGCCGGATTATCAGGCGGTAGCGCAGCGTATCAACCGCATCGACCTGTGGAAAGAGGCGGCGCAGGCCGTGGGCGGCATCACTGCGCCAACGCAAACTTTACGCAGCAGCACGCTGCTGGACGGCAAAGTGTGGAACGGCGTCGACCCGGAAGGGTACGCCGCCAGTTTCGCCATTCAACATAAGGGGGCATGAGATGAAACCAGCCATTAACACGCAGCCGCGCGCGCAGACCTCAACCGCGCCGGGCGAAATCATTGTCCTGCCGCCGCTGCAGGTGCGCAAAGCTACGCCGTCCGCCAGGCGCTGGCTGAATGCCGCGCTGCAGCGTCTACTGCCGCCGCTGCTGGGCCTGGCTCTACTGCTGCTCGGCTGGCAGCTGGCGGCGATTGGCGCGAAAGGCTTCCCGACGCCGTTGAGCACTCTGGATTCGGCGCTGACGCTGTTTTCCGACCCGTTCTACCGCGACGGACCGAACGATATGGGCATCGGCTGGAACGTGCTGGCTTCGCTACAGCGGGTCGCGGTGGGCTTTGGTTTAGCGGCGCTGGCCGGTATTCCGCTGGGCTTTCTTATCGGCCGCTCGCTGTTCTTTGCGCGAATGTTTAACCCGCTCATCGCGCTGCTGCGCCCGGTGAGTCCGCTGGCGTGGTTACCGATTGGCCTGCTGCTGTTCCAGAAGGCGGAACCGGCTTCCAGCTGGACCATTTTTATCTGCTCTATCTGGCCGATGGTCATTAACACCGCGGAAGGCGTCAGGCGTATCCCGCAGGACTATCTCAATGTGGCTCGCGTGCTGCAGCTGTCGGAATGGACGGTGATGCGCAAAATCCTCTTTCCGGCAGTGCTGCCCGCGGTATTAACCGGCGTGCGGCTGTCGATAGGCATTGCCTGGCTGGTGATCGTCGCCGCCGAGATGCTGACCGGCGGGTTGGGTATTGGATTCTGGATCTGGAATGAATGGAACAACCTCAATGTGGAAAACATCATCATCGCCATCGTCATTATCGGCGTCGTCGGCCTGCTGTTCGAACAGGGGCTCATATTGCTCGCCCGCCGCTTCAGCTGGCAGGAAAAATAAGGAGTCGCTATGAAACCATTAATTCAGGTACAGGCCGTCAGTCAACGCTTTAACACCGCCAGCGGCGAGTTCCTGGCGCTGCAAAACGTCTCTTTTGATATTCACGAAGGGGAAACCATCAGTCTGATTGGCCACTCCGGATGCGGCAAATCCACGCTGTTGAATCTGATCGCCGGGATTACCCAGCCCACTGAGGGCGGGCTGCTATGCGATAACCGTGAAATTTCCGGCCCGGGACCGGAGCGGGCGGTGGTGTTCCAGAACCATTCGCTGCTGCCATGGCTGAGCTGTTTTGACAACGTGGCGCTGGCGGTGGATCAGGTGTTTCGCCGCACCATGAGCAAGGCAGAGCGCCGGGAGTGGATCGAACACAATTTACAGCGAGTACAGATGGGGCACGCGCTGCACAAACGGCCGGGGGAGATCTCCGGCGGTATGAAACAGCGGGTTGGCATCGCGCGCGCGCTGGCGATGAAGCCAAAAGTGTTACTGCTTGATGAGCCTTTTGGCGCGCTGGACGCGCTCACCCGAGCCCATCTGCAGGACGCGGTAATGCACATCCAGCAGGAACTGAACACCACCATTGTCGTGATCACCCACGACGTCGATGAAGCAGTGCTGCTTTCCGACCGGGTGTTAATGATGACCAATGGACCGGCCGCGACGATCGGCGAGATCCTTGACGTTAATCTGCCGCGTCCGCGTAACCGGGTCCAGCTGGCGGAAGATAACCACTACCACCACCTGCGTCAGCAGATCCTCCATTTCCTCTACGAAAAGCAGCCGAAAGCGGCCTAAGGCGGAATGATGCGGCGACTGGTAATTATCGGCAACGGTATGGCGGCAACCCGGCTGGCAGAGAAGCTGGCGGCGCGCGCGCAGGGGCGTTTCATCATCACGCTACTCGGCGATGAACCGCAGCCGGCCTACAACCGCATTCAGCTCTCGCCGGTACTCGGCGGGGAAAAAACGGCGGCGCAAATACAACTGCTGCCGACGGAGTGGTACGCACTGCATGGTGTCCGCGTGCGGCTTGGCGAGGCGGTCAGCGAAGTGGATGTCGCCGGGCGGAGGTTGCGCGTCGGCGGCGACTGGCTGGGATGGGATGAACTGGTGTTCGCCACCGGATCGCAGCCGTTTATCCCGTCGCTGCCGGGCATTGAGCGCCCGCAGGTATTCGCCTTTCGCACCCTGGCGGATGTTAAAGACATCCTGGCAATCCCCGGCCCGGCGGTGGTAATCGGCGGTGGCGTATTGGGCGTGGAGGTCGCGGCGGCGCTGCGCCGTCACGGTGGGGAAGTGACGCTACTCCATCGCGGTAGCGGTTTGATGGAGCCGCTTACCGATGCTTTCGCTGCGGAACAGTTAAAACAACAGCTTGAGGCACGCGGCATCCGCTGCGTGCTGGAGAGCCGAATTGCCGCTATTGACGAGCAGCATGTGCGGCTGGAAGACGGACGAGCTTTTGCCGCCAGCCGGGTGGTGTTAGCCACCGGCGTGCGGCCGGATATCCGTCTGGCGGCGCGCAGCGGCGTAGCCTGCCAGCGGGGGATTATCGTCGACCGCCGGATGGCGACCTCGCTGCCGGGGATCAGCGCTATCGGCGAGTGTTGTGAGATTGACGGCCAAACCTGGGGGCTGGTGGCTCCCTGCTTGCGCCAGGCCGATGTGTTAGTTGAACGCCTGTGCGGGGCTCCCGGCGAAGAATTCAGCTGGCAGGACGGCGGCACCCGGCTGAAGGTCACCGGCATCGAGTTTTTTAGCGCCGGCGAACAGCGGGCCGGCGAGCAGGACCAGATCTACAGCAGTTGGGACCCCATCGATCGCCACTACCGTCGCCTGCTGATCCGCGATGGCCGGTTGCACGGCGTGCTGCTGCTGGGCGACTGCCAGCAGGCGGCGCCGCTTACCGCGCTGCTCGGTAGCGATAGGTCTCCTTCAGCGGAGTGGCTTTTTGACCCTTCTATAACGCAGCCGCGGGCTGCAGGAAAAATGACGATGACTAAACCTGTATTAGTGCTGGTCGGACACGGTATGGTCGGCCACCATTTTCTTGAGCAATGCGTGAGCCGGAACCTGCACCAGCAGTACCGTATCGTGGTCTTTGGCGAAGAGCGCTATGCCGCCTATGACCGGGTTCATCTCTCGGAATATTTCGCCGGGCGCAGCGCAGAGTCGCTATCGCTGGTAGAGGGAGACTTTTTTAGCCAGTACGGCATTGAGCTGCGGCCAGGAGAGACGATCGCGGAAATCGATCGTCCGGCGCGAATCGTGCGCGATGCCCACGGCCATGAAACCCATTGGGATAAGCTGGTGCTGGCGACCGGCTCCTATCCCTTCGTGCCGCCAATCCCCGGTAACGATGAAGAAGGCTGCTTCGTCTATCGTACGCTTGACGATCTTGACCGCATCGCCGCCCGCGCCGCCACTGCGCAGAGCGGGGTGGTCATTGGAGGCGGGCTGTTGGGGCTGGAAGCCGCCAACGCGTTAAAACAGTTGGGGCTTAAGACCCATGTGGTGGAGTTCGCCGCCAACCTGATGGCGGTGCAGCTGGATAACGGCGGCGCGGCGATGCTGCGGGAGAAAATTCTCGATCTTGAGGTTGGCGTGCACACCAGCAAAGCGACGACGGCGATAGTGCGTACTGCCGACGGGCTGCAGCTTAACTTCGCCGATGGCGGCACGCTGCAGACCGATATGGTGGTCTTTTCCGCCGGGATCCGCCCGCAGGATGCGCTGGCGCGCGGCGCAGGCCTGGCAATCGGCGAACGCGGCGGTATCGGTATCGATGACCACTGCCGGACCTCGGACGCAGATATATTGGCGATTGGCGAATGCGCGCTGTGGGACAACAAAATTTATGGTCTGGTGGCGCCGGGCTACCACATGGCGCGCACCGCGGCGGCGCAGTTGGCCGGCGAAGCCGCCCGCTTTAGCGGCGCCGATATGAGCACCAAACTCAAACTGCTCGGCGTGGATGTAGCGTCGTTTGGCGATGCTCACGGACGTACAGCTGGTTGCCAGAGCTATCAATGGACCGATGGTCCACGGCAGATCTACAAAAAGATCGTTGTCAGCGCTGATGGCAAAACGCTGCTGGGCGGCGTATTGGTGGGCGATGCCGGTGACTACGCGACGCTGTTGCAGATGATGCTGAACGGCATGGCGCTACCGTCTCGTCCGGAAAGTCTGATCCTCCCGGCCATGGATGGGGCCACGACGAAAGCGCTGGGAGTGGCGGCGCTGCCGGATAGCGCGCAGATTTGCTCTTGCCATAACGTCAGTAAGGGAGACATTTGCCAGGCGGTCAGCGCCGGAGCGGGCGATATGGCGGCGATAAAAAGCTGCACTAAAGCGGCGACCGGCTGCGGGGGCTGTAGCGCGCTGGTCAAACAGGTGATGGAACACCAGCTTGCCGGGCAGGGCGTCGAGGTTAAAAAAGATATCTGCGAGCATTTTCCGTGGTCGCGGCAGGAGATCTATCATCTGGTACGAGTCAACCACATCCATACCTTCGATCAGCTCATTAGCCGTTACGGGCAGGGCCACGGCTGTGAAGTGTGTAAACCGCTGGTGGCGTCGGTACTGGCCTCCTGCTGGAATGAGTATCTGCTGAAACCGGCGCATTTGCCGCTGCAGGACACCAACGATCGCTACTTCGCCAATATTCAGAAAGACGGCACTTACTCGGTGGTGCCGCGGATGGCCGCAGGCGAAGTGACACCGGACGGGCTTATCGCTATCGGCCAGATCGCCAAACGTTACCAGCTGTACAGTAAAGTGACCGGAGGACAGCGTATCGACCTGTTTGGCGCGCGGCTGGAGCAACTGCCGGACATCTGGCGCGAACTGGCGGCGGCGGGATTTGAAACCGGACACGCCTACGGCAAATCATTACGCACGGTAAAATCCTGCGTCGGCTCGACCTGGTGCCGCTATGGGGTTCAGGATTCAACGGGGCTGGCGGTAAGGCTTGAACATCGTTACAAGGGGCTGCGCGCGCCGCACAAAATCAAAATGGCGGTCTCGGGCTGTACCCGCGAATGTGCCGAAGCGCAAGGTAAAGACATCGGGGTTATTGCGACTGAAAAGGGCTGGAATCTTTACGTCTGCGGCAACGGCGGGATGAAACCGCGCCATGCGGACCTCTTTGCGAGTGACCTTGATGACGCCACCCTAATCCGTACCGTCGATCGGTTGTTGATGTTTTATATTCGCACCGCCGACCGCCTGCAGCGCACCAGTAGCTGGATGGATAATCTTGAAGGCGGCGTGGCGTATCTACGCGAGGTGATCTTGCACGATAGTCTCGGTATCGGCGATGAGCTGGAGCAGGAGATGGCGCGGGTGGTGGATAGCTACCAGTGCGAATGGCAGACCACCCTGAACGACCCACAGCGGCTGGCGCTATTCCGTTCCTACGTTAACAGCGATGAGGCCGATGAGGCGGTGCAGCGGCAAATCCTGCGTGGTCAGCCGCAACTGGTGGCGCCGCAAGGGCTTGGGCAACCGGCCCTGCCGTCGCGGCCGTGGCAGGCGATCTGCGATCTGGACGCGATCCCGCCGCAGGCGGGGATCGGCGCGCGCCTCGGCGAGCGGCAAATTGCGCTGTTCCGCTTCGGCGAGCAAGTTTATGCGCTGGATAACCAGGAACCCGGCAGCGAGGCCAACGTGTTATCGCGCGGCATTTTAGGCGACGCGGGCGGCGAGCCGATCGTTATTTCGCCGCTGTATAAACAGCGGATTCGCTTGCGAGATGGTCGCTTGTACGACAGCGGCGAGCCGTCGGTGCGCGCGTGGCCGGTGAAGATCGAACAGGGCAAAGTGTGGGTCGGCAACCAGGCATTGCAGCTGCGCGCGGAGGCGAGCTGATGAGCGAAACCCGAACCACCTGTCCATACTGCGGCGTCGGCTGCGGAGTTATCGCCCGCGTTGAACCCAGTGGAACCGTCACGGTTCGCGGCGATGAAAACCATCCCGCTAACTTTGGCCGCTTGTGCGTAAAAGGGGCAGCGCTTGGGGAAACGACCTCGCTTAGCGGGCGGTTATTACACCCTGAAGTCGATGGCCGGGCGGTCGGCTGGCCGCAGGCGCTGGCGGAGGCGGGTTCACGTCTGCGCGACATTATTGAGCGCTACGGCCCGCAGGCGGTGGCGTTTTACGCTTCCGGTCAGCTGTTAACTGAGGATTATTACGCCGCCAACAAGTTGATGAAGGGCTTTATCGGCGCCGCCAATATCGATACGAATTCGCGGTTATGTATGTCATCGGCGGTCACCGGCTATAAGCGGGCGCTCGGCGCGGACGTCGTGCCGTGTAGCTATGAAGATGTCGAGCAGAGCGATCTGGTGGTGCTGGTGGGCTCCAACGCCGCCTGGGCGCATCCGGTTCTCTATCAGCGGTTGGTGCAGGCGAAACGCGATAATCCGCGGTTGCGGATCGTGGTGGTGGATCCGCGACGCACCGCGACCTGTGATATTGCCGACGATCATCTGGCGTTGGCGCCCGGTAGCGATGGCGGGCTATTTGTCGGCCTGCTAAATGCCATTGCCGCCAGCGGTGGAATGGCGGCGGGTTTTCGCGACCAGCGGCAGGCGCTGACCATCGCCGCGCAGTGGAGCGTGGAAAAAGCGGCCGCTTTCTGCGGCCTGGCGCCGGAGCAAGTGGCTCGCTTTTATCGTGATTTTATCGCTGCACCGCGCGCCATCACGCTGTACACCATGGGAATTAATCAGTCCGCCAGCGGCAGCGATAAGTGCAACGCGATTATCAATGTCCATCTTGCCAGCGGGAAGTTTGCCCGCCGCGGCTGCGGGCCGTTTTCGCTGACCGGTCAACCCAACGCCATGGGCGGGCGTGAAGTGGGGGGGCTGGCGACGATGCTGGCGGCGCATATGAATTTTGAGCCGCAGGACCTGCAGCGATTAGCGCGCTTTTGGGGCAGCGAGCGACTGGCGCAGACGCCGGGACTAACCGCCGTCGAACTCTTCGCCGCGATTGGACGCGGCGAGGTCAAAGCGGTGTGGATTATGGGGACCAATCCGGTGGTCTCACTGCCCGATAGCCACGCGGTGAGCCAGGCACTGTCCAGGTGTCCGCTGGTGATGGTCTCCGATGTCGCCGCCAATACCGATACGGGGCGCTTTGCCCATATCCGCTTTCCGGCGCTGGCATGGGGCGAAAAAAACGGTACCGTGACCAACTCGGAGCGGCGAATTTCGCGTCAGCGGGCTTTTTTGCCGCCGCCGGGGGAGGCGAAAGCCGACTGGTGGATCATTTCCCGTCTCGCCGCCGAATTAGGTTATGCCCGAGCTTTTTCATGGCAACATCCGCATGAGGTATTTTGTGAACACGCGGCGCTCTCAGGGTTTGAAAATGACGGTCAGCGGGCGTTTGATATTGGCGGGCTGGCGGACCTCAGCCGGGAGGCGTGGGATGCCCTGACGCCGGTGCGCTGGCCGGTGAGCCGCAGCGCCGCGCCCTGGCGGTTAACGGAGGGCTGGCACGGCGACGGCAGGTTGCGGATGGTGCCGGTGTCGCCGCAGCCGACCCGGGCGCAGACCGAGGCATTTTATCCATTAATCCTCAATAGCGGACGTATTCGCGATCAGTGGCATACCATGACCCGCACCGGCGATATACCGCGGTTGATGCAGCACATTGCCGAACCAGTCGTCGAGGTGGCGCCTGCCGATGCGCGTCGCTTTCAATTACGTGAGGGAGAACTGGCTCGCGTCTGGTCGCGCCACGGCGTGATGATTGCGAAGGTGATAGTCAGCGAAGGGCAGCGCGCCGGTTCGCTCTTTGTGCCGATGCACTGGAATAATCAGTTTGCCCGCCAGGGACGGGTCAATAATTTACTGGCGGCGGTCACCGATCCGCATTCCGGGCAGCCGGAGAGCAAGCAGTCGGCGGTGGCGATAGCGCCGTGGCGGCCGGCGTGGCAAGGGGAGCTATTATCTCGCGAGCCCTTACCGTTGCCATCCTCGCTGCACTGGCGGCGACGGGCGGTGGTAGGGCTTAGCCATTTGTCGCTGGCCGCGGATACCGGCCCGCAAAGCTGGCTGACCGAGTGGTGTCGCAAGCAGGGATGGCAGTTGCAAATTGCCGAGGGCGGCGGGCTGTGGAACCTACTGGCCTGGCACGACGGGCAATTGATGCTCGGCTGCTGGAGCGATATTAAGCCGCCGCAAATCGATGCTGAATGGCTGTATACGGCGTTTCGGACGCCGCCGCAGACCGCCGGCCTACGCCATGCGTTGCTCAGCGGCCGTAAGGGTGGCGACAGCGCGCCGCGTGGGCAGACTATCTGTAGTTGCTTTAGTATCGGCGAGCGGCAGATCGGCGAGGCTATTGCCGGCGGCTGCGTCAGCGTAGAGGCGCTTGGCGCGAAGCTCAAGTGTGGCACCAACTGTGGTTCCTGTATTCCGGAACTCAAAGCGCTGCTGGCGGCAAATCAAACCCGAACGCCGGTTTGATGATCGGGGACAGCAAACGTCAACCGGTTTCAGTTTATTCCTGGAATGGCCCACAGGGCTGCGGGGAAGGGCAAAAAACGATAAACTAGCGTGATGTTGTTATTCCCCGTGAGCTTACGTTAATCCGTTTGATGCCTTTGCCGTACCGCTTAACCCCATCACTGACGTTTCTCCTGCTGCTGACAGGCGCTCCCGCCTGGGCGCTGATTGCTAACGATAACAGTATGCCGCCGCAAACGACGCTGCCCGATTTAGGCATAGCGCCGCAGGTCGACGACGATGCCAAACATTTCGCCGAGATGGCCAAGAAATTCGGCGAAGCCAGCATGAGCGATAACGGACTCACCACCGGCGAGCAGGCGCGGATGTTCGCCATCAGCAAAATAGGCAATGAGTTCAGCCATCAACTGGAAAACTGGCTGTCGCCGTGGGGTAATGCCAATATCGACCTGTTGGTGGATAAAGAGGGTAACTTCACCGGCAGCAAGGGTAGCTGGTTTGTGCCGCTGCAGGACAATGAGCGTTACCTCACCTGGAATCAATATTCGGTTACCCGGCGCGAGAACGATCTGGTTGGCAATGTTGGGCTGGGCCAGCGCTGGCGTGTCGGTAGCTGGCTGCTGGGTTATAACTCGTTTTACGACAAAGTGCTCAGCGAGAGCCTGGCGCGCGGCAGCATCGGCGCGGAAGCCTGGGGCGAGTATTTGCGCTTATCGGCCAACTATTACCACCCACTTGGCGACTGGCAGTTGCGGGAAAATCAGACCCAGGAGCAGCGGATGGCCGTCGGTTATGACGTGACTGCCCAGGCACGATTGCCGTTTTATCAGCACATCAATACCAGCGTCAGCGTCGAACAGTACTTCGGCGATAGCGTCGATCTGTTTCATTCCGGTACCGGATACCATAATCCGGTGGCGGTTTCGGTGGGACTGAATTACACCCCGGTACCGTTGGTGACGGTCACCGCTAAACACAAACAGGGTGAAAATGGCGTCAGCCAGAATAATGTCGGCCTGAAGCTGAATTATCGTTTTGGGGTTCCGCTGAAGCAGCAACTGGCGGCGGATGAAGTGGCTATCAGCAACTCGCTACGCGGCAGCCGCTACGATAGTCCGGAACGCGATAATCTGCCGGTAGTGGAGTATCGACAGCGTAAGAATCTGACGGTCTATCTGGCGACGCCGCCGTGGGATCTGCACTCCGGCGAAACGGTACAGCTGAAGTTGCAAATTAATAGCCTGCACGGCATTAAATCGTTGCATTGGCAGGGGGACACTCAGGCGCTAAGCCTGACGCCGCCGGTTAATGCCAACAGTGCGGATGGCTGGAGCATCATTATGCCGGTGTGGAACAGCGAGCCGGGCGCGGTGAATCGCTGGCGTCTGTCGGTGGTGGTTGAAGATAAATCGGGTCAGCGCGTCTCTTCCAATGAGATCGCACTGGCGCTGACCGAACCGCTGGTGACGTTTACGGCTCCCGACGTTTCCTGGACGGAATCGCCTTAGAAGATCCGTTCCTGGTGAACCCAGACGGCGGCTTCAACCCGTGATTTCAGCTTCATTTTCTTCAGCATGTGTTTCACATGCACTTTAACGGTGCTTTCGGTGATATCCAGGCGGCGGGCAATCATTTTGTTCGGCAGGCCCTGGGCAATCAGCTTCAGAATATCACGCTCGCGCGGGGTCAACTGGCTGATGTCGCGGTCGGACGTGGCGCGATTAGCGCGCAGGCTGGCGGCCAGTACCGGGGTTAACGCTTCGCTTAATACCATTTCGCCTGCAGCGGCCTGCTGC
The DNA here is from genome assembly GCF_040062085.1 of Klebsiella sp. JN_Kp122. NCBI lineage: Bacteria > Pseudomonadati > Pseudomonadota > Gammaproteobacteria > Enterobacterales > Enterobacteriaceae > Klebsiella > Klebsiella sp. JN_Kp122. The sequence continues at coordinate 136,223 of NZ_JBEAHW010000016.1, forward strand.
AGCGCTTTCAGCAGATCTTCTGGTTCCATATCTTTCAGCAGGTAGCCGTCGGCGCCGCGTTTCAGGGCGGTCACTACGTCCTCTTCATGATTGGAGACGCTGAATACCACCACGCGGCCGGAGAGCGATTTTTCCCGCAGCTTGTCGAGCGTTTCGAGGCCGTTCATCCCTGGCATATTAAGGTCCAGTAGAATCAGGTCCGGATCCAGCGATTCCGCCAGTTCGATACCTTGTTCGCCATTACTGGCTTCGCCGATAACCTGAATGTCCGGCGCCATGCTAACCAGTTGCTTTACGCCAGTGCGCAGCATGGGATGATCATCAATGAGAAGGATGGTTGCCCGTTCCTGTTGACTCATAGGGGTCTCCTTATTGGATTGAAAACGATTTTTCCGGGATAAATGTCACCACGACTTCGGTACCGCCGGTCTCCCGGCGGCGCACCTGACAGTCGCCGCGCAAGCTTTGCGCGCGATCCCGCATAATAATTAAACCGTAATGGTTACTTCGCTCCGCGTTTTCCGGTACGCCGCGGCCGTTATCGGCAACGACTAAACGTACCTGATTATCGCGTTGTGACACGGTCACGGTGACTTCCGTCGCGTTAGCATGCTTCAACGCATTGCTTAACGCCTCGCGGGCGATCTGCAGCAGGTGAATCGCCTGATGCGACGGGACAAAACGCGGCGGCAACTGATAATCCAGTTGTACCGTGAAACCAAAGTGCGCGCTGTACTCCTGACAACTGGCCTCCAGCGCCGGGCGCAGACCCGCCTCGGTAAGCTGCAGGCGGAAGGTGGTTAACAGCTCCCTTAGCTGCGCCCATGAGGTATTGAGTTCGTTGCGGATCTGCCCCAACAGCAGCCGGCATTCATCCGGCAGGCTATCGCCCTGCATCTGCAGACAGCTCACCTGCATCTTCATGCACGAGAGTGACTGGGCAATAGAGTCGTGAAGCTCGCGGGCGATGGTGGCGCGTTCTTCCATCACGATGAGCTGCTGCTGTTTTTCCTGATGGCGATCCAGCGCCAGGGTGCTGGTCAGCTGTTCCACCAGCGTATCCACCAGTTGCTGTTGGTCGTGGCTCAGGTGGCGGCCAACCGGCAGCGTGGCCAGCAGGATGCCATACTGGTTATGCGCGTCTGATAGCCGCCATTTCAGCGTTGTGCCGCCATCCGGCAGCGGGGGAAGATCGCGCGGACACAGATAGCAGCCTTTATCATCGCATTCGATATCGGAGTGGCAGGCAAACTCCTGATGATTGTCTTCATCCTCGAGGTCATACACCCGCACTTCAATATCTCGTAACAGCGTCAGCCCCTGCAGACCGTTCAGCACCGGTGAGATGCGCTCGCACAGCGGGGCGCTGGAGTGTAACCGACGGTTGGCCTGCCATAAAAAGGCCAGGATCTCGTTTTTCTGCTCGAGCCCGGCGGTCTTTTCCTGTACCCGCCGTTCAAGCACGGCGTAGCTTTCCGCCAGCTCTTCCGACATGTTATTCAATGCCATGCCGAGGGTCGCCATTTCGTTGCGACCGCTGATGTGCGCGCGCTGGGTAAAATCGCGCTGGCTGACCGCCCGCGCCATACCCAGTAACTGTTTCCATGGCCGCAGCAGGCGGGCGCGCAGCCAGATAATGGTAAAGATCAGCAGCAGCGCCATGCCGATGGCGAGGATGCGGTGGATCCAGACCACGCGCTCGATACGCTGTTCGGTGGTGTGGTCGAAAGCGGTAACCAACTGGTCAATACGGTCGACAAAGTCGGCGACATCCTGTGCCACATCGCTTTGCCTGACGGCCTGTTTCATGCCCGGTCCCAGCGACAACTGCCAATATTGCTGCAGCGCTTTCAGCTGTACTTCCTGGCCGTCACGACGCGCGGAGTATTGCAACTCCGGGCTGAAAACGGTAGCGGTCATATCGTCAAACAGCTTTTGATCGTTGGCCGTCAGCGGAATAGCCGCCAGCAGGCGGTAACTCTGCATACGCAACGAGCCTGCCTTGTTAATGGCGTGGGCGCTGCCCTGCACTCCATGCACCAGGCGGGCGGATATCGCCATACCGGCCACGCCGATGATGGTGGCGAGCAGTACGATTAACGCCAGCTGATTAACCAATGTGAGCGGCGTAAACAAACGTTTTAACATGGAATGGGTGGCTCCTGATGGGTCATCTCTCCGGGAGTGGCGCTTATTCTCGGCTATCCCCTGGAGTATACCCATACCCCTAAGGGATTACCCCTTAATTGTCGGTGGTAGGTGCTGTGGTGGGAGGGATAACCACGAACCCAGCAGTCGCGTGAAAAACCACACTTTTTTTCTCATAATTATCTACTCATTTCGGAGCATGATTTATTTTTGTACAAAATGGCTCGCGCTTTTCCTTTGATTTATATCAACTTACAGCCTTGAACAACCCCTAAGGTAGCATCAGGAAATATGAATAATCAGAGGTATCTATGAGTCAATCTTCAATCCCGGAGAAGGCTAGCAGCTCAGTCATCACCGACTGGCGTCCTGAAGATCCTGAGTTTTGGCAACAGCGCGGCCACCGTGTGGCGAGCCGCAATTTATGGATCTCCGTTCCCTGTCTTTTACTGGCGTTCTGCGTCTGGATGTTGTTTAGCGCCGTCGCGGTAAACCTCAATAAAGTGGGTTTTCAGTTCACTACCGATCAGCTGTTTATGTTGACCGCATTGCCAGCGCTTTCCGGCGCGCTGCTGCGCGTACCTTATGCCTTTATGGTCCCGCTGTTCGGCGGCCGCCGCTGGACGGCGTTCAGTACCGGTATCATGATTATTCCGTGCGTTTGGCTGGGCTTTGCGGTACAGGATACCTCCACGCCGTTTAGCGTGTTCGTGATTATCTCTCTGCTGTGCGGCTTTGCCGGCGCTAACTTTGCTTCCAGTATGGCGAACATCAGCTTCTTCTTCCCGAAAGAGAAGCAGGGCGGCGCGCTGGGGGTTAACGGCGGTCTGGGTAACATGGGCGTCAGCGTGATGCAGTTGGTTGCGCCGCTGGTGGTCTCGCTCTCTATCTTTGCCATTTTTGGCGGTAGCGGTAGCGAGCAGCCGGATGGCTCAATGCTGTATCTGGAAAACGCCGCGTGGATCTGGGTTCCATTCCTGATCATCTTTACCCTGGCCGCGTGGTTCTTTATGAACGATCTGTCGGCCTCAAAAGCATCGCTGAGCGAACAGTTGCCGGTACTTAAACGCCTGCATCTGTGGATTATGGCGCTGCTGTATCTGGCGACCTTTGGTTCCTTTATCGGTTTCTCCGCCGGGTTTGCTATGCTGTCAAAAACCCAGTTCCCGGACGTGCAGATCCTGCACTACGCCTTCTTCGGTCCGTTTATTGGCGCGCTGGCGCGCTCGATGGGCGGGGCGATTTCCGACCGTCTCGGCGGGACCCGCGTGACGCTGGTGAACTTCGTGGTGATGGCTATTTTCTGCGCGTTACTGTTCCTGACTCTGCCGACAAATGGTCAGGGCGGCAACTTCATCGCCTTCTTCGCGGTATTTATGGTGCTGTTCCTGACCGCCGGGCTGGGCAGCGCCTCTACCTTCCAGATGATTTCCGTGATCTTCCGTAAGCTTACGATGGACCGCGTGAAAGCGCAGGGCGGCAGCGAAGCGCAAGCGATGCGTGAAGCGGCGACGGATACCGCCGCGGCGTTGGGCTTTATTTCGGCGATTGGCGCGATCGGTGGTTTCTTTATTCCGAAAGCGTTCGGTATTTCGCTGGATCTGACCGGCTCGCCGGCCGGGGCAATGAAAGTCTTCCTCGTTTTCTATATTGCCTGCGTAGTAATCACCTGGGCGGTATACGGCCGTAAACAGAAATAAGTCTTTTCTTAATGTGAAGTGACAGGGCGCGCCACAAGGTGCGCCCTTTTTATTATTTGTTGTTAGTTACAACATACTTTTACTTGTGCAAAGCTGTTGAATTCAGGGAAATAACTATCGGTACGTCATCTACCACTTAATACCTAAGCGTGGCATAAATCCCGGTTAACATTCTGTCATATTTAAAATAATCCTTATAAAACAATTGGATATTTAATAAATATCGTTACTACTTTGGTGGTATCTGTGGGTTGGGTGCGGATTTATAAGCTATTTCGCATTGATCGCCATCAATTCTCCTCTTCCGGCATGGCGCTATTTTCGCTGCAAATCCAGCAATGTCGATTTATCAGAGAGCCGTCAGGCTCCATATCAGGAGAAACCCGATGAGTAAATTTCTGGACCGGTTTCGCTACTTCAAACAGAAGGGTGAAACCTTTGCCGATGGGCACGGCCAGCTTCTTAAAACCAACCGGGATTGGGAGGATGGATACCGCCAGCGTTGGCAGCATGACAAAATCGTGCGTTCCACTCACGGTGTGAACTGCACCGGCTCATGCAGCTGGAAAATTTATGTCAAAAATGGCTTGGTCACCTGGGAAACCCAGCAAACTGATTACCCGCGTACCCGCCCCGATCTGCCGAACCATGAACCACGCGGCTGCCCGCGCGGCGCCAGCTACTCCTGGTATCTGTACAGTGCTAACCGCCTGAAATATCCGCTGATGCGTAAGCGTCTGATGAAGATGTGGCGTGAAGCGAAAGTTCAGCATAGCGATCCGGTTGAGGCATGGGCTTCAATTATTGAAGATGCCGATAAAGCGAAAAGCTTTAAACAGGCCCGCGGTCGCGGCGGTTTTGTTCGTTCTTCATGGAAAGAAGTGAACGAACTGATTGCCGCTTCAAACGTCTATACCGTCAAAACTTACGGTCCAGACCGCGTGGCAGGCTTCTCGCCGATCCCGGCGATGTCGATGGTTTCCTATGCGTCCGGCGCCCGTTACCTGTCGCTGATTGGCGGTACCTGTCTGAGCTTCTACGACTGGTACTGCGACCTGCCGCCAGCCTCGCCGATGACCTGGGGCGAACAGACCGATGTGCCGGAATCTGCCGACTGGTATAACTCCAGCTACATCATCGCCTGGGGCTCCAACGTCCCGCAGACCCGTACCCCGGACGCGCACTTCTTTACCGAAGTTCGCTACAAAGGGACCAAAACCGTGGCGATTACTCCGGACTATGCCGAAATCGCCAAGCTCTGCGATCTGTGGCTGGCGCCGAAGCAGGGTACCGATGCCGCGATGGCGCTGGCGATGGGCCACGTCATGCTGCGTGAGTTCCACCTCGATAAACCGAGCCAGTACTTCACCGATTACGTACGTCGCTACACCGACATGCCGATGCTGGTCATGCTCGAAGAGCGCGACGGCTACTATGCCGCTGGCCGTATGTTGCGCGCTGCCGACCTGGTTGACTCCCTGGGCCAGGAGCAGAATCCGGAATGGAAAACCGTCGCCTTTGACGAGAAGGGCGAAATGACCGTACCTAACGGTTCTCTGGGTTTCCGCTGGGGCGACAAAGGCAAGTGGAACCTCGAACAGCGCGATGGTAAAACCGGCGAAGAGATTGAACTGCGCTTGAGCCTGCTTGGCAGCCATGATGATATCGCCAACGTCGGCTTCCCATACTTTGGCGGCGAAGGGTCCGAGCATTTCAACAAAGTCGACCTCGAAAACATTCTGCTGCACAAACTGCCGGTAAAACGCCTGCAGATGGCCGATGGTTCCACCGCGCTGGTGACTACCGTTTACGACCTGACCATGGCGAACTACGGCCTGGAACGCGGTCTGAACGATGAAAACTGCGCGACCAGCTACGATGACGTCAAGGCGTACACTCCGGCCTGGGCAGAAAAAATCACCGGCGTATCCCGCGCGCACATCATCCGTACCGCGCGCGAATTTGCCGATAACGCCGATAAGACCCATGGCCGCTCAATGATTATCGTCGGTGCGGGCCTGAACCACTGGTTCCATCTGGACATGAACTACCGCGGGCTGATCAACATGCTGATCTTCTGCGGCTGCGTTGGCCAGAGCGGCGGCGGTTGGGCGCACTACGTTGGTCAGGAAAAACTGCGTCCGCAGACTGGCTGGCAGCCACTGGCGTTCGGCCTTGACTGGCAGCGTCCGGCACGCCACATGAACAGTACATCGTACTTCTATAACCACTCCAGCCAGTGGCGCTATGAAACCGTCACCGCGCAGGAACTGCTGTCGCCGATGGCGGATAAATCCCGCTACAGCGGACATCTGATCGACTTCAACGTGCGCGCTGAGCGTATGGGCTGGCTGCCGTCGGCGCCGCAGCTGGGCGTGAACCCGCTGCGTATTGCTGACGAAGCGAAGAAAGCCGGTATGACGCCGGTCGATTACACCGTGAAATCGCTGAAAGAGGGGTCTATTCGCTTTGCGGCCGAGCAGCCGGAGAACGGTAAAAACCATCCCCGTAACCTGTTTATCTGGCGTTCCAACCTGCTGGGCTCCTCCGGTAAAGGCCATGAATATATGCTCAAGTACCTGCTGGGTACCGAGAACGGTATTCAGGGCAAAGACCTTGGCAAGCAGGGCGGCGTGAAGCCGGAAGAAGTCGAATGGCGGGATAACGGTCTCGACGGCAAACTGGATCTGGTCGTCACGCTCGACTTCCGTCTGTCGAGCACCTGTCTGTACTCCGACATCGTACTGCCGACCGCAACCTGGTACGAAAAAGACGATATGAATACCTCGGATATGCATCCGTTTATTCACCCGCTGTCTGCCGCCGTTGACCCGGCCTGGGAATCCAAAAGCGACTGGGACATCTATAAAGGTATCGCTAAGAAATTCTCTGAAGTCTGCGTAGGCCACCTCGGCAAAGAAACCGACGTCGTGACGCTGCCGATTCAGCACGATTCCGCCGCGGAAATGGCGCAGCCGTTTGACGTTAAAGACTGGAAAAAAGGCGAATGTGACCTGATCCCAGGTAAAACCGCGCCGCATATTATTCCGGTCGAGCGTGATTATCCGGCGACCTACGAGCGTTTCACCTCTATCGGCCCGCTGCTGGAAACCATCGGCAACGGCGGTAAAGGTATCGCCTGGAATACCCAGAGCGAGATGGACCTGCTGCGTAAGCTCAACTACACCAAGGCGGAAGGCCCGGCGAAAGGCCAGCCGAAGCTGGAGACCGCTATTGACGCCGCTGAGATGATCCTCACTCTCGCGCCGGAAACTAACGGTCAGGTAGCCGTGAAGGCGTGGAAAGCGCTGAGCGAATTTACCGGCCGCGACCATGCGCATCTGGCGCTGAACAAAGAAGACGAGAAGATCCGCTTCCGCGATATTCAGGCGCAGCCGCGTAAGATCATCTCCAGCCCGACCTGGTCTGGCCTGGAAGACGAACATGTCTCCTATAACGCTGGTTATACCAACGTCCACGAGCTGATACCGTGGCGTACGCTGTCCGGCCGTCAGTCGCTGTATCAGGATCACCAGTGGATGCGCGACTTTGGCGAAAGCCTGCTGGTCTATCGTCCGCCAATTGACACCCGTTCGGTGAAAGCGGTGATGGGCGAAAAATCCAACGGCAATAAGGAGAAGGCACTGAACTTCCTGACGCCGCACCAGAAGTGGGGGATTCACTCTACTTATAGCGATAACCTGCTGATGCTGACTCTGTCGCGCGGCGGGCCGATCGTCTGGATGAGCGAAGCGGATGCGAAAGATCTGGGTATCGAGGATAACGACTGGATCGAAGTCTTCAACGCCAACGGCGCCCTGACGGCGCGTGCGGTAGTGAGCCAGCGCGTACCGGCAGGAATGACCATGATGTACCACGCGCAGGAACGTATCGTGAACCTGCCGGGTTCTGAAGTTACCGGTCAGCGCGGGGGGATCCACAACTCGGTTACCCGTATTACGCCAAAACCGACCCATATGATCGGCGGCTACGGCCACCTGGCGTACGGCTTTAACTACTATGGCACCGTCGGTTCCAACCGCGATGAGTTTGTTGTGGTACGTAAGATGAAGAACATTAACTGGTTAGACGGCGAAGGTAATGACCAGGTACAGGAGAGCGTAAAATGAAAATTCGTTCACAAGTCGGCATGGTGCTGAATCTCGATAAATGCATCGGCTGCCACACCTGCTCCGTAACCTGCAAAAACGTCTGGACCAGTCGTGAAGGGATGGAGTACGCCTGGTTTAACAACGTAGAAAGTAAGCCGGGCGTCGGTTTCCCGAACGACTGGGAAAACCAGGAAAAATGGAAAGGCGGCTGGATCCGTAAAATCAACGGTAAACTGCAGCCGCGCATGGGCAACCGCGCGATGCTGCTGGGTAAAATCTTCGCCAACCCGCATCTGCCGGGAATCGATGATTACTACGAGCCGTTTGATTTTGACTACCAGAATCTGCATAACGCGCCGGAAAGCAAACATCAGCCGATCGCTCGTCCGCGTTCGCTGATTACCGGCCAGCGGATGGACAAAATTACCAGCGGCCCGAACTGGGAAGAGATCCTCGGCGGCGAGTTTGAAAAACGCGCCAAAGACCAGAACTTCGAAAACATGCAGAAGGCGATGTACGGCCAGTTCGAAAACACCTTCATGATGTATCTGCCGCGCTTATGCGAGCACTGCCTGAACCCGGCGTGCGTCGCGACCTGCCCGAGCGGTGCCATCTATAAGCGTGAAGAAGACGGTATTGTCCTGATCGACCAGGATAAGTGCCGCGGCTGGCGTATGTGCATCACCGGCTGCCCGTACAAGAAGATCTATTTCAACTGGAAGAGCGGGAAATCCGAGAAATGCATCTTCTGCTACCCGCGTATTGAATCCGGGATGCCGACGGTGTGTTCCGAAACCTGTGTGGGACGTATTCGCTATCTCGGTGTCCTGCTCTACGACGCGGACGCGATTGAAAACGCAGCCAGCACCGAGAATGAGAAAGATCTGTATCAGCGTCAACTGGACGTCTTCCTCGATCCTAACGATCCAAAAGTGATTGAACAGGCGTTAAAAGATGGCGTACCGCAGGGCGTAATTGAAGCCGCGCAGCAGTCGCCGGTTTACAAAATGGCGATGGACTGGAAGCTGGCGCTGCCGCTGCACCCGGAATATCGCACCTTGCCAATGGTTTGGTACGTGCCGCCGCTGTCGCCGATTCAGTCCGCGGCCGATGCGGGCGAACTGGGTAGCAACGGGATCCTGCCGGATGTAGAAAGCCTGCGTATTCCAGTCCAGTATCTGGCGAACCTGCTGACCGCGGGCGATACCCAGCCGGTACTGCTGGCGCTGAAACGTATGCTGGCGATGCGCCACTTCAAACGTGCGGAAACCGTCGACGGCATCGTCGATACCCGCGCGCTGGAAGAGGTCGGGCTGAGCGAAGCGCAGGCGCAGGAGATGTACCGTTATCTGGCTATCGCTAACTACGAAGATCGTTTCGTGGTGCCGAGCAGCCATCGCGAACAGGCTCGCGATGCCTTCCCGGAGAAGAGCGGTTGCGGCTTTACCTTCGGCGATGGTTGCCACGGCTCTGACAGCGAATTCAACCTGTTTAACAGCCGTCGCATTGACGCCATTGACGTTACCAGCAAAACGGAGCCGCACGCATGATTGAACTCGTGATTGTGTCGCGTCTGCTCGAATACCCTGACGCTGCCTTATGGCAGCATCAGCAGGAGATGTTCGAGGCTCTCGCGTCATCGGAAAAACTCGCCAAAGAAGATGCCCAGGCGCTGGGCGTTTTCCTGCGCGATTTAGTGGCTCAGGATCCGCTGGACGCCCAATCGGCGTATAGCGAGCTGTTTGACCGCGGCCGCGCCACCTCGCTGCTGCTGTTTGAACATGTGCACGGCGAGTCCCGAGATCGCGGGCAGGCGATGGTCGACCTGATGGCGCAGTACGAGCGCCACGGTCTGCTGCTGGATAGCCATGAGCTGCCGGATCACCTGCCGCTGTACCTTGAGTATCTGGCGCAGTTGCCGGAAGAGGAAGCGCTTGGCGGCCTGCGGGACGTTGCGCCAATCCTTGGCCTGCTCAGCGCGCGTCTGCAACAGCGCGAGAGCCGCTATGCGGTGTTGTTCGAGCTGCTGTTGAAGCTTGCCAATACTCAGGTCGATAGCCAGAAAGTGGCGGAGAAGATTGCCGACGAGGCCCGCGACGATACACCGCAGGCGCTGGATGCCGTCTGGGAAGAAGAGCAGGTCAAATTCTTTGCCGACCAGGGCTGCGGCGAGTCGGAAATCTCCGCTCACCAGCGCCGTTTTGCCGGAGCCGTGGCCCCGCAATATTTGAATATCTCTAACGGAGGACAGCACTAATGCACTTCCTGAATATGTTCTTCTTTGACATCTATCCGTACATTGCGGGTTCAGTGTTTCTTATTGGCAGCTGGCTGCGCTACGACTACGGCCAGTACACCTGGCGCGCTGCCTCCAGTCAGATGCTGGATCGTAAAGGGATGAACCTGGCGTCAAACCTGTTCCATATCGGGATCCTGGGTATTTTTGCCGGTCACTTCCTCGGTATGCTGACCCCGCACTGGATGTATGAGTCCTTCCTGCCGATCGACGTGAAGCAGAAAATGGCGATGTTTGCCGGCGGGGCGTGCGGCGTGATGACGTTGGTCGGCGGTTTACTGCTGCTCAAGCGCCGTCTGCTGAGCCCGCGCGTTCGTGCTACCACCACCACAGCGGATATCCTGATCCTCTCGTTGCTGATGGTGCAATGCGCGCTGGGTCTGCTGACCATTCCATTCTCCGCCCAGCATATGGACGGTAGCGAAATGATGAAACTGGTCGGCTGGGCGCAGTCGGTGGTGACCTTCCACGGCGGAGCTTCGCAGCATCTCGATGGCGTAGCTTTTGTCTTCCGAGTTCACCTGGTGCTGGGGATGACGCTGTTCCTGCTGTTCCCGTTCTCGCGCCTGGTTCACATCTGGAGCGCGCCGGTCGAGTACCTGACGCGCAAATACCAGATTGTGCGCGCGCGTCGCTAGTTCATTCGCGACGGCTGACTTACCCCGCCATGGCGGGGTTTTTTTTCGCCCCAGCCAAGGTTGTTGCCCGCCGCAGCAAACAGAATCAGCACCCCTCCAGCCAACTGCAGCGGCGTGAGCGCATGATGGAAAACCAGATAGTCAACCACGATAGCCACCAGTGGATAGATAAACGAGAGCGAACCAGTGACCGGCGTCGGCAGCTTTTGAATCGCACTATATAAAAGTTGATACATAATCCCGGTATGGACGATGCCGAGGATCAGCAAATAGCGCCAGGCAAAATGGCCGTTAAACTCGGGGGCATGAACCAGCGGCAAAAGCATTACCGTACCGACGATAACCTGAATAAAAGCGATATGCTGCGCCGGTAGCGACTGCAGCTTGCGGGCGATAATGGCGGTCAGGGCATAAAAAAACGCCGCGCATAACGCCAGTGCAATGCCAGTAACGAGATTGTCGCCGTGGGTGGGAGTTAGTTCGCTCGATAGCAGAATCACCACGCCGCTGAAGGCCAGCAGTAACCATCCCCATTTTACCGCGCTTACCCTTTCACCTAGTATCATGCTCAGTAATACCAGCATAAAGGGCTGGGTGTTGTAGACCACGGTGGCCATCCCGATAGAAACGCGTGAGTAGGCGGCAAACAGCAGCAGCCAGTTGATCACCAGCGCGACGCCGCCAAGGACTGCCAGCGCCAGAGTGAGGCGCGTCAGGCGGCTGAAGGGTTGCCGGCTTAACAAAATAAACAGCAATAATGTGACCGCGCCGATAAGACAGCGCCAGAAAACCACGTCGATTACCGGCAACCCTGAGAGCAGCACGAATGCGCCAATCGAGCCGGAAATGATCATCGCCAGGCTCATCTGCCAGACACCACGAGAAAGCTGCATATTTCACCTCCAGAAGTTTTCCATTATTGTCGTGAAAAGCCTGACAGCTTGATATATCTGAAATAAGGTAAAAACAGATGAATGCCTTTATTAATTAGGTGAAATAAATGGAATACGTAATTGATGAAATAGACCGGGCGATTCTGACCTGCCTGACACAAGATGCCAGAGTTTCGCTCAAGGTATTGAGCGCGCAGGTGGGATTGACCTCGCCGAGTACCGCCGAGCGGGTAAAACGCCTTGAGGAAAAAGGGGTAATTGAGGGTTATGGCGCGCGGGTGAATCTGGCGGCGCTGGGATATAGTCTGCAGGCATTAGTACGAGTGAGACCGCTACCGGGATTGCTGCAAAAAGTGGATAAATATATCCAGGCTATGCCGGAGTGTATTGAAAGTGACAAGGTCACCGGAGAGGATTGTTTTGTTATGCGTCTTGTGGTCCGTGATATTACGCAGCTGGATACGATACTGGATGGTCTCGCAGAGTATGCGCAGTGCAATACATCGGTGGTGAAGAGTTCACCGGTAAAAAGACGATTGCCCCCGCTGTGAGTTTTCCCGGAGGCGGTGCTGCGCACCTGTCCGGGCTACCAAACGGCACCACCTGTAGCTTCGCTAAGCGAAGCGCGAGCGAGGAGATGGCAGTGCAGGTGGCTGAAGAGAATGCAACAGTAGTGGGGGAAGGATTACTCGGCGCTAAAGCGCCTCGCCCTTCGGGCCGTTGCCTGCGGCAACGTTCTCTCGCTGACGCTCGAGTCGAACCTTAGTCGAAGCTTCTCATCCTTCCCCGTAGGGCAGAATATAGAATATCGCAGGTAGATTAAGCTGGGCATGACATGAGGAGATGGTGGTGGGGGAAGGATTCGAACCTTCGAAGTCGATGACGGCAGATTTACAGT